>JBDTLC010000134.1:0-8626 GCA_039935015.1 Paralcaligenes sp. | reverse complement strand
GACAGCCTGATGGAAATCATGGTCATGGTCGATGCGTTGCGTAGAGCATCGGCCGGACGCATTACTGCGGCTATTCCGTATTTTGGTTATGCCCGCCAAGATCGCCGACCCCGGTCAGCGCGCGTGGCAATCTCGGCCAAGGTCGTGGCTAATATGTTGCAGGTCGTGGGCGTCGATCGGGTTCTGACGATGGATTTGCACGCCGATCAGATCCAGGGCTTTTTCGATATTCCTGTCGACAATATTTATGCAGGACCGATTTTGCTGGGCGATATCTGGCGCCGCAATTATCAGAACCTGGTCGTCGTGTCGCCCGATATCGGCGGCGTGGTCCGGGCCCGGGCGCTCGCCAAGCAGCTAGAGGCGGAGCTGTCCATTATCGATAAGCGTCGCCCACGCGCCAATGTGTCGGAAGTGATGAATATTATCGGTGAAGTCGATGGCCGCACCTGCATAATTATGGACGATATGGTCGATACGGCCGGCACTTTGTGCAAGGCCGCTCAGGCCTTGAAAGCGCGCGGTGCTGGAACGGTTTACGCCTACTGTACCCATCCGGTTTTATCGGGCGAGGCGGTACAGCGCATTATGGAATCCGATCTCGACGAGGTAGTGGTAACCGACTCTATCCCCTTGTCCGAAGCGGCGCGCACCTGCGGCAAAATCCGTCAGCTTTCATGCGCCTCATTGCTGGGTGAAACCATATTGCGTATTTCGAACGCGGAATCGGTCAGTTCCCTGTTCGTCGATTAGTTTTTTTGTGCTGTCGGCTGGTCGCGGCTGGCAGCTGTTCTTCGCAGCGTAATGTGCGCTGTGTTTTTTAATAGGGCATAGAGCCCCTTGCTTTTGGAGTATTCCATGAAATTCAACGCCACTTCGCGTAGCGTCCAAGGTACGAGTGCGAGCCGCCGCCTGCGCCACGCTGGCCGTGTGCCTGCCATTGTGTACGGCGGTACTGCTCAACCCGCCAGCATTGAGCTAGACCATAACGAAATCTATCATGCGCTGCGCAAAGAATCGTTTCACGCATCGATCCTGACAATGGAAATGGATGGTGCAAGTGAGCAGGTTTTGCTGCGCTCCGTGCAATGGCACCCCTACAAGCAGTTGGTCATGCACGTCGACTTTCAACGCGTCGATGCCTCGCAGACGCTGCACACCAAGGTGCCGTTGCACTTTATCAATGCTGATCAGTCGCCCGCCGTCAAGCTAAGTGGCGCTATTGTCAGCCATATGGTGACCGAGCTTGAAATTACCTGCTTGCCTGCCAATCTGCCTCAGTATATCGATGTCGATTTGAGCCAGCTTCTTGTGGGTTCAATTTTGCACCTGTCCGATATTGCCATGCCTGTTGGTGTGGTATATGTACCGCATGGTGCCGATGCCGATCCTGCTTTGGCTTCGGCCCAAGTCAAGTCGATTGCCGATAGTGCAGAAGATGCCCCCGCCGCTGAAACCCCCGCTGCCGCTGTTGCACCGGCTGACGACAAGCCCGCCGCGTAAAGAGCTTGCCCCACGCCAGACTGCAAGTTTGGCGCCAACCCCTGTCTGGCGTCGCCAGCCGGGGGTTTTGCTTTATCGCCTATTTTATTGATTCCGACTATGCCACCGTCCGTACGTTTGATTATTGGTCTGGGCAACCCTGGCCCCGAATATGAAACCACGCGTCATAACGCCGGCTTCTGGCTGGTCGATCATTTGGCCGACGATCTGAATGCCCGCTTTACTATTGAAAAGGCGTTTTCAGCCTTGGTGGCGAAGGCACGTTTTGAAGGCGATGCCGTTGTATTGGCCAAACCTACCACATTCATGAATCGGTCAGGGCAGGCCGCAGGAGCCTTGATGCGGTTTTACAAGCTGGTTCCCGAGCAGGTGCTGGTGCTGCACGATGAGCTCGATCTGCTCCCGGGAGTTGTCAAGCTCAAGTTGGGTGGTGGACACGCGGGTCATAATGGCCTGCGAGATATCACGTCGGTTCTAGGCAGCCCTAATTTCTGGCGCTTGCGTCTGGGAATTGGGCACCCGCGCACCCTGGGGCTGGCCCAGCAAGTGGTAGATTTTGTACTGCATTCGCCTCGGCGTGAGGAGCTGATGGAAATCGAGAAGGTTATTGATCGTTGCCGGGCTATCGTGCCTGCTTTGTTGCGCGGCGAGTTTACCCAGGCTATTAGCCAGCTGCATGAAGCGAATCATGGCTGAAGCAGGCCGTTTGCGTTTTCGCGACGAATTTCGCGATTTCTGGCATTTTGTGAGGCGGCCCTCATTTACACCTCGTTTGCCCCATCGCGGTGCCGTCAGCGGCTGGTGGGAAGATTGGTTTCCTTCTTTGTCTTTGTGGCGTTTGCTGCAGTGGGCATTGTGTTTGTGGGCACTTAATTTGTTTTTTCTGGGGCCGATTGCTGTTGCGGCAGCAAGTTTAGGTGGCGCGGATCATCGATTCGATATCAATAATATTCCCTGGCTGCAAGCCCTGATATGGGCGCCCGTCGTTGAAGAATTAGTGTTTCGCTATGGATTGCGGCATATTGCCCAGGCAGTGTGGGTTGTCCCTGCCGCGGTTGTGACACTGGTTTTAGGTCCTGGTTGGGCGACGGTCGTGCTTTTGGCTTTTATATTGTTATTGTGCTGGATGCCTTATCTAACAAATATGTCTTTGCCGACAGAGGCGCAGGCGCCAAGCCGCCTATCCCGCTTGCAAGCGTATTTGAGGCGGCCGCTGGCCTGGCGCCATCGGCTCCGGTACCAACGATGGTTTCCCTGGGTATTTCATTTCTCGGCGTTGTTGTTTGCTGCAGTTCATCTGCATAATTTTTCCATGCACCACACACCGTTTTGGCTAATGCCATTGCTGGTGTTGCCGCAATGGGTCACGGGGCAGGTGCTGGGGTGGCTGCGGATGCGGCGAGGCGTCGGTGCATCGATGCTCTTGCATGGGCTATTCAATGGCGGGCCGTTGTTGGTGGTTTGGATTGCACTGCACGCCATGCCTCAAATGTTGACGTAAGGCGCGCGCTCTCCGCCGCCGATTTCTGCCACCTGCTATTCCGACCTACAATATAGTCTTTTTTGATTCTTACACTTCAGGATATCCATGGCTTTGCAATGCGGCATTGTTGGTTTGCCCAACGTCGGAAAATCAACTCTTTTCAATGCCTTGACGAAGGCCGGCATCGCGGCCGAGAACTATCCATTTTGCACCATTGAACCCAATGTGGGCGTGGTCGAGGTGCCCGATGCCCGTCTGGCTGCGCTGGCCGAAATTGCCAAGCCTGAACGCATTCTGCCTGCAGTAGTTGAATTTGTGGATATTGCAGGCCTGGTGGCGGGCGCCTCCAAAGGTGAAGGGCTAGGCAACCAGTTCTTGGCCAACATACGCGAGACCGACGCCATTGTGCACGTGGTGCGTTGTTTTGAAGACGAAAATGTAATTCATGTGGCGGGCAAGATAGACCCCTTGTCAGATATCGAAGTCATCAACACGGAGTTGGCGCTGGCCGATCTGGCTTCCGCCGAAAAAGCCCTGCATCGGTTTCAGAAATCCGCCCGGGCAGGCGACAAGGACGCTATCAAAATGGTGGCCCTGCTTGAAAAGATCATGCCGGTTCTTGACCAGGCGCGCCCCATCCGTTCGCTCAGGCTCGACCCCGACGACCAGTTGTTGATCAAGCCACTTTGCTTTATTACCGCCAAACCGTCCATGTACGTGGCGAATGTCAAGGACGACGGTTTTCACCAGAATCCGCACCTGGATGCCGTCAATAAATATGCCGAGGCAGAAAATGCACCGGTGGTGGCGCTGTGTGCCGCGATCGAAGCCGAAATCGCCGACCTGGATGATGAAGACAAAGACGTATTCCTGGCAGATATGGGAATGCATGAGCCAGGCTTGAATCGCGTCGTGCGCGCCGGCTTTCGTCTGTTAGGACTGCAGACCTACTTTACCGCCGGCGTCAAAGAAGTGCGCGCCTGGACTATTCACGTGGGCGACACGGCGCCCAAGGCTGCGGGTGTTATACATACCGATTTCGAGCGTGGCTTCATACGCGCTCAAACCATTGCCTACGATGATTTCATTGCCTGCAAAGGTGAGCAGGGTGCGAAGGAAGCCGGCAAGATGCGCGCCGAGGGTAAGGAATACGTAGTCAAAGACGGGGATGTGCTGAATTTTCTGTTTAACGTCTGACTGCCATAGGTTCATACCCCGCAAGATCATCCTTGCGGTGACACGAGTAGCCTTTTCGGGCTAAAGTAACTGATTCCTGAAGTGTGTCCGTATTTCTTTATGAAAAAAGCGGCATGAATTTTCGCAATCTCAAAGAAAATAGATAACTTTCACGTCAAGGGACCCTAATTCAGTCTTCTGGCACTGGGTGAGCAAAGTACCTTGTTAATGCGCAACCAGAAGGGTTCTTGGGTTATCGTGCGCTCGCAATGCAACGGAATTGTAGGGAGGGCGTAGGGGTTTTTGTCTGTAAGGCGGCCCCTGGCAGACCATGCTAATCGATTCTAGCCATCAACCTGAAGCTCGTCGAGCATTCGCCACCGTCAGTGTGCTGACCGTGTTGTTGTTATTGCTCGGAGGCATTCTCGCGTCGACGACTTCGCCAAGGGTTCCCTACTTTCTGCCTATGCACACAGCGCTTGAAACGCTGTCTTTGATCGTTTCTGTCTCGATTTTCGGGGTGGTCTGGACCCTGCGGCGTGAGAGTCTTTCGCGCAATATCATCTTGCTCGCCAGCGTCTTTCTAGGAGTTGCGCTACTGGACTTCTCCCACATGCTGTCCTATGCGGGGATGCCAGAGTTTGTCACTCCAAGTTCGCCCGAAAAGAGTATCTATTTCTGGCTTGCTGGACGGTCGTTTAGCGCTGCCTCGCTAGTGGCTGTGGCGGTGCTGCCCTGGGTAAAAAGAGGTTCTCTGCGTGGGTTCCGCCTTCAACTGCTGCTAGTTCTGACGGCTGTCGCGGCTTTGTACATCGTATATTTTGGTTATGGGGAGTGGGTACCCCGCAGCTTCGTCGCAGGCCATGGGCTGACCTCGTTCAAAGTGACGTTCGAGTACGTGTTAATTATTTTGAATCTGCTGGCGGCGGCGCTATTTGCCTGGCGGATGCGCCAGCCGCGCCGCTTCGATGCCAGTGGTTTGTTTGCAGCAGCCTGTGCCATGGCGCAGAGTGAAGTCTTTGTTACTCTGTACGTCGAGGTTGCCGACGTCTACAACCTGCTCGGCCACATCTACAAGTTGCTGGCGTATGTCTTTTTGTTTCGCGCCGTGTTCGTCGAGACTGTGTCGCATCCTTATGCCCAATTGCGCGAATCGCAACGGCGACTGCAGGCTACGCTGGATGCGTTGCCTGATCTGGTGTTCGAGATGGATGCGCAGGGACACTATCTTGGGGTTTATGCGTCGCATCAGGCGGGGCTTCTGATGTCAAGGGATCAGTTGCCCGGACTTCGGATGCAGGACATCATGCCTGCGGCGGCCAGTGCCACGATAATGACGGCCTTCGCTCAGGCTAGATCGTCGGGCAGTTCTCGCGGAAAAGTGATCGAACTGTTGATCAAGGGAAAGCCTCGCTGGTTTGAATTATCTGTGGTTTGTCGGCCTGTTGACGCAGGTCAAGAAGAATGCTTTATAGTCATCTCCCGTGACATCACAGATCGGCTTGACAGTGAACAGTCCCTGCGCACGCTTTCTCTGGCCATTGAGCAGAGTCCTATCGCCTTTGTTGTCGCCGATGCGCAGTACCGCATTACGATGACCAATGAATCTTATACACGCATTACCGGCTATACCGAACGCGAATTATTAGGCCATAGGCTATTTGATGTGTTTGATACCCACACTCTTGAAGCCTCTCGTCAATCTATGCTGGAGCAGCTTGCTGAAGGCAAATCTTGGCAAGGAAAGCTGGCTTATCTCAGCAAGGATGATCGGGAACGTGCGTTATCTGTCCTGATCTATCCTGTGCGTAATCGCGACGGTGAATTTGCCAATTACATCGCTCACTTGGAAGACATCACGGAGAAGGAAAGGTCGGCGCAGCGCATACGCCAGCTTTCCTTTTATGATCAGATGACAGGCTTGCCCAATCAAGCGCAACTACAAGAACATTTTCGTTATGTCAGCCAAAAGGCTTCCTCTGTAGCCATGCTGTGGATCAATCTGGATCATTTTAAGGATGTGAACGATTCCCTGGGTCGTCAAGTGGGAGATGACCTGTTGTTGGAAATGTCTCGCCGTTTGCATCGAGGCCTCAGAACGCAGGATTTTCTATCGCGATTATCAGGCGATAATTTCTTGGCTGTGCTGCCCGATATCAGTCCCGAGGATGTAGCTGCCTTGGCCCAATCTCTGTTAGAGGTCGCCTCTCGTCCGCTGCAACTTTCCTCTCAGGCCATTTCGCTGACGGCGTCCATCGGCATCGCGCTCTATCCCAACGGTGCTGATCAGTTCGAAACGCTGGTCGGCCATGCCGAAGCGGCCATGTACCAGGCCAAGGGTGGGGGACGCAATGCTAGTTGCTTCTTCGCTCCGGAAGTTCAGGCGCATGCAATTCGCATGCTGACGCTGGGCAATGCCCTGAAGCAGGCGCTGCATAAAGGCGAATTACATCTCGTCTATCAGCCTCAGTTGCACCTGTCGGCGCAGCGTTTTTCTGGCGCAGAGGCCCTGCTGCGTTGGGACTCCCCCGAATGGGGATGCATAAGCCCGACCGAGTTCATACCGCTTGCTGAAGCTACAGGCATGATCATTTCTATTGGTGAGTGGGTGTTGCAAGCCGCTTTGCAGCAGGCTCGGGACTGGCGGGATCATGGCCTGTCGGACCTGATGGTGGCTGTGAATTTATCTGCGGAGCAGTTCAATCTGCCGGATTTGCCCGACAGGATCAGCCGCATCCTGGAACAGGTCGGTATGCCGGTCGAATGCCTCACGCTGGAGCTAACCGAAAGGGTGGCGATGCAGGCGCCGGAGACGGCGGCACAGCGCATACATGAACTTCGTCGCCGCGGAATCTGCGTGGCCATTGATGATTTTGGCACCGGTTATTCCTCACTTAGTTATCTTAAGCAATTCAAGGTCGACAAGATCAAAATTGACGAGAGTTTCGTGCGCGACATCGAGTCCGATCCTGATGACCAGGCCATCGTATCGGCTATCATCCAAATGGCTCAGAGCCTGGGCATCAGCACGATTGCAGAGGGTGTGGAAACAGCCGGGCAGATGGCCTTCCTACAGGCTCGTGGCTGTGACGATATACAAGGATATTACTTCAGCAAACCCTTGGATCCAATCGCCTTTGAGCATTTTGTACAACAGCACCGATCGGAGAGCAGGCCGTAATATCATAAGGTGCTTCACTTCAACTTTCAGTTTCTGTAGTGGTAGCCCCTGTGGGTGCTAAAACCGCCGAAGGCCAAGGGCAAAGTTAACTCGTTCGTCCTTCTTCGACCGCATGGCACGCAACGCGTGTGCCCTGCGTTAGCTCGCGCATACGGGGTTTTTCGACCGTGCATCGATGGTTGGCGAGCGGGCAGCGGGGATGAAATGAGCATCCAGGCGGAGCGTCTATGGGGCTTGGGATTTCACCCGACGCTACTTCTCGAGTCCGGTTCGGCGAAACCAGGTTTGGGATCGTCGCCAGTAATAGCTTAGTGTACGGATGTTGGGGCGTCTCAAATAGAACCTCGGTAGACGCTTCTTCGACGATGCGGCCCAGATACATGACCGCGATTCGATCGGACATGTGGCGCACTACGCTCAGGTCGTGGCTGATAAATAAATAGGTCAGACCCAGCTCATCTTGCAGGTCGCGCATAAGGTTCAATATCTGAGCCTGAACCGAGACATCTAAAGCAGAGGTAGGTTCATCGCACACCAGAAATTGTGGCTCGCCTGCTAAGGCTCGTGCTATGGAAATCCTTTGCCGTTGGCCGCCTGAAAATTCATGTGGAAATTTTTGCCCATCTTCTTCGTACAAGCCCACGATTTTCAATAATTCGGCTACGCGACTCTTTATCGCGGGCTCGCCTTGACGCAGCTTTAGTTCGCGTATGGGTTCGGCGATAATGTTGACCACGCGCCAACGCGGATTCAAGCTGGCATGCGGGTCTTGAAAGATCATTTGTATCGACGGATTTTTTCCGGTGTCGTCGGCGGTGAAATGAATTTCACCTGCACTTGGGGGGAACAGGCCAACGACGAGGCGTGCCAGCGTCGATTTTCCGCAACCGGACTCACCCACCAGGCTTAGACAACCGCCCTGCGGGACCGTGAACGAGACATCATCGACTGCTTTCAGATATTGCTCGGGCTTGCGTTCGATAATACGGTTGAGCAAAGGCGCAGAAATATCAAATGTTTTGCTCAAACCTGTAACGCGCAGAGCCATCAAACCTTGCTTCATGGGTTTACGCCTTTTGAATAAAGCCAGCATGCAACTTCGGATGAACCGGACTGAGCTAGCTCGGGACGTTCACGGACGCATCGGGCGCCCGCCTGTTTGCAGCGCGGGTTGAATGCGCAACCTGGCGGGATGGAGCCCAAGCGCGGCATTGATCCATCGATTTGAGTAAGACGAGGAAGTCTGGCTCCGAGGGCCGGGATAGATTTCATCAGCCCTTCTG
>JBDTLC010000133.1:0-7455 GCA_039935015.1 Paralcaligenes sp. | reverse complement strand
CCGGTACATATTCTGAACAATTCATCGGCTATATACGTTTCCATGCGGTAGCAGGTGCTCCAGGGCGGCTGCGTGGCATCCAAATAAAACCCCGCTCCGGTGCCGAAATCCCAGCTATCGTCTTCGCCGGCGATACCGGCGCCGCGTGGACTGGTGTCGGGAGCGACCAGCATCAGACCATGCTGGACAGCGAAGCGCTGTGCATTGGCCTTAATCATGAATGTTTCCTCGCTACACGTCAGCCCGGCCAGAAAGAACAGAACCGGTACCCGCTGCCCATCTTGGGCCTGGGGAGGGATAAATACCGAAAAACGCATAGGCAAGCCAATCGTCGTCGATGTATGGCGATAAAAACGCTGCCAACCGCCAAAGCAGCGATGTTCGCTGATTAGTTCAAGTAAGTCGGGCGCCATCAGTACATCACCACCGAACGTATTGATTCGCCGCGATGCATAAGGTCGAATCCTTCGTTGATCTTTTCCAGTGGCAGAATATGTGTGATCAGGTCATCAATATTGAGCTTGCCATCCATATACCAATCAACGATTTTGGGAACATCGGTGCGGCCGCGTGCGCCGCCAAACGCCGAACCCTTCCATTGCCGCCCCGTTACAAGCTGGAATGGCCGGGTTGAAATTTCAGCGCCCGCGTCGGCCACCCCAATAATGATGGATTGTCCCCAACCCTTATGGCAACATTCCAGCGCCTGACGCATGACCTTGGTATTGCCGATGCATTCAAACGAATAGTCGGCGCCCCCATCGGTGAGCTGAACAATATGGTCGACCACATTGTCGACCTCGGACGGATTAATGAAATGCGTCATGCCGAACTTGCGCGCCAGCGCCTCGCGTCTGGGGTTAAGGTCAACACCAATAATTTTATCGGCCCCAACCATTTTCGCGCCCTGAATGACGTTCAGGCCAATACCCCCTAAACCAAATACCACCACATTCGCGCCAGCCTCGACCTTGGCCGTGAACACCACTGCACCCACACCGGTCGTCACACCGCAGCCGATATAGCACACCTTGTCGAAAGGAGCATCGTCGCGGATTTTCGCCAAGGCGATTTCAGGCACCACCACATGATTGGAAAACGTCGAGGTTCCCATATAGTGATGAACAGATTTACCGCCTACCGTGAAGCGCGAGGTACCATCAGGCATCTGGCCCTTGCCCTGCGTGGCGCGTATCGCTTGACACAAATTGGTTTTGCGCGACAGACAGAACTTGCACTGCCGGCATTCGGGCGTGTACAAGGGGATGACATGATCGCCCGCCTTGACGCTTGTAACCCCCGGACCGGTTTCCAGCACCACGCCAGCGCCTTCGTGCCCCAAGATAGCCGGGAATAGCCCTTCGGGATCGGCACCCGACAAGGTGTAGTAATCTGTATGGCAGATACCCGTCGCCTTGATTTCGACCAAAACCTCGCCGGCCCGAGGGCCCGCCAACTCAACCTCTTCGATTGTCAACGGGGCACCTGCCTTCCAGGCTACAGCGGCTTTGGTTTTCATGATGGACTCCTAGTTTTGAATCAAGTGTTTGGGCTTGCTGGCCGCACAGGCCTGATGGGCGCACATAGCCCCTATTATGCCGCACTCAGCTGCGAGTAGAATCAATGCTCACTGCATTTGCTTCGCAAGCTAAAACCATGGCCAGATTGCCGCGCCTTTACGCGCCACATATTCCTCAGCTGGTACAGGCCCGTTTCGCGCAAGCGCTGGCCGAACCCGCAGACCCGAGCCCCGTCGCCGAGCTCGACCAACTATTTACGTGGCTAAAAGAGAGTGCAATCGAGCACCATGTTGCCGTACATGGCTGGTCGCTGGTGAACGATCGCATCACTCTGCTCGCTACTCCACCGGGGCAGGGCAACCTGTCAAGGCTGATACAAGCTCTGGGGCGACGTTTCGCGGCGCACCGGCACGGCCGGGTTTTTGCCGAACGATATCGCAGTACGCTCGTAGAACCAGGCTTGTGGGTGCTGCCGGCACTGATTTGGCTGGAATCACTGCCCGTGCATCTGTCTTATGTCGATCACGCCGAGCATTGGCCTTGGTCGTCGGCGGCCTACCATACGGGAACTAAGGCGACACCCTCAACATGGGTCAACGATCACCCCGACTACTGGAACGACGGTAATACCCCCTTTGATCGCCAGGCCCGCTACCGCCAGCGCTTAAATAGTGGCCTTTCGCTCAGCCAGCGCCAGCAGATACAACAGTCCTTATTCGGCCAATGGGCACTGGGCAGTGCTTCGTTCTTGCAACAGCAGGAAACACGTGCCAGTCGCCGCCTGGCACCCGCCGCGCGAGGCCGGCCTAGAAAGAACCCGAGTTAAACGGACGACACCCACATGGGGCGGCGCTACAACAACTGTGCGACAACATTTGCCACTCCAACCTCGCCGCCCAAAACCATTATCGTTCAGATAATATCTGCAAGACAGACACTAAACACTATTGGTATCATGCATTTAAATACGTCCCTTATTTAATTAAGCAAAAATCATATACGGCATATATAGGGACGCTCCCCTAATAATTTGCTTGCCAAGCCTTTCTAGCCGCAGTAATGTGCATCTTGCATCGCACCATTTCCACGGCGCAGAGTTCTGCGGAGTACTACCATGTCCCACACTTCAATTCCCCTTCCGTCCTCCGTCGTTGCGGCCGATACCGTGCGCACCGGCCCGCCGCAGGCTCAGGGGCTGTACGACCCGCAAAATGAGCACGATTCCTGTGGCGTCGGGTTTGTTGCCCACATTAAGGGCCGCAAAAGCCACTCCATCATTCAGCAAGGGCTGAAAATTCTTGAGAACCTCGACCATCGAGGCGCAGTCGGCGCCGATGAACTCATGGGCGACGGCGCCGGCATCCTGATCCAGATCCCAGATGCACTTTACCGTCAGGAGCTCGCTGCCCAAGGCATCGACCTGCCCGAGCCAGACGAGTACGGCGTTGCCATGGTGTTTTTGCCCAAAGAAACCGCTTCTCGCCTGGCCTGCCAGCAGGAGCTGGAGCGTGCCGTACGCGACGAAGGCCAAGTGGTGCTTGGTTGGCGCGACGTGCCGATCGACAACGAAATGCCCATGTCACCCACAGTGCGCGCCTGCAAGCCCGTCATACGCCAACTCTTCATTGGCCGCGGGCCCGATATCATGGTGCCCGACGCGCTCGAGCGCAAACTGTACGTAATACGTAAAACGGCCAGCCACGCCATTCAACACATGCGTCTGGCTCATGGCCAAGAATACTTTGTACCCTCAATTTCGGTGCGCACAGTCGTATACAAAGGCCTGCTGCTCGCCAGCCAGGTGGGCACCTATTACCGCGACCTGGCCGATACCCGCACCGTATCCGCGCTGGCCATGGTGCACCAACGATTTTCCACCAACACTTTCCCAGCCTGGCCTCTGGCCCACCCTTACCGGATGATTGCGCACAACGGCGAAATAAACACCGTCAAGGGCAACTTCAACTGGCTGCGCGCCCGCGAAGGCGCCATGCAGTCGGCGGTGCTGGGCGCAGATCTGCCCAAGCTCTACCCAATTGTCTATGAAGGCCAATCAGACACCGCCACATTCGACAACTGCCTGGAACTGCTGGTCATGTCGGGCTATTCGCTCGCGCACGCCATGCTAATGATGATCCCCGAAGCGTGGGAGCAGCACACGCATATGGACGAACATCGCCGCGCGTTCTACGAATACCACGCGGCCATGATGGAGCCCTGGGATGGCCCGGCGGCCATCGCTTTTACCGATGGCCGTCAGATCGGCGCCACACTGGATCGCAACGGCCTGCGGCCGGCGCGCTACCTGATCACCGACGACGATCTGGTTGTACTGGCTTCGGAAGCCGGAACCCTGTCCATTCCCGAGCATCGCATCGTTAAGAAATGGCGCCTGCAGCCAGGCAAAATGTTTCTCATCGACCTGCAGCAAGGCCGCATCATCGACGACGCCGAGATCAAGTCGCAACTTGCCAACAGTCGTCCCTACCGTCAGTGGATCGAGCGGCTGCGCCTGAAACTGGAAACCCTGCCAGCACCGAAAACCACTCGTCAGCCAACATCGGCCGTCTCTATGCTCGATCGCCAGCAGGCCTTCGGCTGGACCCAGGAGGACTTCAAATTCATCCTTGAGCCCATGGCACGCAACGGCGAAGAGGTCATAGGATCAATGGGCAACGATGCACCGCTCGCTGTCCTGTCCAACCACGCCAAACCTTTCTACAATTATTTCCGCCAGCTTTTCGCGCAGGTTACCAACCCGCCCATCGACCCCATCCGCGAACAGCTTGTCATGTCGCTGGTTTCATTCATTGGACCCAAGCCCAATCTGCTCGATATCAATAACGTCAATCCGCCACTGCGCCTTGAAGTTACTCAGCCGATCCTGGATTTTGCCGCCATGGAGCAGATCCGAAATATAGAGCAGATTACGTCGCACAAATTCAAATGCTTCGAGATCGACATCACCTACCCCACCGCGTGGGGCAGCGAAGGCATCGAAGCCTGTATTGCGGGCCTGTGCTCCAAAGCCACCGATGCCGTGCGCAGCGGCTACAACATTTTGCTGGTCTCTGACCGTAATATCGACAGCGAGCGCGTGGCCATTCCTGCGCTGTTGGCCACCTCGGCCATACACCAGCACCTGATCCTGGCCGGCCTGCGCACCAACACCGGACTGGTCGTTGAAACCGGGTCAGCGCGCGAGGTGCATCACTTCGCTTTGCTGGGCGGCTACGGTGCCGAGGCCATACATCCTTACCTGGCGCTGGAATCGCTGGCTGCCATGGACGACCCCGCGCATGCCATCAAGAACTACATCAAGGCGATCGACAAAGGCCTGAACAAAGTGATGTCCAAAATGGGCATCTCGACCTATATGTCCTACACCGGTGCGCAAATTTTCGAAGCCGTCGGGCTGCAGACTTCGCTGATCAACAAATACTTCACCGGCACATCCAGCCGAATTCAAGGCATAGACATCTTCCAGGTTGCCGAAGAAGCGCTGCGGCTGCACAGGGCTGCGTTTGGCGACGATCCGGTGCTCGATCACGCGTTGGACGCTGGCGGCGATTACGCCTTCCGCATTCGCGGCGAAGAACATATGTGGACGCCGGACTCGATCGCCAAACTGCAGCATGCCACCAAGTCGAACAATTACAGAACCTACAAAGAATACGCACAGCTCATCAACGACCAGACCCGCCGCCACATGA
This sequence comes from Paralcaligenes sp., assembly GCA_039935015.1. GTDB lineage: Bacteria > Pseudomonadota > Gammaproteobacteria > Burkholderiales > Burkholderiaceae_B > Paralcaligenes. The sequence continues at coordinate 2,222 of JBDTLC010000133.1, read as the reverse complement.
CCTTGCGTGGCCTGTTCGAATTCAAGGTGGATCCATCCCGCGCCATCCCGCTCGACGAGGTAGAGCCCGCCAAGGAAATCGTCAAGCGCTTCGTTACCGGAGCCATGTCGCTGGGTTCGATTTCAACCGAAGCGCATTCGGTCCTGGCCGTGGCCATGAACCGCATAGGTGGCAAATCAAATACCGGCGAAGGCGGCGAAGACGAACTGCGTTATCGCGAAGAGATGCGCCAAGGCAAAAGCGCCATCAAAAAAGGCGACACCTTGGCCTCGTTTCTGGGTGAAGATCGTATTGCGGCCAGCGTGCCACTCGCGGCGGGCGACTCGCTTCGCTCACGCATTAAGCAAGTCGCCTCGGGCCGCTTTGGCGTCTCGGCGGAATATCTGTCAAGCGCCGACCAGATCCAGATCAAAATGGCGCAAGGCGCCAAGCCTGGAGAAGGCGGCCAATTGCCCGGACACAAAGTATCAGAGTACATCGCCAAACTGCGCTACTCGGTGCCTGGCGTAGGGCTGATCTCTCCGCCCCCGCACCATGATATTTATTCCATCGAAGATCTGGCGCAACTGATTCACGATCTGAAAAACGTCAATCCTGCTGCGTCGATATCGGTCAAGCTGGTGTCCGAAGTAGGTGTGGGCACGGTAGCTACTGGCGTTGCCAAGGCCAAAGCCGATCACGTTGTGATTTCCGGCCACGATGGCGGAACAGGCGCTTCGCCCGTGGCGTCGATCAAACACGCAGGCACTCCGTGGGAGCTCGGCCTGGCCGAAACCCAACAGACGCTGGTGTTGAACAACTTGCGCAGCCGGATTCGCGTACAGGCCGACGGGCAAATGAAAACTGGTCGCGACGTGACCATTGGTGCCTTGCTGGGCGCCGATGAGTTCGGCTTCGCCACGGCGCCTCTTGTAGTCGAAGGCTGCATCATGATGCGCAAATGCCACCTGAACACGTGCCCGGTGGGGGTAGCCACACAAGACCCGCATCTGCGCAAAAAATTCCAGGGTAAGCCCGAGCATGTCGTCAACTACTTTTTCTTCGTTGCCGAAGAGGTGCGCGAAATCATGGCTCAGCTGGGCCTGCGCACTTTTAACGAATTGATAGGACGCGTAGACCTGCTTGACATGCGCACAGGTATCGAACACTGGAAGGCACAGGGGTTGGATTTCACCAAAGTGTTTTACCAAACCCCTTCCGGTTCGGGCCGCTATCAAACCGAAGAGCAAAATCACGGCCTGACGCACGCGCTGGACCATTTACTGATCGAACGCAGCAAAGCCGCCATTGAGCGCGCCGAAAAAGTGTCTTTCATTACGCCCGTACGCAACCGCAACCGCACCATCGGCGCTATGCTTTCGGGCGTCGTCGCGAGGCATTACGGACATGACGGCCTGCCCGATGACACCATACACATCCAGTGTAATGGCGCAGCGGGCCAAAGTTTTGGCGCGTTTCTGGCCCACGGCATTACCCTGGACCTGGTGGGTGAAGCCAACGATTACGTCGGCAAAGGCCTCTCGGGCGGCCGCATTATTCTGCGCTCGCCCAACGACTTCCGCGGCTTCGGCCCAGACCACATCATCGCTGGTAATACCGTGTTGTATGGGGCGCTGGCGGGCGAGGCCTATTTCAACGGCGTGACCGGTGAGCGATTTGCTGTTCGCAACTCGGGCGCCATAGCCGTCGTCGAAGGTACAGGAGACCACGGATGCGAGTATATGACTGGCGGCACGGTCGTAGTGCTAGGCGCCACCGGTCGCAACTTTGCCGCAGGCATGTCGGGCGGAGTGGCCTATGTATGGGATCCACTCAACACCTTCCGCCAGAACTGCAACCTTTCCATGGTTGAACTCGAACCGGTCGTCAGCCACGCCCAGCAAAGCGAGGCCAATGGCATCGACACCTGGCACAGCCTGGTACGAGGGGGTGAGCGCGAGACCGACGAGACGATTCTGCGCCGCCTGATTGAAGACCATTACCGCTATACCGGCAGCTTCCGTTCCCGTGAACTCTTGGGCGACTGGGAACGGGCCCGCGCCACCTTCATCAAGGTAATACCTACCGACTATCGTCGCGCGCTAGGCGAAATGTGGCGCGCCGGCAACTTACAACAAATCGCTGCCTGAGGAAGCAAACATGGGCAAAATCACTGGCTTTATGGAATTTTCGCGCGTCAAGGAAACCTATGACGCGCCGCAGAAGCGCTTGAAAAACTGGCA
>JBDTLC010000132.1:0-7329 GCA_039935015.1 Paralcaligenes sp. | reverse complement strand
GCTTCTTCCAGATAGTGCGTGGTCAGCAACACAGTGTGTCCGGCCTTGTTCAGGCGTGAAATGAATTCCCAAAGGGCGCGGCGCAGGTCGACATCGACGCCGGCCGTGGGTTCGTCAAGGATAATGACGGGCGGGCGATGCACCAGCGCCTGGGCCACCAGTACCCGTCGCTTCATGCCGCCCGAGAGTGCCCGCATATTGACATCGGCCTTATCGCTCAGGCCCAGATTGCTTAGGATTTCGTCGATCCAGTCGTCGTTGTTGCGTAAGCCGAAATAGCCTGACTGGAGGCGCAATGTTTCGCGCACGGTGAAGAACGGGTCGTAGACAATCTCCTGGGGCACGACACCCAGCGAACGGCGTGCCATCTTAAAGTCAGTTACCACGTCGTGACCACAAACCTCGATTTTTCCTGACGTGGCCCGCACCAGCCCGGCCAGAGTCGATATCAACGTGGTCTTGCCCGCGCCGTTGGGGCCGAGCAGACCGAAGAATTCGCCGTGCTCAACCCTCAGGCTGACATTGTCAAGCGCCTTGAAGCCATGGCCCGCCTCGGGGCTGGAGAACCACTTTTTCCAGCCTCGCGAACGCGAAGGGTAAATTTTTGAGACATGATCAAGAGTGAGGGCGGGCATAATGATAAAAAGCCTGGCCCCTAATTGGGCCAAGCTTAGTATTATAGGTGAAGCGCCGTTGGCGCGAGCCGCTTACTGATTATGCTGGTTCAGAGCCTGGATCAGGCCGTCGATACCGTTACGCGAGATCTGGTCGGCAAACTGGTTGCGATAGTTTTGAATCAGCCAAATGCCTTCGACGTTAAGATCGTAGATTTTCCAACCTTGTGGCGCCTTCTCCAGACGGTAGTCGATATTGATGGAAGGTGCATTGCCTTGAGTTAGCGTCGAACGCACTACCACGTCGTCCGCTTTGGGGTCGCCACGAAAAGGAGCAATCGTCAGGGCAGATTCTGATGTTACTTTGGTGAACGCGCCGCTGTAGGTGCGGATCAGCGTGCCTTTAAAGGCTTGCACCAGGGCCTGTTGCTGTGTGGGCGTTGCCTGGCGCCAATAGCGCCCTGCTGACAGGCTGGTGGTTTTTTGCAGATTGACGTAGGGAAGTACGTAGTGGTTGACGATCTGGTTAATCGTCTTCACGTCGCCTTTTTGAGCTTGTGGCAACTTTTTGATTGCATTGAGCGCGTTGTCGCCCACCGCCTGGATGAAGTCGCTCGGCGTGCCATTGGGGTTGACGGTATCTTCGGCATGGGCGCCACCAGCCAGTCCAACGCCCAGTAAGCCAACCGCCAGCAGGTTAGACGTCCGGCGCAAGAAAGCGGGAAATAAAATAAAGCTCATAAAGACTCCAGGTTACTGTGCTGCCTTTTGGGCAGGCTTTGCGGGGATAGCCGCATTGTCCGAGTAGTCGGGTAGCGCCTCTTCGGACTGATCGGGCACGCCGTTCATCTGGACCTTGTGGCCCTTCACCAGCGATTTACGGCGTTGCAGGTACGCATCGCGAATAAAGCTGTAGCGGTCAAGAGCCAGTTCGTTGACAAGCTTGTCCGCACTTAGAAGATTAGCGCGCGCGTCGATAAGACCGATGCCAATAAGTGAGTTACGTAACGGAATGTTGGTGATTGCGGTAAGGGTCATATCGGTTGCAGCACCGCCGAAAACGTCGACGGCGCGGCCCGCTCCGTCGCGCAAGGAACTGGGGCCAAAGAAAGGCAAAACCACATAGGGGCCCGATTCAAGACCCCAGACACCCAACGTCACGCCAAAGTCGTTGACGATGCGTTTGGAGCCATTCATGGATGCGACATCGATGCAGCCGCCTAGGCCCATAGTGGAATTAAAGAGCACGCGCCCAAGCGTGTTGAAGAAATCCACACCGCGGCCCTGGATAAAGCTGTTGAATGCCGACCATACGTCGAACACATTGTTGAACATATTGTGAACGCAGGTTTGGGCCGGCTTGGGGGTGAGCTGAGCGTAGCCTGTTGCGATGGGTTTAATTAGCGCCCGATCGACCGTATCGTTGAACTGATACATGCTGCGGTTATAACTTTCCCAGGGGTCAACGGGATTGGGGTTGGGGACGCTGGCGCAGCCCGCCGCGATGGCGGCGATAGCTAGTGCAGGGACAAGTCGGGAAAGCCGTTTGACCGGAGCGGACGGGGTCATTGATTTCATTGAAATAGGGGTTTGTTTTGGGTGTGCATCGGGTATTTTACGGTTTTGGCGCATCGAGCGGTGTTTTTATCGTGTCATCTTTTTTGGCAGAACCTTCCTTATTGGCGGAACTGTACAGGAATTTGCTGATCAGTTCCTCCAGGACAACAGCGCTTTGCGTGAATTTAATCTGGCTGTTCTGGGCCAAATTTTTCTCGCTGCCTCCCGGAGTCAGGCCAACGTATTGTTCACCCAGCAGGCCTGAGGTGAGGATGGAGGCCGAGCTGTCGTCGGGAAATTGGTATTGCTTGTCCAGGTCGAGCGTCGCAACAGCCTGAAAACGTTTGTTGTCGAACGCTATGCTGCCTACGCGGCCCACCACTACTCCGCTGCTTTTGACCGGAGCGCGCACTTTCAGCCCGCCCAGATTGTCGAAATGAGCCTGAACCTGGTAGGTAGGAGCAAATGAGAATGAGCTTAGATTTCCCGCGCGCAAGGCAAGGAAAATCAGGGCAACAGCACCCAGCAAAACGAATAGCCCAACCCAAAAATCAGTTTTTTCGCGAGTCATGATGATTCCGTCAATTCTTTAATGGCTAAACATCAGGGCAGTCAACAAGAAGTCCAGCCCCAACACAACCAGCGCGCCGCTGACAACCGTGCGTGTCGTGGCGCGGGCAACCCCTTCAGGAGTTGGTTTGGCATTCCAGCCCTCATAGAGCGCAATCAGCGTGACCGCAACCCCGAAGACCACGCTTTTTGCTACCCCGTTGGCGATGTCGTTGAAGACATCGACTCCATTTTGCATTTGTGACCAGAAGGCGCCGGGGTCTATTCCAATCAGTATGACGCCCACAAACCAGCCGCCAATGATGCCCACCATGGAAAATACGGCGGCCAGGATGGGCATGGCGATGACCCCGCCCCAGAATCTGGGCGCCAATACGCGGCGGATGGGATCGACCGCCATCACCTCCATGGCCGCAAGCTGTTCGCCAGCTTTCATCAAGCCGATCTCGGCGGTCAGCGATGTGCCGGCGCGCCCGGCAAACAGTAGCGCCGTCACCACAGGCCCCAGTTCGCGCGTTAATGACAGGGCGACCAGTAGGCCCAGGGCCTCTTCGGAGCCGTAGCGTTCAAGGGTGTAATAGCCCTGAAGCGCCAGTACGAAGCCCACAAACAAACCCGACACGGCAATGATGAGCAGAGAGTAATTGCCGATAAAGTGTACTTGTTGTGAGACGAGTCGGGGGCGCTTGAACAAAGCGCCGGTACCGGACACTATCGCGCCCAGTAAGCGGGCATAGGCGCCCAAGCCGGTAATGCGGCGGCGGATGCCGGCGCCCAAGGAAGAAATCAGGGTGACGGCAGTCATGGGTGGCCTCCGTGCTGCGCTAGCCATCGCTCGAATGCAGGGGTTTGCGGGTAGTGAAATGCAATCGGGCCGTCGGGCTGGCCGTCCAGAAACTGCCGTACGTAGGCATCTTGTGAGCGGGAAAGCCCTTCAGGTGTGCCGCTCGCGATCATTTTCCCCTGGCCCAGCATGTAGACCTGGTCGGCGATCCTAAAGGATTCGGCGACGTCGTGGGTAATGAGCACCGAGGCGCAATTGAGCCGGTCGGTGAGCGTGCGTATGAGCTGGGCGGTAATGCCCAGCGAAATTGGGTCCAGACCGGCGAAGGGTTCGTCGTACAAAATCAGTTCAGGTTCCAGGACAATGGCGCGTGCCAGCGCCACGCGGCGCGCCATGCCTCCGGATATTTCGGAGATCTTCAGGTGCGCGGCGGCGCGCAGCCCTACCGCGTCCAGCTTTTCGAGCACGGTCTTGATGATGGCTCTCTCGGCTTGCTGGGTATGTTCGCGCAAAGGAAAAGCTACGTTTTCGAATACGTTGAGGTCAGTAAATAATGCCCCTTGCTGAAACAGGACCCCCATGCGCTGGCGCAGCTTGCGCACGCCTTCGCTGTTTGCCTGAGCAATGTCGTCGCCAAAAACGCGTATGGTGCCTGCTTGCGGGTGCAGTTGCCCTGTGGCGCCGCGCAGCAACGTCGTTTTGCCCGATCCCGAGCCGCCCATCATGGCCACGACCTGGCCGCGATGAACTTCCATGGTGATGTTGCTCAGTACGATAAAGTCTCCGTACCCCAGACTCACGTCGCTAAAGAGCAGGACGGGTTGACCAGGATGAGCGCCCGCTTCTGAACTCATAAACCGTTCTCAACAAAAATGGGACAACAAAAGACCACACGGCCGCGCTAAAGGTTTACAGCCGTGCATTGTATCCCGGATAAATGGTAGCAGGCCGTAGGGAAATACGCATGGTGTTCCTTGTCTGCGCCCGCTTTGTAGCGCTAACTCTGCAGCGCCACCCCTGTAGCGCCACCCCTTGTGGGTAGAATCCACGTTCTATAAATGCAGCTTCGTTCACCTACGATTTTGGCAGCCACAAGGGCCGCCACCACATGGCCGGCGGTCGAACCGGCTATCAGGGGCGGATCACCAAGAACAACACCGCCCCCAGACCCAGCAGCACGAACGGGCTGACGCGCGTATAAAACAGCGCGGTGGTCGAGACGATGGCTGTCCCCCAGGCCCAGAGGCCGCCCTCTGAGGCATTAAGTATGGTCCCAGTGGCCGCCAGGATCATGCCCGCCGCCACGGGGATTAGGCCTTGCTCTATGGCCTTGATCAGCAAGGTATGTTCGTAGCGCGCCCACAGTCTGGCCAGGAAATACACCAGCATCGCCGCCGGCACGAAGATGGCGAAAGAGGCGACCAGGGCGCCCGCGATCCCTGCCGCCTGCCAGCCTATTAGAGTTATCAGTAGTGATTTTGGCCCGGGGATCAGGCGCGACAGGGCAAACAGATCCAGGAACTGGGCGTTATTGATCCAGTGATAGACTTCGACAGATTGGTGATGAATGGCCGGAATAATACTTTGGCCGCCACCGACAGTCAGGAATGAGAGAGGGAAAAAAACCTTGAACAGGCTGAGCAGAACGTCAGTCATAGGGGTCAGGGCACCCGTCGCCTGATTTGAAAATAGGCGATGACAATCGAACAGGGCGCGGCGCAAAGCACCACCCAGACCAATGAAAATTTAAAGATGAAAATGGCTGTGAACGTGCCCGCCAGCACGATAAATGGTAACAGGCCGTTTACGGCCCGCTTGGCAGCGCGCAGGCCCATTTCCAGCGACAGGCCGATGGCGGCAGCCGCGATGCCAGCCAACGCCAGATGGATATTTTCGGATTGAGCCACGCGAGCAAATACGGCCGCCAGCGCAATGGCGAAAATCATGGCCGGCAGCACCATGCCGAAAGTGGCAGCCAAGACGCCACGGCCGCCGTTCAATTTGTAGCCAATCCAGATCGACAGGTTGACGACATTCACTCCCGGGAAGGCCTGCGATAGCGCCAGGCCACTGAGGAATTCGTCTTCCGAGACCCACTTGCGTTGGTGAACGAACTCGCGCATCATCCAGCCGCTCAGACCGCCGCCGAAGCTGGTCATTCCTATGCGTGCAAACGCCCAGAATATTTCGGACAGGCTGGGATGAGGTGCCGTGGTGTCGGTAGCCATGTTTCTTCGCCGAAAAAACACAAGCCAGCTACCTGAGGGTAGCCGGCATCAAACAGAAGAGTGGTGTGCTAGCGAGGTAGTGTACTCGTTCCCATTAACTGTTCATCTACCGAGCGGGCGCATTGTCGGCCTTCCCGTATGGCCCAAACGACTAGAGATTGTCCGCGGCGCATGTCGCCGGCGGCAAATACTTTGTCAACATTGGTGCGATAACTGTCGGTATCGGCGCGTGCGTTGCCGCGTGCGTCCAGGCCCACTCCAAATGCGTCCAGCACTTTTTTGACGGGCGAGACGAAACCCATGGCCAATAGCACCAGATCGGCCGGTAGCTCGAATTCCGAGCCTTCGATCTGGCGCATTTTGGTCTGTCCGGTGGCTTCGTCCTTGAACCATTCAAGGCGCGCGGCCACCAGTTTTTCGACCTTGCCGCCTTTGCCTTCGAAGGATTTGGTGGTAACGGCCCAGTCGCGTTCGCAGCCTTCTTCATGCGAAGAAGACGTGCGCAGTTTGGCAGGCCAATAGGGCCAGGTCAGACTCTTGTCTTCCTGTTCGGGCAGTTTGCCCATAAGTTCGAACTGAGTGACGGAGGCCGCCCCTTGGCGGTTGCTGGTGCCCACGCAATCGGAGCCTGTGTCGCCGCCGCCAATCACGATCACATGCTTGCCTTTGGCCACCGTTTGCTTAAGGACTCGGTCGCCCGCGTTGACCTTATTTTGCGGCCGCAGGAAATCCATGGCGAAATGGATGCCTTTGAGTTCTCTGCCAGGGACGGGCAGGTCGCGCGGATTTTCAGCGCCGCCACTCAACACGATAGCGTCGAATTCAGCTTGTAGTGATTCGGGCGTACGCACCGTCAAGCCTTCTTCGGCATTGGCCGCGTCGCCGATATAGGTCGAGGGACAGAATTCCACCCCTTCGGCTTCCATTTGAGCCACGCGACGGTCGATATGCGATTTTTCGAGCTTGAAGTCTGGAATGCCGTAGCGCAACAGGCCGCCGATGCGGTTGTTTTTTTCAAATACGGTGACTGCGTGGCCTACACGCGCCAGTTGTTGTGCACACGCCAGACCGGAAGGGCCGGAGCCCACGACGGCCACTTTTTTACCGGTTTTCTTCAGCGGCAGCTGAGGGGTAACCCATCCTTCAGCCCAACCTTTGTCGATAATGGCATGCTCAATCGATTTGATCCCGACCGCATCATCGTTGATATTCAGCGTACAGGCCGCCTCGCAGGGCGCTGGACAGATACGCCCGGTAAATTCTGGAAAATTGTTGGTCGATAGCAGGACGTCCAGCGCGTTGCGCCATTGCTGTTTATAAACCAGATCGTTCCAGTCGGGAATGATGTTGTTGACTGGACACCCATTGCTGCAATAGGGAATGCCGCAATCCATGCAACGCGCGCCTTGTTGCTTGGCCTGATCGTCGGTAAGCGTGTGAACGAATTCGTGCCAGTTTTTCAAGCGCTTCTGCGGCGCGTCATAGGTTTCCTTGACGCGCGAAAATTCCATAAAGCCAGTGATTTTGCCCATGTTTGCTTCCTCAGGCAGCGATTTGTTGTAAGTTGCCGGCGCGC
>JBDTLC010000131.1:0-7315 GCA_039935015.1 Paralcaligenes sp. | reverse complement strand
GGCATTCGTCTATATACCGTTTTACGGGTGCTTCCCAATGACGCATATTGGACATGTTGATGGCAAATTCGGCCGTCTGCTCTGGTATGGTGATGCGTTCGCTGGTCAGTATCCAGGAACCCATTTCTCGATCCAACGTGAAACCCACCACACCGGTGCCCACCGTGAGCACCAGCGTGCTTTGCGGCCCGTAGACAGCGTAACCGGCGGCTACTTGTTGGGCGCCAGCCTGCAGGAAATCTTGTTCGTCTACTTCACGCCCAGACGCATGATGCGGCGCGTGCAATACCGAAAAGATTGTACCTATGGACACGTTGACATCGATGTTGGACGAACCGTCCAGCGGATCGAACAGCAGTAGGTACTCACCCTTGGGATAGCGGTTGGGGATGCGGTGTATGGTCTCCATTTCTTCAGACGCCATGGCCGCCAAATGCCCGCCCCACTCGTTGGCTTCGAGCAGGATTTCATTGGACAGGACATCGAGTTTTTTCTGGATTTCGCCCTGCACGTTTTCTGTGCCCAAGCTGCCCAGCACCCCGCCTAGCGCACCTTTGCCTACCGTGTGGCCTATAGCCTTGCAGGCACGGGCAACGGTTTCGATCAAGAGCCGAACTTCCGCAGAGACGGCTTGTTTTTTTCGTTGCTGTTCAACCAGATACTGGGTCAGGGTTATACGTTTCAAAATTGGCTCCTGCAATTAAACTTTTAAAGCTTTGGACACGATCTCGGCGACGTTGCGCGATAGCGGGTTTTGGGCCTGTATACGTTCGAGCTCGTGCTTGATAGCTTGGCGACTGGATGGGATATAACGCGTCCAATTATCGAACGCGCGTGCCAGACGAGCCGCTATTTCCGGGTTGATCTGGTCCAGCGCTATGACTTGATCGGCCCAGTATTCGTAGCCTTGCGCGGTATGCACCCCTTGCATGTTATTCATGCAAAATTGGAAAATTAGCGATCTGGCCCGGTTCGGGTTGCGCAGTGTAAACGCCGGATGCTGCATTAGTGCGCGTATCGTATCCAGATTCGTAGTGGGCGCCGTTGCCTGTAAGGTAAACCAGCGGTCTATGACCAGCGGTTCGTGCTGCCATTGCTCATAAAAATGGCCCAGGGCTTGAGAGCCCGCTGGAGTGTCCGAAAAATTAACTAACGCCGACAAACCTCCCATACGATCGGTCATGTTTTGGGCGTCATAGTATTGTTTTAAGGCAAGCGTTGGCGCTTCGCGGTGTTCGCCAGCCATCAGGTAGGCCAGTGCCAGATTTTTCAAGGCCCTGCGGCCCGCCGACCGTGCGTCAGGCAGGTACTTGCCTGCCTGGTCGTCGGCCTTGTGGTACGTGGCTAGCCATAGAGGCCCCAGCGCTAGGCCCAGCGTGCGGCGTAGTTCAGCGCGTGCGCGGGCGACGGCAAGCGGGTCCATAGGCGAGGTTTTTTCCAGGAGAACCTTTTCGGCCGGCAAGGCTAAGGCCCGCGCCTGATAGGCTGGTGTCAAGCTGGTGTCTTGCAGCAGGGCACGCCACGTCTCGATGAAAGCAGGTTCGACGGCAGTTTCCTGCCCGTCCTGGATCGTCTTGACCACGGCCAGGAGCTGTCGGTTCGCCAGCTCCTGGCCCGCCTCCCAGCGGGCGAAGGGATCGACATCGCGCTGGGCTAGCAAAGCCAGTTCGGCGTTCGTAGCAGCGTACTCGACAATGACGGGAGCCGAGAAATTACGCAATAGCGATGGGATGGGTGTCTGGGAAATCTGATCGAAAACCCAAGTCTGCCTTTCTGTGCACAATTCAAGCAACAGCGTGTCGTAAGACTGGCCCTGGTAATGAATAACAAGCGGGTGCCCGGCCTGATCGAGCAAGCCGACCGCGAAGGGGATATGCAATGGCGGTTTGGTTCTTGGGGGGGTCAGGAATTTTTCGATGCCCGCTGGCCCGTTGTGCTGACTGAGCGTGAGTGCGCAACGCTGTTGCTGGGCATCAAAGTCAAGCTCTACCTTGACGTGCGGCGTGCCGGCCTGTTCGTACCAGTGACGAAAAGTATCAAGCGTTTTGCCAGGGTTTTGCTGCACGTAGACCGATTCCATGGCGTTGACGAAATCGTCGCAGGTGACCGCGCTGCCGTCATGGCGGCGAAAGTATTCGTCCAGCCCCGCTCGGAAGCCCGTCTCGCCCAGCAGGGTGTGTTGCATTCGTATGACTTCGGCCCCTTTTTCGTAGACAGTGGCTGTGTAGAAGTTGCCGATTTCTTGGTAGCTTTCGGGACGTATGGGATGCGCCATCGGGCCAGAGTCCTCAGGAAATTGCGCCATTCTGAGTGCGCTGACATCGTCGATGCGTTTTACCGCGCGGGCGCTTTTGGCCTCTTCCGCTGTTAAACCCTGCGATAGCATATCGGCCGAGAACTCCTGATCGCGGAACACCGTCAGGCCTTCTTTCAGCGAAAGCTGGAACCAGTCGCGGCAGGTGACGCGGTTGCCCGTCCAGTTGTGGAAGTATTCATGACCGATAACCGCTTCGATGGAGCGGTAAGTAACGTCGGTTGCCGTTTGCGGATCAGCTAGCACGTAGGCCGAATTAAAAATATTCAAGCCTTTGTTTTCCATGGCTCCCATATTGAAATCGCGCGCCGCTACCACCATGAAGCGATCCAGATCCAGTTCCAGGCCGAATCGCTGTTCGTCCCATTTGACGGCATGAACCAGCGACGCAAGCGCCCATTCGGTTTTGGCTTCGGAACCCGGGTCACTGTAGACTTGCAGCAGGGCTTGCCGCCCACTGCGGGTCTGAATGGTTTGTTCGCGGCAACTGAAATGGCCGGCGACCAAGGCGAAGAGATAGCAGGGCTTTGGATGAGGATCTTCCCAGATTGCCGAGTGCATGCCGCCGACAAGCTCCTCGGCCTCCAGCCGGTTTCCGTTCGTAAGCAAAAATGGATGTTGGGCTTTATCGGCCAGTAGCGTAACCCGGTAGCGCGACATGACGTCGGGGCGGTCTGGGAACCAGGTAATGCGGCGAAATCCTTCTGCCTCGCATTGAGTGAAAAGGTTTTCGCCGGAAACATATAGACCCATTAACGTTGAGTTCTCCGCCGGCCGGCATTGGCTGACTATTTCCACCACAAAGGTCTCTGATACGGGAAATAGCGTTAGGGCGTGGTCATCCAGGCGATACTGATCTGGATGCAGTGTCTGACCATCGAGCGCAATCGATTCCAGATGAAGGTCCTCGCCGTTGAGCACCAGCGGTTCATTGTGCGGCGTGGCGCGTTCAAAGTGCAGTCGGCTACGGACTCGGGTCAGCGCGGCGTTGAGTTCGAAAGTCAGCTCTACTTGGGGGAGGCGATAGGGGTAGGGGTGGTAATCGAGACGGGCAATTGTCTGGGGAATATCCGTGCGCATGTCTAAACCTAATATCAGCTGCAATGGTTAGTATTGTAGTGTTTGTGCGATAGGGTTGTTTTGTGTAATTCTATAAACTTTATAGTGGTTTGGTGGTCTTACTAGAGTTAGTTTAAAGCTATAGTATTAGCTTGACCTCAATATTTGGGTCGGATTGGATGCGGTATAGCGGGAGGCAGGTTTATGTGGCACGCTAAAATGGTTGGAATGAAGCAGGTTGGTTTTTGGCGGTGTTGCGCGTTAATCGCCAGCTTGTCGTTGTTGGCTGGATGCGCAGCCACACTATCGGCACGCGTTACCTCGTACCAACAGTGGCCGGCGGGGGTCGCGGGGCAAACATATGAATTTGCGCCCAGCACCGCCAAGGCTAACAACCTCGAGTCTGATACTTTTGCCGATATGTTGCGCGCGGCGATTGGCCCCACGGGCCTGGTCGAGGCTGCTCCTGGTAAGTCCGCACGATTTGAGGTGTCTTTTACTTACGAAAACCCGTTGGTTCAAAGTTGGACGCAGCAATATGCGCCCCCACCTTTTTATGGCGGTTATGGGCCTTACTATCCGGGCTGGGGTGGCGGAATGTATTATGGGCCGGCGGTTGTTACTGTGCCGGTTCAGTATTATAAAAATACGTTGACTGTTTCAATTAAGGACCTTACGCGCCATGGGGCCGAGGTATATCGTTCGAGCGCGGTCAGCATCAGTGGTAACAATAACCTGCCAGGCATAATGCCTTATCTGGCCAGGGCCGTTTTTGAAGGCTTCCCTGGTAATAATGGGCAGGTTCGAGTAATAAGGTATGAATTAAGCCCACGGTAGGCATACAGCGGGCGTACAGCGTGGCCGGTAGATCAGGTAAGTCGAAAGCTATCACGGTTTTCACCGCCCGCTTCGGCCGCAGTTATCCACCGAGGAGCCTTGCCGCGGCCCGTCCAGCATTCACCCGTTTTCGGATGGCGATACTTAACAGGCACTGTGCGCTTGGTTGCCGTTTTAGTTACTGTCTTGTTTATTGATTTGGGCATCGAGGTTTTGCTGCTGCGTTTCTGAAAAGCGGCCGTGATTTCTTCTGGCGTAATATCGTATTCGCTCATGGAACGAATAATAGATGTAATAATCGGATTGCGGCGTTTTGCTTTAAGATCATGAGCCTTTTTTTGTAGTTTGACGATTTCTTTTTCTATTTTCAGCTTTAGTGCAGAATAGGTATCGCGGGTCATTGTGTGCTCCTGTCAATTGGCCGGCAAATAATAACATCGACTTTTAATACTCGACCGTACTTTTATTATATTTGATTATGTTTATTATCGAACGGCCGTGCAAACCCTGCTGAAAAGGGTTTGATTCAGGTTAACAGATTCGCCTCTTTTCTGAATGACAACACGATTATGACAGTGCTAAAGAAAACCTTTCAAGTTGCGGCTATTCAAACAGTATCAACCGCCGATCTCGCGGTAAATCTGGATCAGGCTGCAGCACTGATTAAAAAAGCGGCGCGAGCAGGTGCTGAATTAATCGTGCTGCCAGAATATTTCTGCATAATGGGCCGGCACGATCGCGACAAGCTTGTCTTGCGTGAATCGTTGGGCGAAGGCCCTATTCAGAAATTCTTGGCCGAGCAAGCTATACAGTACGGTATTTGGTTGGTCGGAGGAACTCTTCCACTGGAAAGCCCGGATAATAATCGTATTTATAATTCCAGCCTGGTTTTTGACCCTTCTGGCGCCCGAGTGGCGCGTTACGACAAAATTCATTTATTTGGCTTTAACAAGGGCGATGAATCCTATGACGAATCGGTTTCAATTCGGCCAGGCGAAAATACGCCTCAATTATTCGATGCTCCGTGCGGAAAAACGGGTTTATCGATTTGCTATGATTTGCGCTTTCCGGAATTTTATCGGGCGCTGGGTGAACTGAGTCTGATTATCGTGCCGGCAGCCTTTACCTATACAACGGGGTCTGCGCATTGGGAAATTCTGCTCCGTGCCCGCGCTATTGAAAACCAATGTTATGTGTTGGCGGCGGCGCAGGGCGGAAAGCACGAAAATGGCCGCCGCACCTGGGGGCATTCCGTTTTGATTGACCCCTGGGGTGATATTTTGGACGTCTGCCCGGAAGGTCTGGGCTTTGTAATGGGCTCGGTCGACCAAGAGCGTTTGCAAGACGTGCGCTTATCGTTGCCCGCCTTGAAACACCGCACAATGTAAACCTGTTACTGTTAACACGTTAATTTATTAAACAAGCATATAGCCATGAAACTGTCTGATCCTGCCATTAATGCTCTGGCCACTGCCAAATCTGTATTGCTAGACCCATGGGGCTTGAGTGAGTCCGATATGGCACGAGCCTTAGGCGAAATTTTTACCCATAAAGTTGATTATGCTGATTTATATTTTCAATATACGCGTAGCGAAGGCTGGAGCCTGGAAGAGGGGATCGTAAAAACCGGCAGCTTTTCAATCGGCCAAGGGGTGGGGGTGCGAGCTATCAGTGGCGAGAAAACTGCATTTGCGTACTCCGACACTTTGTCGCCCGACGCTTTGTTGTCGTCGGCTCGTACCGTGCGCACCATTGGCCGGCAAGGGGGTGGACGTCAGAAGGTTGTCACCGAGCGCGAGCGGCCGGCGCACGATCTGTATCCGGCGATCGATCCGCTCAACACCCTGTCTGCGCCCGATAAGGTGGCATTGCTCGGGCGTGTCGAGACCATGGCGCGTGCGGCCGATCCGCACATCATCCAGGTCATGGCCAGCTTGGGCGCTGAATATGACGTTATTTTGGTAGCTGGCAGCGATGGGCGTTTGGTGGCCGATGTGCGGCCCCTGGTGCGGCTGTCTGTGACAGTCATTGTTGAGCGCAATGGTCGTCGCGAAATGGGCCATGGTGGCGGAGGCGGTCGTACCGGCCTGGCTTACTTCACCGACACCATTTTGCGGTCGTATGTAGAACGGGCGGCCCACGAAGCGCTAACGAATCTGCAGGCTAAGCCGGCGCCTGCGGGCGAAATGACTGTCGTACTAGGCTCGGGTTGGCCGGGAATTTTATTGCACGAAGCCGTCGGGCATGGGCTCGAAGGCGACTTTAACCGTAAGGGTTCCAGTGTTTTTGCGGGCCGTATGGGCAAGCGTGTGGCTTCCCGGGGGGTGACAGTGATTGATGACGGCACCCTGGGCGGCCGACGCGGGTCTCTTAATATCGACGACGAAGGTAACCCAAGCCAACATAATGTGCTGATCGAAGACGGCATATTGCGTGGCTATATGCAAGATTCAATGAATGCCCGTCTTATGAAAACGGCTGTCACGGGTAATGGCAGGCGTGAATCGTATGCACATTTGCCCATGCCGCGCATGACCAACACTTATATGATGTCGGGCAAGGAAGATCCGGCCGAAATTATTGCCTCCGTTAAAAATGGTCTTTATGCCGTCAACTTCGGCGGCGGTCAGGTTGACATTACCAGCGGCAAATTTGTTTTTTCCGCGTCCGAAGCCTATATGATTGAAAATGGCAAGGTTACCTATCCGGTCAAGGGTGCTACCCTGATCGGAAATGGCCCCGACGCCATGAACCGGGTCAGTCTGATCGGCAACGATATGCAGCTGGATTCGGGCGTTGGCACCTGCGGCAAAGAAGGGCAAAGTGTGCCTGTCGGAGTGGGGATGCCCACCTTGCGCATGGATGGCCTGACGGTCGGCGGAACGGCCTGAACCCCGCGTAACCACTATCTTGACAGACCCCATCAATCTGACTGTAATGTATGGGTACAAATTCAAGTAGACCGCGCCGGGCACTCAGACTCGGGCTTGGCGTATTGGCTGTGTGATGAAGGTCAACAATCTTAAGGAGAAATCATGACTGATCAGAACTCTAGCTCCACAAGTCGCCGTAAATTTCTTTTGTCCGTCGGTGCCGCCGGAGGCG
>JBDTLC010000130.1:0-5248 GCA_039935015.1 Paralcaligenes sp. | reverse complement strand
TGCCAGGTGAATCGGGTTTTACCGAGCCTAAACTGTTTACTGTCGTCGGCTCCGGCGTACGTCTGCCATGAGGCGTAGGCAGATCAACGCCAGTTCCTTGATTTTTAAGCCTTTTCTTAACGGTTTTAATTTTGTTTTAGGACGCCTCGTGATTGAGCCTCTTCGTATCCGATTTTCCCCGCTCACTTTGAGCCTGTCGCTGGCAGGTGTGGTATTTGCGGTCTCGCCGCAGGCGAGCTTCGCGCAAGTCTATCCGGGCAGCGGCGCGATCCTGCAACAGGTGCAGCCCTCGACGCCTGAGTCCGCTCCAAATGCTCAGCCTGGCCTCACCATTTCACCCCGGGCTGCGCCCGCTCCCGCAGACACCACCCCGATTCCCGTCACCCGCATTACGATAAGCGGCAACATAAGCTTTGCTACCGCCGCGCTGCACGCGCTGGTGGCCAAGGGCGAAGGCCACACTCTTACGCTCGCGCAATTGAACGCCCTGGTTCAAACCATCACCGACTACTACCACGCTCACGGCTACCCGCTCGCGCGTGCCTACCTCCCTCCCCAGACCATCGAGCACGGTACGGTACAGATCGCCGTACTGGAAGCCCGCTATGGTCAAGTGAAGGTGACAAATCACAGCCGCGTTTCGGACGGCCCACTCGCGGCGGTGCTGGCCCCCTTGCACGCCGGCGACCTCATCACCCAGGGGCCGCTCGATTCGCGCCTGCTGCTCTTGGGAGACCTGCCAGGCGTAGATCCGCACGCGACCTTAAGTCCAGGCGCGGCAGTGGGCACGGCCGACCTAGAGGTGCGGGCCGATGCCGGACCTCTTTTCACAGGCAGCGTCACTGCCGACGACCTGGGAAATCGCTACACGGGGCGCGCGCGCCTGGGGGCGAATTTGGATATCAACAGCCCCTTGCACCGGGGCGATCTCTTAAGCGCCAATGTCTTAAGCTCAGGCAAGGGTCTGAACTATGGACACCTCGCCTATCAGTTGCCTGTGACCGGTTCGGGTACGCGACTGGGAGTGGCGTATTCAGCGCTGACCTACCATTTAGCGGGTGGCCTTGGTGCGTTAGAGGCACACGGCACGGCGAGCGTAGCCAGCGCCTGGATTTCGCAGCCATTTATTCGCAGCCCTGCCGTGAATGTGTCTGGACGAGTGCAGTTCAATCACAAGATGCTCGATGACCGCATCGACGTGGCCTCATTGATCAGTCAACGCCATAGCGATAGCGCCACCTTCAGCTTGGAGGGGACGCGCCGTGATGGCTTTGGGGGCGGGGGCATTACTTTGGCCAGCGCGAGCTTTACCCCTGGACAACTGAGCTTTGATAATGCGCAGGCGCAGGCGAATGACGTGAGTGGGGCGCGGACGGCGGGTTCGTACACACGCTGGAACGCGACGCTAGCCCGTCTTCAAACCCTCACCTCCGCCACGCGCCTGTATGCGAGCGTGAGCGGCCAGTACAGTCCAAATAACCTGGACCCGTCCGAGCAGTTTCTGCTGGGCGGGGCGAATAGCCTGCGCGGCTACGAGACTGGGACCTTGGGCGGCTCTTCGGGTTATCTGGCGACGATCGAGCTGCGCCATGATTTGCATTTGCCGCTGCCCGGCCAGTGGCAGGGTACGCTCTTTGCCGACACTGGCGCGGTGCATCGCAATGCGCATCCGGTGGGGACGGACGCCAATGTGGCACACATCAGCGACGTGGGCCTGGCGCTCGATTGGACCGGGCCGTATCAATGGGTGAGCCGACTGCAGGTAGCGATCCCGGTGGGCGCCACGCCCACCATTGCGGGGGACCGCCCTTCGGCCCGAGTGTGGCTGCAACTGACCAAAGGGTTCTAGGCAGCGCTTACTCCAATTCGGTATCATCAGATCCTGGATATGAATTTTCTGAATCTGGAGGTCTTATGAGTTATCGCGCACCTACACAGGATATCCGTTTCGTGATCGAAGAATTGGCCGATCTCAAGGGCGTCCTTGCGCTGCCCGGCTTTGAAGAGGTCACCGGCGATCTGGTCGAGGCGGTGCTGGAAGAAAATGCCCGCTTTATCGAGCAGGCCATTGCGCCGCTTAATCACAGCGCCGATACTTCGCCTGCCGTATGGGCGGACGGCAAGGTGCAGACTTCTCCTGGCTTTAAAAAAGCGTTTCGCGAATTTGCCGACGGTGGCTGGCAAGGCCTGCAGCACGACCCAGAGTGGGGCGGGCAAGGGCTACCCAAACTGGTGGCGGCGCCAACCGGTGAAAATATCAACTCGGCAAACTTGGCATTTTCCTTATGTCCGCTGCTGACTGACGGCGTGATAGAGGCCCTGATGGCGGTGGGTACAAAGGCGCAACAAAAGCGATTTATTCCCTCCATGCTCGAGGGCCGCTGGACCGGTACCATGAACCTGACCGAGCCCCAGGCGGGCTCCGATCTGGCACTGGTGGCCACGCGTGCTGTGCGCCAGGCCGACGGCGACTACCGTTTGTCGGGTCAAAAAATATTCATCACCTATGGCGAACATGATCTGGCGGAAAATATCGTCCACCTGGTATTGGCCCGCACCCCCGACGCACCAGCGGGCGTCAAAGGCATTTCGCTTTTTATCGTGCCCAAGTTTCTGGTCAACGACGATGGGTCTCTTGGACAGCGTAACGACGTATGGTGTGCTTCTCTTGAGCACAAGCTGGGCATTCACGGCAGCCCGACGGCCGTGTTGTTGTATGGTTCTGGGAAGGGCGAAGTAGGAGAGGGTGCCATCGGCTATTTGGTGGGCGAAGAGAATCGCGGCCTGGAATACATGTTCATCATGATGAACGCCGCGCGCTTTGCTGTGGGAGTACAAGGTATTGCCGTGTCAGAACGAGCCTTGCAGCAAGCGCTGGATTACGCGCGTGAACGCATCCAGGGCCGCGCAATTGAAGGGTCAGAGGGGCCGGTTGCCATTATCGGGCACCCCGACGTGCAACGCATGCTGATGACCATGCGGGCACTGACCGAAGGCGCACGTGCGGTGGCGTATATAGCCGCCGCAGCTTGCGATAAGGGCAAGCGTCTTGCCGACTTGAAAATGCGTAAGCAGCACCAGGCCATCTACGAATATCTGGTGCCCATCGTCAAAGGGTTTTCTACCGAAAATTCGGTCGAAGTGGCTTCCCTTGGCATACAGGTGCATGGCGGCATGGGCTTCATCGAAGAAACGGGCGCCGCCCAGTATTATCGTGACGCACGCATCCTGCCTATTTACGAAGGCACTACCGCCATTCAGGCCAATGATTTTGTGGGCCGAAAAACCCTGCGCGATGGCGGGGCCGTGGCTCGTGCCCTGGCGGCTGAAATGCATGCCACGATTGCCGAGCTCGAAGCCGCGTCGGCCGTCGCGGGCGCCCATGGCGCGGGCCTGGGCTTGATCGCGCGTCGTCTGGCCGGGGCGGTGGGTGCATATGAACAAGCGGTCGCTTATGTGCTGGCCAACGCTGGTGAATCTTTGCGAGCCGTCTTTTTAGGCAGTGTGCCTTATTTGATGCTATCGGGCGTTACGCTGGCTGGCTGGCAGATGGCACGTGCAGCCCTGTTGTGCGTACGGCATATCGACGCGGGCAGTACCGATACGTTTTACGCCCGTAAACTGGCCACAAGTGTATTTTACGCGGCTCATGTCCTGCCGCGGGCGCAGGCCCTGGCGGCGAGCGTGCTTGAGGGTCAGGTCGCTGCGCAGTATGCTAGGTCGGTAGAGAGTACATAAGGATATTCATAAACGGTATTTCCACTATGCGGCCATTGCTGTCACAATGGTTTTCACCGCAGCAATCCGCTTGGTCGGCAAATGCCGCCGGGCGGGTCGCTGGCGATATGATGGCGGGCCCGGCCTGCAACCATATCTTCTGATTCTTCAATCATCAAGAGAGAACTACCATGGCAACCTTGCGACTGGGCGACACCGCCCCCGATTTTGAGCAGGATTCTTCGGTTGGGAAAATCCGCTTTCACGAGTACTTGGGCAATAGCTGGGGGGTGCTGTTTTCGCACCCGGCCGACTTTACGCCTGTTTGCACGACCGAGTTGGGCTATACCGCGATATTGGCCGGCGAATTCGCCAAGCGCAATGTCAAAGTGCTGGCTTTATCGGTTGACGACGCCAAGTCTCATAAAGAGTGGATTAAGGACATCAACGATACGCAAAATACCACCGTGAATTATCCGATCCTGGCCGACTCGGATCGCCGCGTGTCCGATCTCTACGACATGATCCATCCGAACGCCAGCACTACAGCTACAGTGCGCTCGGTGTTTGTGATCGATCCGGCCAAAAAAGTGCGCCTGACCATTACCTATCCGGCCAGCACAGGGCGCAATTTCAATGAAATTTTGCGGGTGATTGATTCCTTGCAACTTACCGATAGCTATAGCGTGGCTACTCCAGTGAACTGGGAAGATGGCGACGACGTGATTATTTCACCGGCCATTAAAGACGAAGCTGTGCTGAAGGCCAAGTTCCCTAAGGGCTACAAAGTAGTGCGCCCCTACCTGCGAACCACTCCCCAGCCCAATAAATAATCAGCTTTAAGTACCGTCTTGCCTGTGAAGGCTTTTGTAGCGGCACCCCTAGTGGGTGCCATTTTTTCGTAGAGGCGCCCCTAGTGGGTCCAATTTTTGCTTACGTACACCTTTCATCCCTGTCACCGTAGTAGCGTGATAAAAAATAACGCTTGCAAATGATACTGTTTTTTTGTACAGTTTAATTTATGAACAGCTGTATTTAAAAACAGTATTTAATCACTTGCGAGGCACACATGAATACTCATCGCGCTCAAAGCGTTCCCGCCAAATGGCCATTTCCTCCTGGCAAAGGCAATAAGACTCCCAAGCTGTCTATGGGCACCATGTTGGCTGATGTCTGCTTGGTTGCGATATGGGGAGCCATGATTCCAGGCATGATGTGGCTAGGCGTTGCCGTGGGGTTCTAGTGGGTATGCGCGGGTGTTCCAGGACAACTCCGTTTAGGTGTAGAATACTGGGTTTTGCAAACATCATCCTCTGGCGGCGGAAAAATCAACAATCGTGTATTGGGTATATGCATGCATTTTGGCAAATACGCAAGCAAGCACACGTGGTTTAGGCAAATGCCCAACTGGGCAATTGCCACATATAAAATCCGACCGATCATGATGACACCAGGAGTTCACTATGAACCTACTCGCTATTCTTGAACAAGAAGAAATCCAGCGCCTGACCGGTGGTCAGCCCAAACCTGC
>JBDTLC010000129.1:0-4866 GCA_039935015.1 Paralcaligenes sp. | reverse complement strand
CGCCAAAAGCGTAGGAAGGTCGAAGTCGAGCCGTCACGCGAAGCGGGCAACCTAATTCGTCTTATGCCCTCCGATGTCTTGCGGATAAAGGGTACGCACAATGCGCTCAATGCGCTTGCCGCATTGGCTTTGGTGCGTACATTGAGCTTGGGGTGGGCCGCGCTATTGCCAGCGTTGCGCGATTATCGCGGTGAGCCGCATCGGGTTGAGTTTTTGCGCAGCATAGCTGGCGTTGATTTTGTTGAGGACAGCAAGGGCACCAACGTGGGTGCGACGGTCGCTGCGCTTGAAGGTCTTGGCCAGAAAGTGGTGCTGATTGCCGGCGGTTTGGGCAAAGGGCAGGATTTCTCTCCTTTAGTGTCAGTGGTGCGAGAACATGCCAGGGCTGTGCTGTTGATGGGTCAGGATGGACCGGTCATCGGCCAGGCCTTGGCCCAGTGTGGAGTGGCCCTTGAGCATGTCGATACGCTGGAAGAGGCGGTGATGCGCGGCCTGGAATTGGCGCAAGCCGGAGATGCTGTGTTGTTGTCGCCCGCCTGCGCCAGCATGGATATGTTCAGGAATTACGGCCATCGCGCCCAGGTGTTTGCCCAAGCCGTGCAGGCATTGGCGCTAGCCCATGGAGAACTGACATGAGCGTGTTTTCGGGTCTTACCTCTGGTGTTAATACCGTGCCCCCGGGACGCACCACCATGCCCAATTTCGACGTGGCCGTTGTCATTACCGTTGTGGCCTTATTACTGTTTGGCCTGCTCATGGTGTATTCGGCCTCAATTGCGCTGGCCGACGGGCATCGTTATCAGAGCTACGGGCGGTTCTATTTCGCGAGCCGCCATGGTCTGTTTATTTGCGCCGGACTGCTGTGTTCAGCAATGGTCTTGGGTATTCCCATGCAAGTGTGGCAAAAATTCGCGGTGCCGCTATTTTTGCTTAGTTTGGTGTTTTTGCTGATTGTGCTGGTGCCTGGCCTAGGCCGCGAAGTCAACGGCGCGCGCCGTTGGCTGCCGCTGGGGCCGTTGAATTTTCAGCCGTCGGAGCTGATGAAAGTAACCATACTGTTGTATGCGGCCGATTACACCGTGCGCAAGCAAGAACATATGCAAAGCTTTTTCCGCGGGTTCTTGCCTATGTCGTTCACTCTGGCCGCGGTGGGTATTGTGCTGTTGCTTGAGCCCGATCTGGGCGCCTTCATGGTGATCGTGGCGATTGCGGTGGGTATTTTGTTTATGGGTGGGATCAACGGTAAGTTGTTTTCGAGCCTGTTGGCCATATTGTTCGGCAGTTTTCTGACATTGATCTGGATATCGCCTTGGCGCCGGGGGCGCTTGTTTGCCTACCTTGACCCCTGGAATCCCGACAACGCGTATGGCAGTGCTTACCAGTTGTCGCATTCGCTCATTGCCCTGGGCCGGGGTGAGTGGTTTGGTGTGGGCCTGGGCGCAAGCGTTGAGAAACTTCATTATTTGCCAGAGGCGCATACCGATTTCATCGTCGCGGTCATTGGTGAAGAATTGGGCTTTGTCGGTCTGATGTGCCTGATTGGGCTGTTTGTGTTCCTCGTGTGGCGTGGCTTTGATATCGGCCGTCAGTCTATTGCGATGGAGCGGATTTTCAATGGCCTGGTGGCCCAGGGGGTCGCTTTGTGGTTCGGCGTTCAAACTTTCATTAACGTTGGCGTGTGCGTGGGTCTATTGCCTACCAAAGGCCTGACTTTGCCGCTGGTCAGTTATGGTGGATCCGGCATTGTCATGAACTTGTGCGCAGTGGCGCTGTTGTTGCGCGTGGACTATGAAAACCGCAACATGATGCGGGGCAAGCGTACATGAAACCTCGTACCTTACTTATTATGGCCGGCGGGACGGGAGGCCACATCATGCCGGGGCTTGCTGTAGCACAGGAAATGCAAAGCCGAGGCTGGCAAGTGCAATGGCTGGGCCATCCGCAGCATATGGAGGGCCGGCTGGTTCCAGCGCAGGGCCTCGAGCTTGAGCCTTTGTATTTTGGCGGTGTGCGCGGCAAAGGTTTGTTCGCACTGCTTAAACTCCCGCTGACGTTAGCTAGCGCGTGTTTGCAGGCCTTGCGTAGTTTGAAAAAAATACGTCCCGACGTTGTCCTTGGAATGGGCGGGTACGTGGCATTTCCAGGCGGACTGATGGCGACTTTGCGCCGCATCCCCCTCGTCATCCATGAGCAAAATGCTGTCGCCGGTACGGCTAACCGCTGGCTGGCGAAGATCGCCAGCAAGGTTCTGGTGGGATTTCCCGGAGCTTTGCCTGACGCCATTATGGTGGGCAATCCCGTCAGGCGACGCTTGGCTGAGGTAGCTCCGTCGGAGCAGCGATATGCTTCACGTCAGGGTCCATTGCGGCTGCTAGTGGTGGGGGGAAGCCTGGGTTCTCAGACCTTGAACAAGGTGATACCTTTGGCGCTCGCGCAACTGGCTCTCGATGAGCGGCCCGCGCTGGTGCACCAGACGGGGGAGCAGCATTTGAACGAAGTCCTTGCGGCCTATGAGCGAGTCGGCGTGCGCGCGCAATGCCACGCCTTTATCGACGATATGGCCGGTTCCCTGGCTGACGCCGATCTGCTGATATGCCGCGCGGGGGCGATGACGGTCGCCGAAGTCGCGGCGGTGGGGGTCGCCGCCTTGTTTGTTCCGTTGCTCAATGCGATTGATGATCATCAAACGGCCAATGCACGCTATTTGAGTGATTGCAACGGAGCCTGGTTAAAAAGCCAGAAAGAATTCTCCGCCGAGTGGCTCGCGCAGTGGTTGCGTGCGCGCACGCGTGAAGAGCTGGCGTCAGTAGCACAGCATGCTCATGAGCATGCCCGTCTGAACGCGACGCAGCAGATTGCCGATGCGTGTGAACAGGCATTGGAGATGCCAGCATGAAACATAGAATTCAACATATCCATTTTGTCGGTATCGGTGGCTCTGGCATGAGCGGTATTGCCGAGGTCCTGCTGAATTTGGGGTACACCATCAGCGGTTCCGACATGCAAGAGTCGGCGGTTACGCGTCGTCTTGCCAGCTTGGGCGCGTGCGTGAGCATTGGCCATGCGGCGTCGCAGATACTGGGGGCAGGCGCGCTGGTGACTTCGACCGCGGTGACGGCCGACAATCCTGAGGTGTTGGCTGCACGCGCGGCACATATCCCCGTCGTGCCACGGGCATTGATGCTCGCCGAGCTGATGCGCCTGAAACGTGGCATTGCGGTGGCGGGTACGCATGGCAAGACCACCACCACCAGCCTGGTAGCCAGCGTATTGGCGGCGGGCGGCCTGGATCCGACGTTTGTCATTGGGGGTCGTCTGAATTCGGCGGGTGCCAATGCCCGCTTGGGCCAGGGCGAGTACATCGTGGTAGAGGCGGACGAATCTGACGCGTCGTTTCTGAATTTGCTGCCGGTCATGGCGATCGTAACGAACATAGACACGGATCACATGGATACGTATGGCCACGACGTGGCTCGCCTTAAGAGCGCTTTCATTGAGTTCACGCACAAGCTGCCTTTTTACGGCAGTGCAGTGTTGTGCAGTGACGATGCCAATGTGCGTGAAATTATTCCGTTTGTTTCGCGTCCTATCACGACTTATGGCACCAATGTCGATGCCTTGGTGCGCGCCACCAATGTGCGTGCCGATGGAACGAAGATGCATTTTGATGTCGAGCGCCGCATGACGTCAGGAACTCTCCCAGAGCTGTCCATAACTTTGAATTTGCCTGGGCAGCACAACGTTTTGAATGCTCTGGCAGCAATTGCTGTAGCCACTGAACTGAGCGTTCCCGATTCTGCCATCGCTCAAGCGCTTGCCTCCTTCAACGGCGTAGGTCGTCGCTTTACGAACGTTGGCGATTTTGCTGTGTCCGAAGAGCATGGCGGTGGCACTTTCACCTTGATCGACGATTACGGGCATCACCCGGTCGAGATGGCGGCCACGCTGGCGGCGGCGCGCGGCGCATGGCCCAATCGTCGTATCGTTCTGGCATTTCAGCCCCATCGCTATACCCGCACGCGGGATTGTTTTGAAGACTTTGTGCGAGTTTTAAGCTCCGCCGATGCGGTACTGCTCACAGACGTCTATTCAGCCGGTGAGGCGCCTCTGGTGGCCGCCGATGGGCGCGCGCTGAGCCGCGCCTTGCGGGTGGCGGGCAAGATAGAGCCCTTATTTATAGAGAATGTCGCTGATCTGGCGCCAGCCATATTGGGATTTGTACAACGTGACGATGTGGTGCTTGTCATGGGGGCTGGGTCGATCGCCAAGGTGCCCGCACAGATAGGAGAGCTGGCATGACCGAAAACTTTGGCCGTGTGGGGGTTTTGTATGGCGGTTGCTCGGCCGAGCGCGAGGTGTCGCTTATGTCGGGCCAGGGCGTCTATGCGGCCTTAAAAGGGGCTGGCGTCGACGCGTATTTGTTCGATACAGGCAAGCAGAATCTGGCCGAACTTCTTAGTGCGCGGTTCGATCGCGTTTTCATCGCACTGCATGGACGCTATGGCGAAGATGGCACTGTGCAAGGGGCGCTCGAGCTGATGCGATTGCCCTATACCGGCAGCGGCCCTTTGGCGTCCAGCCTGGCCATGGATAAGATCATGACGAAGAAAGTCTGGATCGCGCAGGGACTGCCGACGCCGAAGTTTGCCGTTCTCGCCGGCGAGCATGACTTGGCTGGTGCGATGGCAGACCTGGGCTTGCCACTGATCATCAAGCCGCCTCATGAAGGTTCCACGCTAGGGGTGACCAAGGTGAATCAGCGTGAGGAAATGTTGGCGGCCTATCGCCAGGCGGCTACATACGATGCCTATGTTTTGGCCGAGCAATTCATCTGCGGACGCGAGCTCACGGTCGCGATTCTTGGCA
>JBDTLC010000128.1:0-4742 GCA_039935015.1 Paralcaligenes sp. | reverse complement strand
CGGCGTAGCGAGTTTGGCCCGACGCCCGCCTGGACGAGGCAGATCCGGATCAAGCACGCCGTGCCGGTCCTGCCCAGCCTCCATAGACGGCGTCTTCAAATACCCAAACACCACCCAGCCAAATACCGTTTGGCCGAAAATGCCCCAAATCCATTACGCTAAACAATCGCAATCTCTTCGTTGTAAAAGAGCCAACTCACGCGGCACAGTTGGAAATCCTGATAGCCACCTGTCTGGTCACGAAACTGAAACACAGAATTTCGTAAGACCACTGATGCTTTTGCGCCGCCTCGTTAAAGGCCTTGAACTCATCGTTACGCCAGGATTTGTTCCCAATATATTCATCAAATACAATCACCGTGCCCGAAACGACTTGAGCGGCAAGAAGGTCCAATACCGTTCTCGTTGAACTGTAAAGATCGCAATCAATATTCATGAAACGGATGGGGCCACGCTCTGTTTCAGCAAACGCAGGAATCGAATCTTCGAACCATCCGGCATGAAGATGGACATGAGCCGGTACTTTGGGGATAGCTCCTCTTGTGGAATAGCTGCCTTTGGACTCCTCGTTCCAGTCCTCCGGAATGCCTTCGAAACTGTCGAAACCATGAATCGCCGTGTCCACCAATGACGCGATCAGACGTATCGATTTTCCATGAAAAACACCAAACTCGAGCACCAAGCCATCTGCTCTTGCGTGGTCGATGGCAAACTTGAACATATGGAGTGCATTGCCCATCAGAAATGGCCGCGCGCCGCTTAAGGATTTTAGGTAATTCCAGGCGTCCAGATCGGCTGCGAATGACTCGCTATTTGGCATGCTGCCAAAATAAGAGGCGGCCCTTTCAGTGTCGCCTGCGTAATCGTGAAGCATTCCTAAAGAAAAGCGATAGACGTCATTGTCGGGCTGAATTTTCAAGGCTTCTTCCAAAGAGGCTATAGAACCCTGCTTGCCGTCTTCACTTAACAACAGCGCATGCAAATTATAAAAAGGGTCTGCAAAATCGGGGGCTAATTCCTGTGCCTTTCGATAACAGGTGATCGCCTCGTCCAGGAAACCCGTTTCGCTCAAAGCAACGCCCAAGTTATTGTATGCAGCGGCATAATCTTCCTTGTGCCTTATGGCATCTCGAAAGCATTCAATCGCTTTTTCGGGCTGGAATTGCTCCTGAAACAATACTCCGATGTTGTAATGAATTTGAGCCAGATCGGGCGCCAGCTGCAAGGCGCGGCGGTAGCTGCCTATTGCCCCATCCGTATCACCCATACGCGCAAGAACATTACCCAGATTGCAATGAGCCTCGACATACGCAGGATTTAAAGCCAGCGCCTTTCGATAACTGGAAATCGCATCGTCCACGGCTCCTAAATGATTCAACGAAATGCCAAGCTGCAAATGGAATACCGGCTCAGTTGGACTGGCGTTTCGTCCTTTGGTAAAGAGTGCAACCGCTTTTTTATGATCGCCCGATTCTTGAGCAACCAGCCCGAGCAGATACAAAGCTTGCGGGTCATGAGGGTGCACTTTCAGTATTGAGGAATAAATCGACACAGCCTGTGCCGTGCGGCCGGCTTTGTGGTGCTCAATGCCAATTTTCATTGATGCCTGTAGCTTCTTTAAATGCATTACCTATACCTCAATCAATGCGTTCGCGATTGTACAACCGTACCTGGCCGCTGACTGTTGAAGTCGACCTTCCGATTATTGATTCAATGCTGGCATTGCGCTCACCCATAAAAATAACTCATCGCAGAGACAACTTATCTTATAATGTATTAATACAACATGGAACATCATGAGTAAGCCGCGTCATATCGAAAACCCTCCTTCTTCGCAAACCATGCTCGATCCTTCAAGCGAAGAACCTTTATATATTCAAATTGCCAATCGGCTGGCAGACGAAATCTCGACGGCTCGACTGGCTCCCGGCATGCGGATACCCAGTGAAGCCGAATTGATGTCCACACACGGCGTCAGCCGCATTACGGTGCGCCAGGCCATTGCACTACTTGCCCGCAACGGGCAGGTCGTAGCGCACCGCGGCAAAGGCACGTATGTAACCCGACCTCCCCTGCATCAAGACCTAGGCACCCTCCAGGGGTTTCAAGATGCCTTGCGCAACCAGGGTGTCGAACCCCAGACCGAATTGCTCGAATTTTCAATCTCGGCGGGCCGCACCGATCGAACGCTTGCTCAAGGCCTTGATCTACCGGTGCGTCTGCGACGCCGCTATTGTGTTGACAGCCAGCCTTTCGCCGTCGTGGAAGCATTTTTGCCGGCATCGGCTGCGGGTGTGGGTGAAAAACGTGCGCGTAACTTAACGGTGTATGAAATCTTGCAACAGTTTCTCGGTTTGCGCATTGGTCAGGCCGACGTGGCTATCCGGTGCGCGCCAGCCACCACGCAAGTGGCGCACGAGCTAAGTATCAATGCCCGAACCAACGTGCTTGTCATGGAAAGAACCTCTCGAACCGCATCTGGGATTATTTGCGAGTTCATGCGTATCTACATTATTCCGGAACGCTATACGTTCCGCTTAAGCTTGCCCGGACCGCTGGAAATCGCAAGCGCTTTACGTCCGGTCGAGACCACCAAAAGGCTGAAATCGCACTAAAACACCGAATCACGGCCTGTTTGCTTAACCAGGAGGTAGTGTCATGTCGTTCTCGAATCGCCGCCGTCAACTGATAATTGCTCCCGTAATCACCGGGCTATCAAGCCTTTGTTATTCCATGCAGGCGCTCGCGCAAGCCTACCCATCCCGAAAAATCAGGATGGTCGTGCCCTTCCCCGCAGGCGGCCCAACCGACATTGTGGCTCGGCCCTTGGCAAAGCTGCTTGGCGACATTTTGAAGCAGCAGGTTTATATCGACAATCGCGGCGGCGCCGGCGGATCCATAGGAGCGGACGCGGTCGCCATGGCTACGCCCGACGGCTACACGCTGCTTATGGGAACAGTCGGCACCAACGCCATCAATGCCACGCTATACAAAAAGCTTCCGTACGATGCCATCAACAGCTTTACGCCCATCGCCACCATCGCTAGTGCACCTATAGGCATTGTGGCCAACGCTCGCGCGGGCTTCAAGTCGTTGGCAGACCTTATTACCCAGGCTCGTGCCAACCCCGGAGCGATTAATTATGGTTCTGCAGGTAACGGCACTCCCGGTCATCTGACAGGCGCCATGTTCTGTAAAGCAGCCGGAATCAAGCTTACCCATATCCCCTACAAAGGTAGCGCCCCGGCGGTGACGGATCTGATCGGAGGAACCATACCTTTGATGTTCGACCCCGTCCAATCGATATTGCCTCACGTGCTAAGCGGCGCACTGACCGCACTGGCTGTGACAAGCCTCACCCGATCCAGGGTGTTGCCCACTGTGCCCACCGTATCAGAATCGGGGATCAAAGGCTTTGAGGCGACAGCGTGGTGGGCGGTTTTCGCTCCAGCTAAATTACCGCCCGAAGTCAAACACAGATTGGCCTCGGCCCTCCAAAGCATCGTTCAGTCCGATAGTTATGCCCGCAGGCTTGGCGACATAGGTGTACAAACTCTAGATATCCCCTTAGCGCCGTTTCAGAAAAAAGAAATTGCCAAATGGGGCGAAGCCGTTCGTGAAACAGGTCTTTCCCTGGATTAAAGCCATGAATTTAAACGATGAAGAAAAAGCCATGCTGGCAGGACAGTTCGGCCAAACCGCCCAAATCGCTATCAAGCACCAGATCACCGTAGGCGATTTTTTTGGTGCACTGGATTTTGTCCCGGTCACGCAAGCGCACGTCATGGCCGATACCGAAAGCCTGGGGCAGGCGGGCGTGCGGTGGATCGAGAGCTTGGCCGAAGCCAAAGATGGCCTGCACCGGGTACGGGTGCCCACCATCACGGATCCACGCGGAACAGACTTTTCAAAAGCAGACGTTATTGGCCAAGCCGACTGGATGTTGCACCTCGAAAGGCGCGCGATTGATGCCTTTGTGGCACTTGGTGTCAGCATGACAGATACCTGCATCAACTATCAAACGGTGCTTTCCGCAACGCGCGGCGAACATGTCGCCTTCGGAGATACCGGGGTTGTGATCTACTCCAACTCGGTCAATGGCGCCCGATCTAATTTCGAAGGTGGACCGTCGGCGCTATCGGCCGGATTGACGGGCCGCACGCCACGCTATGGCTTCCATCTCGACGAACATCGGCAAGCCACGTTGCGCATACGTGTGGACTGGACACCCCACACCCTTAACGAATGGGGAGCCCTGGGCGGCGTAATCGGACGCCTGGCCGCAAATTATTGGCAGGTGCCCCTTATAGAAGGCATCGATCGATCTCCCACTTCAGACGAACTGAAACATTTCGGCGCAGCCATGGCCAGTTTCGGGTCGACAGCGCTTTATCATATTGCCGGCTTTACCCCTGAAGCGTCGCACCCGGAAGACGTCAACAGCCATCGCTTGCCGCTACAACATCACGTCGGCAAGCGCGATGTCGACGCGTTGCAAGAAAGCTACGCGGTCGACAAGCAAGTCGATGTGGTCGTGTTTTCGGCGCCGCAACTGAGCCTGTTTGAATTACGGACCATTGCCGAACTGAGCCGAGGACGCACATTCAAGGTGCCGTTATTGGCCATCACCAGTCCACAGATCAAGCCGGACGCCGATCGGTTCGGCTATACCGAAATCATTGAATCGGCGGGTGGCACGGTGATGTCGGGCATGTGCTTCTACCAGTCATATGCGCGCGAGA
>JBDTLC010000127.1:0-24280 GCA_039935015.1 Paralcaligenes sp. | reverse complement strand
GTCCCGCTTCAGACAGCGCACACCTTGGATCCCCGAAGCCGGCCCTGTGCGCGGCGCGCCCGAATCGCCCGCCCCATCTTAGCCGCCCACGCCGCTCGGTTCGGCTTGTGATTGTGCGATTGTTGATGCCTTTGTTGAACCTATCTTGTGCGTCAACGATTTTGGCAGCCACAAGGGCTGCCACTACGTGACTGGCGGGTGCGTTTTTGTGGCGGCACCGCTTCTAATCTAAAACGGCATCCAGCCAGCCGCGCAGGGCGTTGGAGACGCGGATGGCGCGGGCGTTTAGTAAATCGCTGCGGGTGATGAGTGCTTCGCGCACTTGACCTGTATCGAGCAGAACTTGACGCTGGACGCCGGGCAGCAGGGCGCAGGCTGTTGGCGGCGTCAGCCACTCGTTGTTGGCATTTTGCACGTACACATTGCTGCGGCTGCCTTCACAGATTTCTCCGTGCGCATTGCAGAACACGATATCGAACAATCCCCGGTTCTGCTCAAGCAGGTTTTGGGCGTCGGCATACCAGGGGCGACGGGTGGTCTTGTGCCGCAGCCAGAATGGATCAGCCTGCAGTGGCGATGGGTTCAGGCGGATTCGGACCGGTTGCGAGGTGGCAGCCAGTTCGCTGGATTGAAGAGAATGACGTCCGTCACTGTCGAGCAACAGACGCAGGCGGTGGCTGATGCGGGTGTCCAGGCGCTCGACGTATTCGTTGATCGCCGTTAATAGTGCATCACCGGGCCACGCATAACCCAAAGCCTGGCAGGACCGTTCCAGACGTTGCTGGTGTCGGGGCAGGAGCGGCAAGCGTTGGCCGGGTTCGACACGCATGGTTTCGATAAGTTGGATCGGCACTTTCATTGCAACGATTTTTCCGGGCAAGAGGGGGGCGAGCCTAGCTGCAGAATGCGCGCTTTCCATAGACACTCTTCCCATTCGAGATTGGCGTCGGAGTCGTGGACAATGCCGCCTCCAACGCCAAAGACTCCCGGCCCCGATGCTGGCATCTCGATGGTCCGGATGGCGACGTTGAGTGACAAGTTACCGTTCGGGGCGAGCCACCCCAAGCTACCACAGTAAATGCCGCGCGGCGAGGTTTCCAGGGCTTGGATTTTTTTCATGGCGGCGATTTTTGGAGCACCGGTGATGGATCCGCAGGGGAAGAGTGCCCTAAGGATATCTTCTAAACTTTTGTTCAAGGCTTGCGCTGTGATGGTGGATGTCAGGGTCCAGACGGAGGGGTAGCGTTCCAGAGTAAAGAGCGCGTCGACTTTGACGGAGCCAGGTATAGCCAGCCGCCCAAGGTCGTTTCTGAGTAAATCAACGATCATCAGGTTCTCGGCGCGATTTTTTTCGCTGTGCAAGAGTTCTTGCCCGTTGTATTGATCCTGAGCAGGATCGGTATGGCGCGGCGCGGTGCCTTTCATGGGGCGCACGGTCAGGGTTGCGCCTTCGCGGGCTACGAACAACTCGGGAGAAAACGACAAGATACTGCGCGCGTCATCTTCGATATAGGCGGCGTGGGCGGTGGGGTGTCGTGCAGCGATGGTTCGGTACAAGTCTCGCGGGGCGGCCTGGGTGCGAAGTTCTATCGGAAAGGTGTAATTGGCCTGGTAGATTTCGCCACGGCGTATGCAGGCTTGCAGGAGGTTGATATTTTTCAGGTAATCGGCCTGAGCGATGAGCGGACGTGATTCGAGCTGGATTGGTTCGTCGTTCGAAGGGGCGTTCCATACCGGCTCGTGGCTGGCTCGTCGGTGAACCAGTGCCGTCAGGCGAGGCGTTTCGCGTGTGACGGTCTGGCGGTTAAACGCGGTCGGGTGGGTGGGTGAACAGGCGGGGTCCAGCCACTCGCCTAGCTCATAATCCAGCAGCAGCGCTACCCAGCAGCCTTTTTGTTGCGCCGCGACTATCTGTTCGAAAGCCGCGGGTAATTCTGCCCCGGAGCAGGCGTCAATACGCTCGATAAAATCGAGCAATTCAAGCGCCTGTCCCGACAGGCGATTCTCAAAGCGGCAAAGCATCAGTGGGCACTGCTCATAAAAGTGCTTAGGACGGCACCAGTATGAGAGGTCCTTTTCACGGCAATGATGTCTTCTGGTGTGCCTTCACCGACTAAGCGCCCGCCGCCGGTGCCGCCTTCGGGGCCCAGGTCGAGCACCCAATCAGCCTCGGCGATGACATCCAGATTATGCTCGATCACGACGACCGTGTTGCCCGCATCGACCAGGCGATGCAGTACGTGGTTCAGTTTCTCCACATCGGCCATGGACAGGCCTACCGTAGGTTCGTCGAGCACGTACAGGGTGTGCGGGATGCGCGAAGCGCGCCCGGTTTTGATGACGCCATCGGTCAGTCGGGCTTTGACCAGTTCAGTCACGAGCTTGATGCGCTGTGCTTCACCGCCCGACAGCGTGGGCGAGGGCTGGCCGAGCGTCAGGTAGCCCAGCCCAACGTCTTGCATTAGCTGCAGGGATCGTGCGATTTTGGAGTGGACGGCGAAATAGCTAATGGCCTCATCGACCTCGAGCTTGAGCACTTCGCCGGCGCTTTTTCCGCGCCATACGATCCCCAAGGTATCGCTGTTGAAGCGCGCTCCGCCGCACGCGTCGCACGGTACCTTGATGTCTGGCAGAAAGCTCATCTCCAGCGTGCGTAAGCCCTGGCCTTCGCAGAGGGGGCAACGCCCCTCGCCGGTGTTGAACGAAAAGCGCGCCGTGCCCCAGCCCCGCATGCGGGCTTCGCTGGTGCTGGCAAACAACTGGCGCACATCGTTCCAGAAACCTATATAGGTGGCGGGGCATGAGCGGGGTGTTTTGCCGATAGGCGTCTGGTCGACCTCAAGCACGCGATCGATAGGCTCCCAGCCGGTGATGTCGACGCAGCCATACCAGTCGGGCGCTTTACGCTGGGAAATGGCATGCGCCAGATTGTCGAGCAGTACGTCGCGCGCCAGAGTGGATTTGCCCGAGCCCGAAACGCCGGTGACCACACTCAGCCGGCCAATGGGAATGCGTGCATGCACGTTGTGCAAATTGTGCAGATGCGCGCCATGGATTTCCAGCATGGGTGTATGTGCGTCAATCGGGCGCCGTGCCTGCTGGGGATGGTGCAAAGGGTGTTTCAGGTATCGTCCGGTGATGGAGTCGGGGTTATCCATGAGGTCTTGCGCGCTGCCTTGCGCCACCACGTAGCCGCCGCGCACGCCCGCCCCCGGACCTATGTCGATGATGTGCGAGGCGCGCCGTATGGTGTCCTCATCGTGTTCGACAACCACCAGAGTGTTGCCGTGTCCTTCGAGCTTGCCCAGCGCATTAAGCAGAATCTGGTTGTCGCGTGAATGCAGGCCAATAGTGGGTTCGTCGAGCACATAGCAAACGCCTTGCAGGTTGGAACCCAACTGGGCGGCCAGGCGGATACGCTGTGCTTCGCCGCCCGATAGCGTCGGCGCGGCGCGGTCGAGCGCCAGGTAGCCTAGGCCGACTTCTTGCAGGAAGTCGAGCCGACTTCGTATCTCGGTGAAAATGTCGCGACCGATTTCGGCCTCGCGCCCCTGGCTGATCAGACTGGTAAAGAAGGTTTGCGCATCGCTCACCGACAGCGCGGTCAGTTCGGTGATGGAGCGGTCGCGCCAGAGAAAGGCACGGGCCAGCGGATTGAGACGTTCGCCATTGCAACTGTGGCAGGCTTCGGCCTCGCCTTCGTACCACGCGTTCCAGGCTGTTTCTTCGCCAGTCTGTTCGGCATCGAAACCGTTAAGCTGCAAGCCGGTGCCAAAGCAACTGGTGCACCAGCCATGTTTGGAGTTGTAGGAGAACATCCTCGGGTCAGGTTCTGGGAAACTGGTTCCGCAGGTCGGGCAGGCGCGCTTGACCGAAAAATGCAACTGGCGCATGGCCGGGTTCAGGCCCGCTGTGCGTCGCTCGGCTAACGGCCCCGAGGAGCTATTACTGAGCCCCAGCAGTACGCTCAGGGTGCCGTGGCCGTGCTCCAGGGCGCTGTGTATGGTTTCACGCAAGACCGTCTCGTCTGCCGGATCCAGCAGCAAATCGGCTATCGGCAATTCGATGGTGTGCTCTTTGTAACGGTCCAGACGGGGCCAGGGAGATACTGCAATGAATTCACCATCGACGCGTAAGTGCGTGTAGCCCTTGCCTGCAGCCCATTTGGCCAGGTCGGTGTAGTAGCCTTTGCGGGCCGAAACCAGCGGGGAGAGTATGCCTACATGCTCGCCTTTGTGTTCGTGCAGTAACTGGGCCACGATCTGCTCGGGCTTTTGCGGTACGACCGGCACATGGCAGGTGGGACACATCTGGGTGCCCAGCTTGACATACAGCAAACGCAGGAAATGCTGGATTTCCGTCATGGTGGCGACAGTCGATTTGCGTCCGCCTCGGCTGGTGCGCTGTTCGATGGCAATGGTGGGCGGAATGCCATAGATAGCGTCAACATCGGGCTTGCCGGCTGGCTGGACAATGGCTCGGGCATAGGCGTTGAGTGATTCCAGATAGCGCCGCTGGCCCTCGTTGAAGAGGATGTCAAAGGCCAATGTGGATTTTCCCGAGCCTGAGACTCCAGTGATCACGGTGAAGGTGTCGCGCGGAATAGAGACGTTGATGCCTTTTAGATTGTGTTCACGGGCATTGAGAATATCGATGCTGTGATGAGGTTGCCGATTCGCCATGACGGTCAACGCTGCCACTGATTTGTTCTTATATGTGGCCAGGGGCTCGGCAAGCAGGCGAGCGCGTTGCGATTTCTCTTCATACACGATGGCGCTGGTGTAATCATGCAAGGCTTTCCCGGTGTGCGAGCGAGGGTTGTTGATCAGATCTTGGGGGGTTCCGTATCCCACTACCTGGCCGCCGGCGTCGCCACCTTCAGGCCCTAGGTCGATCACCCAGTCTGCGGCACGGATGACGTCCAGATTATGCTCGATGATGAGTAGCGAATGGCCAGCCGCAAGAAGTTTTCGGAAGGCGCGCATAAGCCGTGCCACGTCGTCAAAGTGCAAACCCGTGGTAGGCTCGTCGAACAGGAACAGGCTACCCTTCTTGGCCAGCTTGACCGATGAAATGCCGCTGCGCGACGCCTCGGCCAAGTGGCCCGCCAGTTTCAGCCGCTGCGCCTCGCCGCCCGATAAGGTAGGCACGGGCTGGCCCAGGTGCAGGTATTCCAGGCCGACATCGGCCAGGGGTGCCAGGCCCGTTTGGACGTCGCGCAACCCGCTGAAAAACTCCATTGCTTCATGCACGGTCATGTTCAGCACTTCATCGATAGAGGCGCTGCGGCCCAAATGCTCGACGCGTACTTCCAGTGTTTCGGGGCGAAAGCGTTTGCCGTCGCAGTCAGGGCAACGAATATACACGTCTGACAGGAACTGCATTTCGACGTGCTCGAATCCTGTGCCGCCGCAGGTGGGGCAGCGCCCGTCGCCGCTATTGAAACTGAAGGTGCCAGCGGTATAGCCGCGTTCTTTGGCCAGTGGGCTTTGTGCGAACAGCTTGCGTATGGCGTCGAAAGCACCGACGTAGCTGGCCGGATTGGAACGGGCCGTTTTGCCAATGGGAGCTTGATTGACCATCACCACGTCGGCGATTTGTTCGACGCCGAGCAAATGGGTATAGGCACCGGGCGGTTCGGTGGGCTTGCCCATTTGTTTGCGTATAGCCGGATACAGCACGTCTTGGATAAGGGTGGATTTGCCCGATCCGGATACGCCGCTTATGCAAACCAACCGGCCCAGGGGAATAGCGAGTGACACGTCTTTCAGGTTGTTGGCGTTAACGCCTTCGAGCACCAGCTTGGGCGTGTTGGCGGCCACGGGCATGGGGCGCGGTGCCTCTACGCGCAACCGGCCTCCCAGATAATTGCCGGTCAGGCTGTTGGCACGGCGCAGCGCATCGGGCGTGCCGTCAAAAACAATTTGTCCGCCGCGTTCGCCGGGCCCCGGGCCCATATCGAGAATACGGTCGGCTGCAATCATGACCTGAGGGTCGTGTTCGACCACGACCAAGGTGTTGCCATTGGCACACAAACGGTGCATGACTTCGACCACGCGGTGCATGTCGCGCGGATGCAAGCCGATGGAGGGCTCGTCCAGTACGAAGAGCGTGTTGACCAGCGAAGTGCCTAGCGCTGTGGTGAGATTGATGCGCTGTACTTCACCTCCGGAAAGCGTGCGGCTTTGGCGATCGAGAGACAGGTAGCCCAAGCCCACGTCGCACAGAAATTTCAGACGGGCCCGTACCTCGCCCAAGAGCAGGTCGATGGCGGCATCCAGCGAATCGCCCAGATGGATGTCGGCAAAAAAACGCTGCACCTGATCAATGGGCAGGCGCATCAGATCGTGCACCCCTAGGCCGGGTAGCGCATTGAGCTGTTCGCGTGTCCATTGGGCATGGACCGGCATGAAGCGCGGATAATGATTGTCATCGTCGCCCGTACCGTCGCCCAGGCGCCATAGTGTGGCATCTGGTTTTAATCGCGACCCGCCGCAAGCCGGGCAGGGCGTATAACTGCGATATTTGGAAAGCAGTACGCGCACGTGCATTTTGTAGGCACGCGATTCCAGCCAGTTAAAAAACCGCTGTGCTCCGTACCACTGGGTTTTCCACGCGCTGGTGCCCCCTTTCCAGTCGGGCGTGCCGTCGATGACCCAGTGCTTTTCGGCGTCACTCAAGGCTTTCCATGGCACGGTCAGGCGCACCCCGGCCGCCGGTGCGTAGCGCTCCATTTCGGTCTGACATTCTTTGTAGCTGGTGGTTTGCCAGGGTTTCATGGCGCCATCGCGTAGCGTCTTGTTTTCGTCGGGTACGACGAGTCCGTAGTCGATGCCAATAATCCGTCCGAACCCCCGGCAAGTGTCGCAGGCGCCCAGCGGAGAGTTGAATGAAAAGGTGCTGGGCAGCGTCGGGGTATATTCGATATTGCATTGGGCGCAATGCAGGCGGTTGCTAAAGCGAAGAGTTTGTTCGTTTTCGCCATCGTCGTCCGACGCATGAATAGCCAGGTGTCCGTCGCCTTGTTTGAGGGCTGCGTCGAGCGCTTCCATGAGGCGTGGTGTATCGGTATTGCCGTATCGGAAACGGTCCTGGGTCACATGCAGCACGCGCAGCTTTTCGGTCTTTTCAGAACGCCGATTCTTGCCCTTGACCGCGGGCACCGTACGACTGATGGTGTCTTCATGATGGATGCGCGTATAGCCTTGCTGGTCCAGATAAGTACGCACTTCTTCTTGGGTGAAGTTTGACGGGATCACCACCGGGAAGGTGATGGTCATGCGCTTCTGATGCAGATCGGTGCGTTGGGCCAATTGTTGCCTGATCGATTCTGCGTTGTCGCGCTGGACTTCGGCGGCGCAGCCCCGACAGTACAGGCGGGTCATGCGTGCATAAAACAGTTTAAGGTGGTCGTTAAGCTCGGTCATCGTGCCCACCGTGCTGCGCGAGTTGCGTACGGGATTGACCTGATCGATGGCGATGGCGGGCAGTATTCCTTCTATACGGTCGACCTTGGGCTTGTCCATGCGGTCGAGGAACTGGCGTGCATACGGAGAAAACGTCTCGACGTAACGCCGCTGTCCTTCGGCGTACAGGGTGTCGAAGGCCAGCGAGCTTTTGCCGGAGCCCGATACACCTGTTAGCACCAGCAGTTCGCCGGTATTGATCGATATATCAAGATTTTTAAGGTTGTTCTGGCGGGCACCGAAAATGCGGATTTGTGAACTCATGAGGAGGGGTCGCGGTTCTTTCTGGAGTAGCTCTAGCTTGGGGGGCTTTAAGCAAAGAAGTAATATTCAGGTAAAATTGCAGGTTAATTCAATCAACGTGAACGTGCTATTCATCATTCTAGTGCGTTTAATTACTATGGCATTATTGGTGGGTGCGTATACTTTGCATCCTCTATGTAAAAGTCGGAGATCATCATGGCAGAAGTCAAACGCACCCGTCGCAACACGCTGGAGCGCCGGTGCCTGGGCAAGGCGTTCAAGCGTCTTTTTGTAAACGCCCCCAAGGGCGTATTCAAGATGCTGGAAAAAGTCAAACGCGCGTAATTGCGGCTCTGACGGCCAGCGGGTGGCTGTGGGCTTGAGTTGATACTGGCAAGTTCAGAGCATCCCATAATTGGTAAGCTGTTTTTTTATACAGTATATTAATTATAAAGCTTATAAGGCTATGGTGCCACGTATGTCATCCAGTCCCTGGCGCCAGCTTTTCACCATACTCACCCCGACCTATAACCGCGCCAACACGCTGGGCCGGGTGTATGCGTCGCTGCGCGAACAATCGTTTCAGGATTTTGAATGGCTGGTGGTCGACGATGGGTCGACCGATGGCACGCGCGAGTTGGTGTCGGCGTGGCAGCAAGAAGCCGGCTTTCCAATCCGTTATGTCTGGCAGACCAATCAGCACAAGAAAGCCGCGTTCAATCACGGTGTTCGGCAGGCCAGTGGCGAGCTGATTGTTGCGTTGGATAGCGATGACAGCCTGGATATCAACGCGCTGGACACCATGGCGCGGGTCTGGGCGGGGCTACCAATCGAAGACCGTTCGCGCTTTGTGGCAATTACCGGTCTGTGTGCGCGGCCCGATGGGCGCATCGTAGGCGACATGTTTCCCGCTGAAGTCGTTGATACAACGACGCTCGACATGACCTTCAAGTATCGCGTCAAGGGTGAGAAATTCGGTTGTATGCGGACTGATGTATTGCGCCAATTCCCGTTTCCCGAAGATATTCCGGGTTTCGTGCCAGAAAGTCTGGTATGGCGCGCCATGGCGCGAGCAGGCTATTTGACGCGTTTTGTAAATCAGGTTTTCCGGGTTTATCACGATAGCGCCGATTCACTGTCGGCCGAGGGCCGAGGCAGCCAGCAACATGCACTGGGGCTTTGGTTATTGGCCCACGATACGGTCGACAAATGCTTGCCCTGGTTTTGGTATCAGCCGCAACTGTTTTTGAGTGCGGCGGCGCGTTATACACGCTTTGCGATGCATGTGAAGCGGGCGGGGCAGTCTTTGCCGGTTGATCGTTCGCTTACAAGGCTGGGTTCGCGCCTGCTGGTGGTGGCGATGTGGCCTGTGGGGGTACTGCTGTATGTTCGTGACCGACTTCGCCGCGGTTCGTAGCGCTGTTCTGTAACGTCCTGCCGTAGTAGTTTGCTGCGCATTTGGTGGCCATAGGCGAAACGGCGACGGTGGTTCAGGCGTGCTGGCTCACTTCGTCCGGCCCTGGCGTAGCCAGGGCTGCCTGCGCCAAGCACCTGGATTGGGGCGGGGCGTAAACTCGCAACTTGGCCAGCCCACTGGGCTGGCCAAAAGCGGTTGCGCGAACAGCGCGCCCCTTGCCTCCCCAATCCAGGCGCTTGACGCAGCGGACTCAAGTTCGCCTGCCCGCCTGAACCACCATCGCCTTGTGGCTGCTATTTTGGCTCAGTGCAGCCGCGGCGACGCGTCAGGCATTGGGTCGTCGGCGTTGTCGTCATCGTCAGGCTCGCCCTCGTCGTCATCGTCTTCAGGGATAGGTTCGTCGCTTAAATGGAAGGGCAGGATCTCGCGCAGGTCGTCGGTCCAGGCGATTTCGTCGCCTTGTTGGTCGACCTTGATAAAACGCACGCCTTCCAGCGTGGATAGCTGTATTGCCCAGAGGTATTCGCAATCGAAGACCTCTTCGCTGTCGATATCCAGGCCGCCCTTGTTACCCAGTAGCCGAGTACCAGCGCCACCAATTTGAACGGTGGTCAGGCCTTCCACCTCGTCTTTAGTGTCTAGCGGCGCTCCGAATAACACCCATTCGAAGCCGGTATCTTCGGCGTCAATCACTTCGGCCAGAACGGCTTTGCCCATATAGGCGCTTAACGCGTCGGCCGTGCGCCCGAGAAGGTCGAGCTCATCGGCGGTGAAGCGGGGAGTAGGGTCGGGTTTGGCTGTCATAGCGTCAACGTCGGCAGAAAGCGGAACGCGTATTTTAAGTCATTGCGTGCTGTTCCTCATGAGGCACAGGTGGAACTGTCGTGACCGTATGGTTCGGATTAATGAACAAGGCCACAATAACTCCCACGCCCAGTAGAGCGGCCGACAGCATGAAG
The DNA here is from genome assembly GCA_039935015.1 of Paralcaligenes sp. Lineage (GTDB taxonomy): Bacteria > Pseudomonadota > Gammaproteobacteria > Burkholderiales > Burkholderiaceae_B > Paralcaligenes. Next base: position 14,195 of record JBDTLC010000127.1, on the reverse strand, counting down.
GGCAGATAGTAGCTGCCTGTGTTCTGGATCAGAAACCCGAATGCAACCGGCGAAATCATACCTGCCAAGCCAAAGCCGGTGTTCATCATGCCTGAGGCCGTGCCGGCGTAGTCTCCCGCGATGTCGATGGGTAGCGTCCACAGTACGGCATTGGTCAGTTCCAGAAAGAAGAACGACAAGGACAATAAGGCCACGGCAGTATGGGGGTCCTTGGCCGTAATCATGGGCACCATGAATGCCAGCGCTCCGCCCATGCCCACCACGATCACCGATACCCGTGCAAAACGGATATTGCCAGTGGCCTTGAGCAGTTTGTCTGAAACGACGCCGCCCAGCGTGTCCCCGACCACACCCGCCAGCAAAGGCAGCGCCGTAAATAGGGCCAGTTGTTTCATGTCGAAGCCGCGGGCATCTTTCAAATAGGAAGGAAGCCAGGTTAAAAAGACCCAAAGCGACCAGCCATAGCAGAAATCGACAAAGGTGACTTTCCACATGCCTTTGATGAGTCGTTTCCACGGTGTGGGGGATCCCGTTTTCTGTTTGATCACCCGGTCTTTGTTGATCTCGGCCAGTTCTTCACTGGTGACTCGTGGATGGCCTTCCGGAGTGTCGCGAAATACCCATAGGTATACGACCGTCCAGATCAGGCTCACTACCCCCATCACGAGAAACGATTCGCGCCAGCCGCTCATCAACATAATGAATACTACCAGCGGCGGAGTGACGGCGCCGCCCAGGCGCGCGAATGAGTGCGTGATCCCTTGTGCAAAGCCGCGCTGCGTAATCGGTATCCAGCTGGTAAATGCTCGGGTTGTGGTGGGAAATGCGCCGCCTTCGCCGAAGCCCAGAGCAAAGCGCAGGATCAACAGAGTGGCAAGGCTGCCCACAAAGCCGGTCAGCAGCGTTGCTAGCCCCCAGATCAGCGACAGCACGACCAGGACCTTTCTGGGTCCGAATTTATCCGCGAGCCATCCTCCCAGTATTTGCATGGCTGTGTAGGGGTAGGCGAATGCAGAGAAGACCAGGCCAAGCTCTAGGTTACTTAGCCCCATTTCGGTGCGAATGAAGGGCGCGGCAATTGCTATGTTGACGCGATCTATATAGGTAATAAAGTACATCATGCACATCACCAGTAGAATTAGGTGGTGCGTTTTTAAGCGGTATCGCATAGTGTCTCCTCCAGATAAGCGTCAATGGTTTGACGATGTCTTGGTTTTATAAGAATGAATGGAAGTTGTTGCTGTTTACTGCACTCCAAAAGTTTTAGACCGAGATGCCCGATAGGTTAAAAAGTGGTTTATAAATCCAGCAGTTTCAGGCGTTGCACTTTGCCTGACGGACCGCGCGGTAGTTCCTTGACGACGACATATTTACTGGGTGATTTGTACGGGCCCAGCTCTTTCAGGCAATGCCGGCGCATATCTTGTTCGTTGAAGGTCGCGTTTTCGCGCAGCACCAGGTACACCGCAATGTCCTGTCCGTAGTCGGGATGCGGCGCGCCCACCGATGCAGCATCCAGTACGCAGGGATGTTTAATGACGGCTTCGTCAATTTCACGCGGAGCAATGTTCTCCCCACCCTTGATGATGAGTTCTTTGGCACGGCCGGTCACGTAGAAAAAGCCGTCGTTGTCCTCGTAGCCAATATCGCCTGTGCGCAACCACCCGTCCGGTGTGAACGCTTCTTTTGTTTTGACCGGGTCTTTGTAGTAGCCACGCATGACGTTTTTCCCGGTCAGTATGATCTCGCCGTGCTCGCCGTTTTTGACCTGACGGTTTTGGCCATCAATCACCTTGGCCAAGATGCCTGAAGGCTTTCCAACGCTGCCTATCTTTCTTTCGTGGGCGGCGTATGGGTTGCTGAAAGACGGCGCTGCGGTCTCGGTCAAGCCCATGGTTTCGATAATGCCGATTCCGAACCGCTTTTCAAATTCCCGGTGCCGTTCGGGCGGAAGAGCCGATGAAGCGGAACGGCAAAAGCGCAAGCGGCTTAAATCCATAGCCGAGCAGTCGGTGTGGTCGTTGAGCAGGTACGCAATAATGGTCGGAACCACGTTGATCCATGTGCATTGGTAGCGGCTGGCGTCTTGCCAGAAATTGGCCGCCGAAAAACGTGCAGTCATCGCCACTGAACCTTCATGTACCAGGGGAGCAATAATTGTCACGACCAGGCCGTTGATGTGGTAGAGCGGTAGAGATCCCAAGACCCGGTCTGCTTCGGTGAGATGGTGTTCACGTACAATATTCTTGGCGTTTTCCAGCAAATTTTCCTGCGTGAGGAGTACCCCTTTAGGCACGCCGGTGGTGCCTGATGTGTACATCAGCAAAGCGTCCTGGTCAGGGGTAACGGCTGTCGGACTGGCCTTGGTGGCGCCCGCAAGAGGTGCCGCTGCAAAAACGGGCAGCTCGCGCGAATGCGGATCGACCAGGACTAATTGAATCGGGCGATCGATTTCCGCTAAAAGAGGCCGCAATGCGTCGGCCAATTCCTTCGTCGTAAATATCAGCCGAGTGTCGGAATGCTGCAGGATATGGCGCAACTGTGATGTCTGACATAGCAAGTTGATGGGGTTGGCGACCAGCCCCTGAGCCATGATGCCCAGCAAAAGCACGGCGGTTTGCTCGCTGTTGGGCATATAGACGGACACCTTGTCGCCTTGTTTGAAGCCCAGTGCGGCAAGCTGCTCGCCTAACTGCACGCATCGTTCGTGAAGCGACCTGTAGGTCAAGACTTGCCCGCTATCGGCCGAAATGAAATACAGCTTTTCCGGAATCTTCAGCGCCAACTGCGCGAGTAGATCAGGGAAGTTGCGGGAATTCATCATAGTCCGTACTTCTTGAAATAATCACCCAGGACCTGATCCTGACTGGGTTCGTTCGGGGCAATCACTCGGGCGATCCGGGTAATGTTCAGGTAGTGGTGGTAATTCATGTTTTCCGAGAAATTATTTCCACCCCATGTGCCACACCCCATCGAAAGAGAGAAGGGCAAGCCGTTGTCGAAGTTGCCGCCTGTTGCAAGGCAGTGGGCTTGATTCACGATGACGCGTGCGACCGGCAGATGCAGACCCAGCGACATGGCCTGATCGGCATTTTTCGAGTGTAGACTGACCGAATGACCGGCTCCCATATACTCGTATATCTGTGTAACCGTCGCACAGGCTTGATCGAAGGTCTTGGCGCGGTACACCGCCAGCACCGGAGACAGCTTTTCACCTGAAAAGGGGTGGTCCCTGCCGAAGTCCTGCTCCTCCACCATTAGAAAGGCGGGATGGCCCTGGTGTGTTGCCGCAACCCGATCAAGCCCCGCGATGCGCGCGATTGTTGCAGCATCCTTCCCGGTGACCGCGCCTGATAGCTTGCCGTCAGGCCACATCACGTTTTGCAGGGCCTGCTTTTCCTGATCATTTAAGAGCACGCCACCGCAGGCTTCCAGTTCTCGCAGCATGGCGTCATAGACGCCTTCGAGCACCACCACGCTATTTTCGGAGGAGCAGCTGGTCGCGTTGTCGAAGGTCTTGGATTGCGCAATCTTTTGGGCCGCATCGGCCAGATCGGCCGATTCGTCAACCATCGAGGCGACATTTCCCACACCTACCCCAAAGGCCGGTGTCCCCGAGGTATAGGCCATGCGCACGTTCGACGCCGACCCGGTGGCAACGACCAAGTCTGCCTGGCGCATTAATTCTGCAGTCTTGGCCTTGCTGATGGGCGAGGACAAGGTTTGCACCAGATCAGGAGAAAGGCCGCATTTCTTGAATTCGGCGTGAATAAACTCGAGCAGCAAGCGGCCAGTGCTCAAGCCTTTGGGCGATGGCGCCAGGATCACGGCGTTGCCGCACTTCAGGGCGTTGATGATTTTGTTGGCTGGAGTCGCAGCCGGATTGGTCGATGGAGTAATCGCAGCCACTACCCCAACTGCCCGGGCAATTTCGGTAATGCCGGTTTGCGCATTCTCAGATATAACGCCGGTCGTTTTCACGCCTTGCAAGTCTCGCAATAGACCTAGCGTTTTACGGTAATTTTTAAGGATTTTGTCTTCGACATTGCCAACTCCGGTATCTCGCACCGATAGTTCGGCCAGTTGGCGATTGCGCACAGGTTCCATAATCGCCCAGCCCACGGCGGCCGCGGCATCGTCCATGGCCGTCTGGCCCATTTCGACAAAACGAACTTGCGCGCCGCGTGCCCGCTGCACCAGAGCTCGTACTTCGGCTACCGTATCGACATCCGTATTTCGTAGTGGTTCTTGAGTTGACATTAATTGACCTTTATCTGGAAAACATGGCTCCAAGAGTCGGCGCACGATCGATTTGGAAATGGAGTGGGGTCACCCATTTGCGTCGGCCCTTATGCTCTGAGAGACTATAAATCTACGCCAACGGGAAAAAATGGCGTCCCAATATCTGCGTTTTTCGGCGATTAACATTCATTAGTCTATGAAAAGTTAATTTTCGGGACTAAATTAGGTCTGTAGACTCAGGGAGAGCGGCAATATGTCTTCTACACAATCGAACGCGGCTGCGATACGGTCGTTTCGCATCATCGAGATTATTTCCGAGGCTCGCCAGCCTTTGACTTTGACGCAGATCGTTGAAAGAATCGAATTACCCAAGCAGACCGTTCACCGCCTGCTCAAACAATTGGAAAACGCCTGGATCATCACTCGCAGTGCTCCGGGTCGGGAGTACGAGTGTTCGTCACGCTTGCGCCGCGCTGCCGTCAATATGTTGATGTCTGCCGGGCCGGCCGCTGCGCGACGCGCTATTCTTCAGCAATTGGTCGATATTGTGGGAGAAACCTGCAATCTGGCTATTTCCAGCGGTGACGATATTGTTTACTTGGATCGGGTGCAGGCCAAGTGGCCTTTGCGTAATAATTTAAGTCCCGGCTCACGAGTGCCTTATCACTGTACGGCCTGCGGCAAACTGTTTCTGAGCTTTTTGCCCAAGCAGCAGCGCGAGAAACTATTGCAAAAGCTGCCTTTGCGAGGCAGTACCAATCAAACCATCACTGATTTAGATGTTTTGCGTCGGGAGCTCGTCGGAATCCGCAGAAAGCGTGTCAGCTTCAATAATCAGGAATTCATGCCGGGCATGATTGCCATCGCGGTACCGGTTATGCTCGATAGAACCCGGGCCTGCGCCGCGGTAGCGATCCAGTCGCCCATAGAGCGGACGTCCGTGGCGAGCCTGCTGACCTTCCTCCCTCAATTACGCTACGCGGCGAGCGAAATCGCCGCGACATTTCAGGAGGCCCGGTCGACGTTGTAGCAAGCTCCGGCACCAGCGTGGGCTTGGCCCGCGTTACTATGCTGCTCATGTTGCCATTGCGCTATTTTCTTTACCCCTTTGTAGCCGTCGTAATTTGGGCGGTCAATACAATTGTTACCAAGATGGCAGCCGGAGTCATCGAGCCTACCGCCATTTCTTTCTATCGCTGGTTTCTGGCGTGGCTCATACTTACTCCCTTCATCTGGCGATCGGTCGCGCGCGACTGGGGGAAAATTCGCCCGCTTTGTCCGCGTCTGGCCGTGCTTGGGTTTCTTGCCATGGTGGTGAATCAAGACCTGGGTTATATAGCAGCCCAAACCACCAGTGCAACCAATATGGGAATTATTCTATCTATGATGCCGGTGCTGACCATAGGCTGCGCGGCATGGATTCTGGGCGAGCGCCCCACTCGCATGATGCTGGCTGGCGCTGCGCTGTCGTTGCTGGGTTTGTTCATACTGATTGCGCAGGGCCAGCCCTCCCGGTTGTTGACGCAAGGCATTCGGGTGGGCGATGTCCTGATGTTGGTGGCGGTATTCGCCTACGCCTTGTACGGAGTGTTGCTGCGCTACTGGGCCATCCCTTTGTCACCGTGGTTGTCGCTCTACGTGCAAATTGTATTTGGCGTGCTGTTTCAACTGCCGCTTTTCCTTCTTTATCCGGCCTCGCCCCTGACACCCGAGAGCATGTCCATGATTCTGTTTGCGGCTGTTTTCGCGTCGCTCTTTGGGCCGTTGCTGTGGATACGCGGCGTGCAATTGCTGGGGCCGAGCCGGGCAACCCTTTTCATGAATCTTATGCCGGTTCTTACCGCCATCATTGCGATTGTATTTCTGAAAGAAAAGCTGCATGTTTATCATGTGGTTGGAGGCCTGTTGGCCATGGCCGGTGTGTTGGTGGCGCAGGGCCTACCGCACCGGCCCTCGCGCCCTTCGCAACCGTCACGGACCATTTCGTAGATACCGCCTACAATCGAGCCTTTACGGCTTTACTGAATTTGACTCATGGCTCAATACGTATACACGATGAATCGCGTCGGCAAGATTGTGCCGCCCAAGCGGCAGATCCTGCGCAACATTTCGCTTTCCTTTTTCCCTGGTGCAAAGATCGGTGTTCTGGGTTTGAATGGCTCGGGAAAATCCACGCTGCTAAAGATCATGGCGGGCATCGATCAAGATATCGAGGGCGAGGCCGTACCTATGCCTGGCTTGAAAATCGGCTATCTTCCGCAAGAACCCATGCTCGACCCCGACCACACGGTGCGCGAATCGGTAGAGGATGGGCTGGGCGAAATTTTTTCGGCGCGCAAGCGGCTCGATGAAGTCTATGCGGCGTATTCCGACGCGGACGCCGATTTCGATCAGCTGGCTAGCGAACAGGCCGAGTTAGAAGCGATTATCGCGGCAGCGGCATCCAGCGGTTCCGACGATATCGAGCACCAGATGGAAATTGCTGCTGATGCCTTGCGGTTACCGCCCTGGGAGGCAGTGGTAGGCAATCTGTCCGGGGGCGAGAAGCGCCGCGTGGCTTTATGCCGTTTGTTGCTATCCAAACCCGATATGTTGTTGCTCGATGAGCCAACCAATCACCTGGATGCAGAGAGCGTCGAATGGCTCGAGCAGTTTTTGCATAAATTCCCTGGCACGGTGGTGGGCGTTACCCACGATCGTTATTTTCTCGATAATGCCGCTCAATGGATACTTGAGCTGGATCGAGGCCACGGCATTCCCTGGAAGGGAAACTACAGCTCCTGGCTCGAACAAAAGGAAGCTCGTCTGGAGCAAGAAGAAGCGACCGAATCGGCGCGTCAGAAAACCATCAAGAAAGAGCTCGAGTGGGTGCGCCAAAGCCCCAAGGGACGACAGGCCAAGGCCAAAGCGCGCTTGTCGCGTTTTGAAGAATTGTCTTCGCACGAATATCAAAAGCGTAACGAGACACAGGAAATCTTTATTCCGGTTGCCGAACGCCTGGGCAACGAAGTGATCGAGTTCGATAATGTGAGCAAGGGCTACGGCGATCGCCTGCTTATAGATTCGCTTAGCTTCAAGGTGCCTCCGGGCGCCATTGTGGGTGTTATCGGTGCCAATGGCGCCGGCAAGTCCACCTTGTTTCGCATGATTGCCGGCCATGAACAGGCCGACTCCGGATCTGTGATTGTTGGCAAGACCGTGCGCACAGCCTATGTCGGCCAATCGCGTGAATCGTTGCCGGACGAGAAGACGGTGTTTGATGCCATATCCGATGGCGCCGACCTGCTGACGGTAGGCAAGTTTGAAATGGGTTCGCGCGCCTACCTCGGGCACTTCAATTTTAAAGGTGGCGATCAGAACAAGCTGGTGGGCAAATTGTCGGGCGGCGAACGTGGGCGATTGCATCTGGCCAAAACGCTCATCGCAGGCGGTAACCTCCTGCTGCTTGATGAACCATCAAACGATCTGGACGTGGAAACCTTGCGCGCCCTCGAAGACGCCTTGCTTGAGTTCGCCGGTTGCGTTATGGTTATCAGTCACGATCGCTGGTTCCTGGATCGTATTGCGACGCACATACTGGCCTTCGAAGGCGATTCGAAAGTGGTGTTTTTTGATGGCAACTATCAGGAATACGAGGCCGATAAACGGCGTCGCCTGGGCGAAGAAGGCGCCAAACCCAGACGCTTGCGGTACAAGGCGCTGAAATAGCAGGAGAAACCTTATGCCGTGTCTGGCTGTGTCGAATTCGCTCTTGCTGATAGTCGATATGCAGACCCGGCTGCTGCCTGCCATACTAGATGGCCGGCAAGTGCTGGCACGCGCCCAGTCGCTGGCTCAGGCGGCGTGTTTGCTTGGCGTGCCGGTTGTGGCCACCGAGCATTGCGTCGAGAGAATCGGTGCAACCGTACCCCAGTTGTTGCCATTCATACAACGGGTTGTCGGCAAAACTCATTTCGATGCCGCGCGCGAACCCGGTCTCGCCGGACTGCTACCGAAGACGCGCCCGAATATACTGTTGGTTGGCACGGAAGCACATGTGTGTGTCTTGCAAACTGCAATGGGCCTGTTGGCGCTGGGGTTGCGCCCCATCTTGGTGGCCGACTGCATCGGGTCGCGTCGACTTTTCGATCTGCAGGCAGCGATCAATCGCGCCGTGTATCATCAGATTGAGGTCGTGACATCCGAAATGGCCATGTTCGAATGGCTAGAGACCGGAGACGGCAAGCATTTCAAGTCGGTGCTGGCGCTCATCAAATCTCATTGAGAAAACAGGAAGCCGCGGCAGCCGCTGATACAAAGTTTTCCTTGGTTCACAGCATCCATCATCCAGCAACCGCGATGCCTACGGTCGCTGGATTGTAGAGGGCCCCGTTCAGGTCTGCGTTTCGACCTGAGGCATTTCAATCTTGACTTCGAGAATTTCAAGAGAGCCTTGATGCTCCAGATTGATCTGGATATCTTCGGGATTGATTTTCACGTATTTGGAAATGACGGCCACCAGTTCTTGTTGCAACTGGGGCAGGAAGTCGGGGGCGCCACTGCGCCCGCCGCCACGCTCGTTGATCAATATGAGCTGCAGACGATCTTTGGCCACGCTGGCCGAGGTTTTTTTCTGTCCGAGGAGAAATGATAAAAAGGACATCTTATTTCCCTCCGAAAAGGCGTTTGAACAGGCCTGGCTTTTCGTAGTCAACGAAGCGCAGCGGTTTTTCTTCGCCCAGATAACGCGCCACTACATCCTGATAGGCGGCAGACACGTCGCTGTCGCGGATGTGGATGGCCGGAATCCCCTGGTTCGACGCTTGTAATACCGACTCGGATTCGGGGATGACCCCTATAAGCTTGATGCGCAGAATATCTTCGATATCTTTCAGCGACAGCATTTCACCGTCCGCGACACGCTTGGGGTGGTAGCGGGTGAGAAGCAGAAACTCTTTGATGGGCTCGTCGCCTTTGACCGCACGTTGCGACTTGGCCGAAAGTATGCCCAGTATGCGATCGGAATCTCGTACCGAGGATACTTCCGGGTTGGTCACCACCAGTGCATCGTCAGCAAAATAGGCCGCCATCAAGGCACCCGTTTCGATGCCGGCGGGCGAGTCGCAAACGATATATTCGAAATCCATGTCCTTGAGGTCATTGAGCGCTTTTTCAACGCCGTCTTGCGTCAAAGCGTCTTTGTCGCGTGTTTGAGATGCGGGCAGTATGAACAGGTTTTCAAGCTGCTTGTCGCGGATCAGCGCCTGGTTAAGCGTGGCCTCGCCTTGTATGACATTGACGAAGTCGTAGACCACACGGCGCTCGCAACCCATGATCAGGTCCAGATTACGCAGGCCGACGTCAAAATCAATAACCGCTGTTTTGTGGCCACGCATGGCCAAACCGGATGAGAAACTGGCACTCGTCGTTGTTTTCCCCACGCCGCCTTTGCCAGACGTCACCACAATAATTCGCGCCATGACGATAGAATTCCTTTTATTTTAATAAATCACGTAATCGTAAAGCAAAAAAACGCTTTATTAGCCTAACCCGACGTTATTTTATGCTAACTTGGCAACAAAAATTAAGCATCGGCTGTTTCATTCCACTTCTAAATCAATCGGCCAGCGCGATGATCCGCAGAGCTTGCCCTTCAAGTTGCACAATAGCAGGTTGATTATGCAGATTAGGCTCTAATTGGGTTTCAATCACCCGGTAAACCCCGGCAATGGCCAGTAACTCGGGATCAAGATGGGTAGTGAAAATACGCGCGCTGGTGTCTCCGCGCGCGCCCGCCATGGCTTTGCCCCGCAAAGGCCCATATACATGGATGTTGCCGTCGGCAATGACCTCGGCACCGCGGTTGACGATGCCTATGACGATCAGATCGGTGTTGCGTGCATAGATGCGCTGCCCCGAACGTAGCGGGCGGTTGATAACCATGGCCGCTGGTGCGATGGCCGGTATGCTGGCCTCGGGTACAGTAGCCTTGCCTCCGGAGCTCTTCGCCGACGGAGGGGCGACGACGGGCACTTCTTTGTCAGGCGCCGGGCTGGTGGTGGGGCGCGGGGCCGGGTGGGCCAGGTCGACGCAGGTCAGGCCCTGGTCTTTAGCCGACGCCACATTGACATCTTGCGCCATAACGCCAATAGGGTAGAGCGAGTGCTTGCGTAAAGCGCTAAGCAAAATGGCCCAATCGATAGGTTCTTCGATGGCTGAGGCGTCGATGACGACGGGTTCGTTTTCAAAAAATGAGCCTGCGTCGCTCATGCGCCGCTCCAGAGCGTCGACCAGATCTTGCATGGGCAAACGATGCAGGACCACGCGCAAGGCGTAAAGCGTGGCGCTTTTGAAATCCAGAGCCAATGGATTGTCGTGATGGGTAGAGGAGTCGCTCACAGAATGTCTTTTGCAAAAAGTTGAATCGTTTTCAATGTCGAATCACGCCCAGGAGTCGCGCAGCGTGACCGCCCTGTTGATAATAGGCTTTTCAGGCGAAGAGTCGATGCGGTCTGCGACAAAATAGCCTAGACGCTCGAATTGCCAGACCGCTCCGGGATGGGCGCGGGTGCCGGGTTCGAGCCAGGCGTGCACGACTCGCCGGGAGTCCGGATTAAGGGCTGCCAGAAAATCTTTATTGCCTGCATCAGGATGCGGGTCGGCGAACAGCCTGTCGTATAGGCGCACTTCGGCCGCTACGGCGTGTTCTACGCTGACCCAGGTAATGGTGCCCTTCACCTTGACTGCATCGGATCCGGGCGTGCCGCTTTTGGTCTCTGGCAGATACTCGGCATGAACCTCCACGACACGGCCGTCTTCGTCCTTCACACAACCGGTACAGGTCACGATATAACCGTATTTCAGGCGTACGGTATGGCCAGGGAAAAGCCGGAAGTATTTCTTGGGTGGGTCTTCGCGAAAGTCGTCGCGCTCGATCCATAATTCGCGTGAAAAGGGGAATTCGCGTTGCCCGTCCTCGGGCCGGTGCGGGTTGATTGACGCGTGGCACAACTCGGCTCGGTCTTGCGGGTAGTTGTCGATGATGAGTTTGACCGGATCGAGTATGGCAACGCTGCGGGCCGCCTGTGGATCAAGATCGTCGCGCAGGGCCTGCTCGAGCAGGCTGTACTCGATGCGCGAGTCGGCCCTGGATACACCTAGACGCTCGCAGAAGAGGCGTATGGCCTGGGGCGTGAAGCCGCGCCGACGCAGCCCCACCAAAGTAGGCATGCGCGGATCGTCCCAACCTTCAACGTGGCCTTCACGCACTAATTGCAAGAGCTTGCGTTTGCTGGTGATGACGTAGGTGAGGTTCAGGCGTGCAAATTCATATTGGCGTGGCAGCGGTCGCCGCAGTTGCCCCAGATCGGCGAGCTTGTTCAGAATCCAGTCGTAGAACGGCCGCTGATCCTCGAATTCGAGTGTGCAGATACTGTGCGTGATGCCTTCGAGTGCGTCTTCGACCGGATGCGCCCAGGCATACATGGGGTAAATGCACCAGTCGCGGCCGGTGCGATGGTGGCTGGCGTGGCGGATCCGGTAAAGCACAGGGTCACGCAGATTGATATTAGGCGAGCCCATATCGATGCGGGCCCGCAGCGCCAGGCTGCCATCGGAATGTTTGCCGTCGCGCATTTCGCGCAGCAAAGTGAGTGATTCTGCGGTTGTTCGGTCGCGCCAGGGTGAATTGATGCCCTTCTCGGTAAGGGTGCCGCGTGTAGCACGCATCTGTTCGGCGTTCTGTTCGTCGACGTACGCGTCGCCCGACTCAATGAGCGCTTCGGCGAACTGATATAAATAGGCGAAATAGTCGCTGGCGAAGTAACAGTTAGACTCGCCGTGATGTTCCCAGGTAAAACCCAGCCAAGACACCGCATCGATTATTGTGCGGACGTATTCGTCTTCTTCTTTTTCGGGGTTCGTATCGTCAAAGCGTAGATGGCACGCGCCGCCGTAATCTTGCGCCAGGCCAAAATTCAGGCAGATGCTTTTGGCATGGCCGATATGCAGGTAGCCGTTAGGCTCGGGCGGAAAGCGCGTGCGAATTCGTGCGACATCGTGCGAGCCTTGCTCCTGGACGCAGGCTGGCCCGGGCTTTCCGGCCCAACGTTTGTCCGCATAGCGGCCGCTGGCCAGATCGTTATCGATGATGGAGCGTAAGAAGTTAGAGGGAGGCGAAGCGGAGGCTGAGGTCATACGGGTCATGCAGAAATAGTGTCTTGCAAAGTAAGCATTTTGCCACGTTCTGTTCGCTTTGCTTGTGGGTGGGTGTCACAATAGGCCAAAGAGGCTCTAAACTAGCGCCCATTATGACGAACTCTGCTCTCTGGCTATCCCAGATCCAGTTTTTCCTCAGCCTGGGTTTTTTATCGCTATTCCTGGTGATCGAACTGGGCCTGGCATGGGTGTTGCTGTTTTTCAAACTGTGTGCCCATCGTTCCGGGCAATCTGCTTGGACCACGGCGTATCGCTTCTGGGTACGGGTCTTCGCCCTGGCCTTTATCCTGACCTTTGCTGCCAGTATGCCGGTACTGATTCAATTTGGCAGCCTCTGGCCCAGCCTGATGGATAAAATCGGCGAAATTGCCGGCCCTTTGCTTGCGGCGGCGATCGTAACCACCTTTATTTTCAAGTCCTGTTTTCTGGGGGCCATGCTGTTTGGCCAGAGTCGGCTTTCCGATCGCATGCACACACTGGTGGTATTTATGGTGGCTCTGGGCGTTACGCTAGCCGCCGGGTGGATGGTGGTGCTGCTGTCCTGGATGCAAACGCCTGATGGCGCCAATATGATCGATGGTCAATATCATGTTGTTAGCTGGACGGGCGTGCTGTTGAACCCATCGGCGGGCTGGTATGCCGCTCTTTTCGCGGTCAGCGCGGCCTTGTCGGTAGCTTTTTTGATGCTGGGCGTGACGGTTGGGCAGACTTTGCGTCGCCCGCTTGATGAAAGCGAGCGCCTGGTATTCAAGATGGCGCTCGTGGTGGCAATGACCGCGGTCCTGTTGCAAGGGGCGGCCGGGTGGGGCGCCGCCGGTGTCATTGCCCGGCATCAGCCTGCCAAGGCAGCCGCTACAGCCGGCTACTGGCACTCGGGCGTCCAGCCAGGCCTGGTCTTGTTTGGCTGGCCCGATGCGGCCAGTCAGCGCAATCTGTTTGCCTGGGAATGGCGCCATGCTGGGGGGCGCTGGCTCGGGAGGGACGCCAAGGGGCAGTTGCAAGGGCTTGATAAATTCTCAGAGAAAAGCCCACCGGTGGCCTTGGTTTTCTGGTCGTTTCGGCTGACGGTGATGGTGGGGTTGCTCATGCTTGCGGCCAGTTGGCTGACGTATTTCCGCGTGCGTAAAAAGGAATTCGATCCTGGGATGCTGTCCGTACGCTGGCGCCGGTTTCTGCGCCTGATGATGTTCTCGGGGTGGGTGGGCTGCCTGACAGGCCTGGCGTATTCCCTGTTTGGCCTGTATCCCTATGCAGTCAACCAGACCGTTACACTCAGTGAAATTGCAAGCGCCACGGATTGGACCGTTCTGCTCGGAGCGGGTATGGCTTATTTACTATTTTATGCAGCGCTGATGCTGGGCTTTCTCCAGCTCCTGCGGCATATCGCCCGTTACGGCGTGGTGCCGGTGGCTCGGCGCAGGGGGCGGGCATGATTGCTTCACTGGCCGCGTCGCTGGGGATGAGCCCCCAGGATCCCGCGTTCTGGATGCCATTGGCCTTTATGGCCGTACTGTTCGTGGTGATTGTGGCCGGCACAATTCTGGACGGTTTCGATATCGGGGTGGGGTGCCTGACGCTATTCGCGCCACGCGAAGTGCGCCCGCGCATGCTGTCGCTCCTTAGCCCGTGGCGCGATGCGAATGAATTCTGGCTGTTTTTGGGCATGGGCCTGTTTGTCTCGGCGTTCCCCAACGCTTGGGGCAGTGTCATGGGTAATCTTTATTTGCCCTTGTGTGTGCTTGCACTGGGCGTCATGC
>JBDTLC010000126.1:0-5134 GCA_039935015.1 Paralcaligenes sp. | reverse complement strand
CAGGAATGGGCAAGCCCTTTAACGATGGTCAATTTTGTATTGCTGGGGTGTGCATCGGGTTTCACTCTAGCGGCGCTGTGTGCCGCATGTTTCGCCCCGCCGCTTGTAACGACCCTGGCGCTTTGCGCATGTGTGTTGACGGTAGGCGGGTGCTTGTCTCGGCTCGCTTCGCTCACGCGCAATGCCGGGTTGCATCCGAAGTCGACAGTGCAAAGCGCCACGGGCATCTCTGCGCAGAAAGTGGTTCAGAAGTCTCGCGGCTTTACTGGCAGCGCATTCAACATGCGAGAATTTTTCCACGGCAAATCTCCTCGCACGCTACAAACGGTCAAGTACGGTTTTTTGCTCGCTGCGTTCCTTGTACCGTTCATATTGCTGGTATTGTCGCTGTTTTTACCAGCACCCATTGTGTTGTTGCTTTTTGCATTCGTCGTCCAGTACGCTGGCCTGCTCGCCGAACGCTGGTTCTTCTTTGTTGAAGTGCGGCATCCGCAGAATATTTATTATCAGCAGGCGTCTTAATTTGGCCGAGCTATTGCATTCAGTGCTGCCACATCGTACCTGCTACATAGGTTGGCGTTTTTGCGAATGATGCCGGAGGCTCCCACAGCACGGCGGTATACCATGCGGACCACGCCACAATTGCCAGCGACAGCACCCACAGCCATACGGGTATTGGCGAGGGTGACTCGGCGCGCCGCGGCTCGAACCGGTCTTCCGCTCCAAAGGCGTTAACCGTGAAGTTCAACTCGCCGTGCACGGTTGAATCGGCGCGTATGCCCGTCACTGTGATGCCAGGGCCGTTGCGTACGTGAAAGGGTACGTCACGCCTGCCTACGTGCCCGTCGTGGCCGAGCGCTTCTATTCGCAAGTGATGTCTTCCGTCTGGCAGGCCGCGCGTATCGAGGCGAACCGTTACGGGTGGTTTGTAATCGGCTATCGGTTCGACGTCGTTGTCTAGAAAGATGCGAATACGAGAATCTGTTGTCATGGTGTCAAGTCCTTTACCGATCGTCGTGCAGTATGCGGTATTTGGGATGGTCTTCGTTTTTCTCGCCTGGATGCAACAGCAACATGATCGCCACAACAAAGCAAGCGATCGTTCCTAACCCCAAAATGGTAATGATCACCATATTGCCGATCATGGGTCCCATCAAATGGTGCATCATCATGATTCTTGCTCCTTACTTTTTTGCTCGTATCGCCGCGACGTCTTTGGCTGTCACTGTAGGCGCATGATTACCCCATGATGTGCGCTCGTGGTCGATGATATCGGCGATTTCAGCGTCGGACAATTGCGACATAAATGCCGGCATCTGCGCGGCATACTTGGTGCCGTTGATGGTTCTGCCCTGAAGGCCATGCAGCACTACGGTAATATGCTCGCTAGGGTCGGCAGCGGTTACGACGGAGTTGCCGGCCAGCGGCGGGAATACTCCTGTTACGCCGCCGCCCTCAGCGCCATGGCAAGCGGCGCAAGTTGCTGCAAACAGCTTGGCACCGTTGGCGGCGTCAAAGGCCAGGACGGGTTTACCGGGGGCCGCTGGTGTTGCTGCGGTGGGGGGGGCTGCGGTTGGGGTTGCCACCGTGGAGGTTTCGTCTTGGGCAAGTTTTGGTAATGTGGGCTGTTTGAGCGACAACAGGTACGCCACCAGCGCTTTCGCATCGGCGCTTGGAATCACCACACCATGTGCCGGTGCGTAGGCTTTTGGGATCGGGATCGGCTGCACGCCGTTGGGCGCTTTGTCTACTACGTTAAATAGCGATGGAAACGATGGCATGACCGACTGTGGCACCACTCCGCGTGGGTTGTAAAGATGGATATATTGCCAGATTTCGCTGGTTTGGCGTGCGCCAACATTGGTCAGGTCGGGGCCAGTGCGTTCAGAGCCCAGTAGCTCAGGCGTGTCGAAGGCGAAGTCGCCCGGCGCCGAAGGCCGTCCGAAAACTTTGTCTGAAGCCAGAGGCCTGACTTGCTGTGTGTGGCAGTAAGCGCAGCCTTCACTCACATAGACGTCTCTACCGTGCGCCTGGAATAATGTTAGTTGCTTTACCCCTGGGCCCGGTGGCACCTGAGATAACTCAATGCCCGGCAGTACGGCCATCAGCGTCGATATTACGGCGTACAGAAGCGTTGAACCGCCGGCAATGGCGAGCAGCTTGTCCATGTCTATGCTCCTACCGGGACTGGGTCAAGTTCTCGCCTGGCAACAGGCGAGCGTTTATAAGTCATGACCCAGACATTCCATGCGAATACCAAGTGGCTCAGGAACATTAGCGAACCTCCGATTGAACGCCATAGCCAATATGGAGCCATATCCACCACAGACTGGATGAATGGCGCGCCGTGCACCCAGTCCAACCCCTGGATCGTGCCGCCGATTGAAAGCGCCATGACATAAACGGTACAGCCCACTGCTGCCAGCCAAAAATGGATACCCAATAACACATTATTCGGCTTCTTTCCTGTCGCGAGCGGCAGTAGAGCGTAAATCCCGCCCCAAATCGCAAAAGTAATAAACCCGTACATCGTGAAATGCGAGTGGCCGACCGTAAAGTTAGTAAAATGCCATACCTCTTGCACCGAGCGGAAAGCCTCGACGGTGCCTTGCGTGGAACTAAGCAG
Organism: Paralcaligenes sp.; assembly: GCA_039935015.1. Lineage (GTDB taxonomy): Bacteria > Pseudomonadota > Gammaproteobacteria > Burkholderiales > Burkholderiaceae_B > Paralcaligenes. The sequence continues at coordinate 2,508 of JBDTLC010000126.1, read as the reverse complement.
ATAACACAGCACGCCGACTAGAACAAACATCGCTGGGGTGCGGCGCAGGCGCTCGGGGCGTCCGCGCATGGTCATCAAGAAGTTGGCGCTACCGCCCCACACTGGTACTAGCATGGCTACGCTAGCCACGATCGCCGTGGTTTGCAGCCACCATGGAAGAGGGCTGAATAAAAAGTGGTGCGCCCCAAGCAGTGGATAGAATAAAAGATTGGTCCAGAATGCAAAGATACCGAGAGAATAGGAATAAATCGGCCGGTTCATGACCTTGGGCAATACGTAGTAGAAAATGCCCAATGAAAGCGGCGTAAACCACATGCCAACGGCATTGTGCATGTAATAACCTTGCACTCCGACTTGGCCCAGACCGTGTTGATACCACGGTACGAGCGTTACGCCCACGATAATAATTGTCCATAGCGTGCCACCGATCGTGTACCAATTCGAAAGGTAGATGTCTTCGCCTTCGCGTCGCGCCACGGTTGCGATCATATTCCATGCTGCGGTCACTAACCCCGCACCCAAAATAACGCGAATCCACCATAGCCACTCGCGATATTCCTGGTCTCCGTTATTGAACCCGAGGTCAAGCGTAATGGTACCGATGATCGCAGCAAGATTGAGCAATACCAAGGTCACCCAGGCGAGCTTCACGCTGTAGAGACGCGTTCCAGAACTTTTCGCCGCTACGTAAAGGGCTAGGCCGATGAGTGCAGGACTGGCCCACGCATAGAAGGTGTCGTTGGTGTGAATTGGCCGTAAGCGCCCGAAAGTGAGGGCAGGTGAGGTGCCTAACTCCGGGTATGACAGTTTTAGCGCAAGCAATACGCCAACCGCCGTAGCAAACACCAGCCATATCGTTGAGCAAATGGTGTAAATGCTCAGAACTCGTGCAAGGTCGGCGTCGTCTTTAGTCGGCTGCGTCGGCCGCGAAACTACGCTAACAGCTTCGATAGGCATAACTAACTCCGGAGGTGGCCAACCATGCCCCCAGCCAGCTATCGCTAAATTGCAGTATTCTGACGCTGAAGGCAGGCTCGTAGAGGTCGCTGCAACTAGCGCAGACTTACTTTTTGTTGACAAACATTCTACGAGGCTTGTCAATTAATGATACTACTGAGGTGTTCATCGCACAGGGGATACCCACAATTACCGTGTTTATATTTACGGGTGCGATTACCTGCTATCGGATGACAAAACCCTGCGTCGCCGCAGTGACATCAGATGTGCTTGCATCGCTCGCGCAGCTGCCTCTTTGTCACCGCGCACGATAGCGTCGAGAATCGCCTCATGTTCCTTTTCTGTTTGCTGGATGTCGTCGGGTATTTTTAGTTGCAAGTGCCATAGCCTGCCCGACCGCTCATGCAATGGACGTATCACGTCGGCCAGTATGGGGTTGCCCGCTGCATCAGCGATAAGATGATGGAATTCACGATCGATTTCCATATGGCGCGTCCGGTCCTTTCCACCATTGATCGTTAACGCTTCACGTAGCAATTTCTGTAACCGTTTGATGTGCGTCGGGCTTGCCCGCTCAGCGGCGAGTGCAGCAATATTGGGCTCCAGTGCCCACCGTGCTTCCAGCAAATTGAGCACTTCGTTCATTGAATCAGGCCGGATCAGCAAGCCTTTTCGGGGAACGATTTCCAGCAAACCTTCAAGCATTAATCGATGCACTGCCTGATGAACCGGTGTACGGCCGATGTCGAGCATTTCGCAGATAGTGGATTCATTAAGAAATTGGCCGGGCCGGAACTCAAGCTGGAGTATGCGTTGCTTGATCTGCTGATAGGCAAGATCGGAGAGTGACAAGGTGTTTTCACTGGTCATAATTTGCCTGACTGTTTTTATACAAGCTTTTATCGCCTGCTCGGTTCGGGTTGGGTGCCGCTTGTCTGCTGCGGGGGTAGGGCATTGTTCTATAGGACGTAAAAATTGATGGGGGCCAAACCAGCAAAGCTGGTCTAGATTTTAGCTGGTCGACATCAGGCCATCGTCTTTATTGCATACGTGTTAAATATCACGTAATATATCACCAAATACTCATTAAAGGAGACTTAGTCATGGCTAGGCGAACTGCGTTTAAAAAAATGGTCGCAATGAAATTGAGTTGCATGTGGATTGCTGCTGGAATAATGAGCACGGCGCTTTTGGCTTCAACGCCCGTCTACGCGAAAGACGCAGCCCTGACCGATGTCACGCTGATGCTTGACTTTAATGCGTTGGGGCGCCATGCGCCCTGGTACGTAGCGCTGGCCAAAGGCTATTACAAAGATGCGGGCTTGAATGTAAAAATTGTACCGGGCTTGGGAACGGCGCAATCGCTTCAGGCTCTTGAAGGTGGTGTTGCGCAATTTTCTTTTTCTGACGCAGCCGCCTTGGTGCTGGGCCGAGCGCGAGGCGTGTCTACGGCCAAGTTTGTTGAAATGAACTATCAGAAGGCGCCATATGCCATTTTTTCCCTGCATTCAGGGGCGAATGTCACCGATCTCGCGCAACTCAAGGGGTTGG
>JBDTLC010000125.1:0-5437 GCA_039935015.1 Paralcaligenes sp. | reverse complement strand
ACGTACGTCTGTGAAAGTAGGTCATCGTCAAGCTCTTATCTCACAACGCCCCGACAGGTTCTCCCTGGCGGGGCGTTGCCTTTGCGGGGCGCCCACCGCTTCGGTGCCGCACCGCCTTGCCCCAACTAATTTGAATCCGTCCATCCGCTCGACACGGCCCTTGTGGCGGCTAAAGCTCAGCGGGTAAAATAGGCAATTGTTGCTTATCCAAATCTTACCGGAGGGTAGTATGACCGAGACGATGTTCCCCGAGGATAATCCTGGGCCAAATATGCGTACTATTACGCATGTGATTTACGGCTTGTTTCTGGTCGGCTTGATTGGTGCTGCTTTTTTTGGATTAGCTGTTGTGGCGGCAATCGTGCTGGTCTACTTTAAACGCAGCGATGCCGTGGGTACGCTTTACGCTGGCCATTTCGACTGGGTAATCAAGACCTTTTGGTGGGGCTTGCTATGGATGGTTCTTAGCGCGGTCACGACCCATATTTATATTGGCTGGATAGGTGGTCTGGTGGCTGTTGTGTGGCTGCTCTATCGTCTGATTAAAGGCTGGCTGGCGTTGTTTGCCGGGCAGACGCCCGAGGCGGATACATAGTCGCTTTGATCAGTAGATTCGATTATAGAAAAACGCTGCCCATCCGGACAGCGTTTTTGCGTGGATAGTACCCGATTACCAACATTTTGGTAGCCGTCGAACCCTATTTCAGGTGGCCGCTAACCAGCTTGGTCAGCTCGAACATGGATACCTGGTCTTTGCCGAACAAGGGACGGAGCTTGGCGTCGGCATTGATATTGCGGCGGTTTGCGGGATCTTGCAGATCGTGTTTTTTGATGTATTCCCAGATTTTTTTGGTGACTTCGGTACGGGGCACCGCTTCAGGCCCGATGATGGCGGCCAGAACGGCGCTGGGGGTGAGGGGTTTCATGAACGCGGCGTTGGGTTTACGTGCGGCGGGTTTCGCGGCTGTTGCCATAGAGTAATACTCCTCAGGATAGGTTAAGAAAAGATGTTTTCCTGAGCATAACGTGAGTTGCCGCGAAAAACAAAGCGATTTGTGCAGAAAGTTTCTAAAATGAGGGTCAGGGTGCCCCCAGGGCAGGATTGTCGCACCGATTTCCGGGAGAACCACAAAATGTATGCAAAGAATGTATTTGAATCAATCAAGTTGTTTCATGACGAGCTGACGGCCATACGGCAGGATATCCATGCGCATCCCGAATTGGGCTTTCAGGAAAACCGTACCTCTGATCTGGTCGCCCATGCTCTGGCGGCCCTGGGTTACACGGTGCATCGGGGTATAGGCAAGACTGGGGTGGTAGGGGTGCTGGAAGGGCGGCGCAATACTTACGGGCGGTCCATTGGCCTGCGTGCCGATATGGATGCCCTGCCCATCTTGGAACAAGGCAATCATGACTATGCCTCGACGCAGTCCGGCGTCATGCATGCATGTGGGCACGACGGCCATACGACTGTGCTGCTCGGTGCGGCGCGATACCTTTCCGAGACGCGCAATTTTGACGGTACCGTGGTGCTGATTTTTCAGCCGGCTGAAGAGGGTATGGGCGGCTCCAGGGCCATGCTCGATGACGGCTTGTTCGATCGGTTTCCCTGCGATGCCATCTACGCCTTGCATAACTGGCCTGGGTTGCCTGCGGGTGTGATAGGCGTTAATCCGGGTCCGATGATGGCGGCGGCCGATCATTTCGAAATTCATATTGAAGGGCGCGGTGGCCATGGCGCCCATGCATATCAGACCAACGATCCCATTGTGATTGCTGCACAGTTGATTACGGCGCTGCAAACGATAGTGTCGCGTAACGTTCCTGCGCCTGATTCCGCCGTGGTGACGGTGGCTGCGGTGAACGCGGGCAACCTGCAGGCCATGAATGTCATCCCGAAGGACGCCCGCATGGTCGGAACCGTCCGTACTTTCAGCCCTAAAGTGCAGGAGCAGGTGATACAGCGCATGGAAGAAATGGTGGCCGGTATCGCGGCGGCGTTCAAGGCCAAGATCGAAATGAAGTACCATCGGCTGTTCCCCGCCACAGTGAATACGCCTGAAAATGCGGCGTTTGTGGCCGAAGTGGCCACCGAACTGTTTGGCGCCGAAAACGTAGTGTCTAATCTAACTCCGTCGATGGGTTCCGAAGACTTCTCCATTATGCTGCAAGAACGGCCAGGTTGTTATTTCCGCTTGGGCCAGGGTGGTGCCGAGGAAGGCTGCGTCTTGCATAGTTCGACCTTCGATTTCAATGACGCTGTCATCCCTGTGGGTAGCGCTATGTTCGCCCGACTGGTTGAGCGCAGCCTGCCTCTGGCAGATCCGGCATAATTTCAACTTCTGGCTCCGATAAGCTCTTCAATGCAAAATACTTCCCATACTCTGACTATCGTCCGCCCAGACGACTGGCATCTGCATTTGCGAGATGGCGCGATCCTCGATTCGGTCGTGGGCGATACTGCACGCCAGTTTGCCCGTGCGATCATCATGCCCAATCTCCGGCCCCCCGTGACCACCACCGAGCAAGCTTTGGCGTATCGAGGGCGTATCGTGGCCGCGCTTGAGCGGGCAGGGTTGCAGGGCAGTCGGTTTACACCGCTCATGACCTTATATTTAACCGACAACACGCCGGCGGCAGAAATCGCCAAGGCTCGCGCTTCGGGGGTGGTACATGCCGTGAAACTATACCCTGCGGGTGCAACGACCAATTCCGACGCCGGAGTAACCGATTTGCTGGGTCGCTGTCGCCCGGCGCTTGAAGCCATGCAGAAGTGGAATATGCCGCTGTTGGTGCATGGGGAAGTAACCGACAAAGACATCGATTTGTTCGATCGCGAGGCAGTGTTCATTGATCGTGTCATGATCCCTCTGCGCCAGGCGTTTCCGCAGCTTAAGGTGGTGTTCGAACACATCACCACACGCCAAGGCGCTCATTATGTGCGCGATGCCCAAGGGCCGATTGCGGCGACGATCACCGCTCATCACCTGCTGTACAACCGTAACGCCCTGTTTCAGGGGGGCATGCGACCGCATTGGTATTGTCTGCCGGTTTTGAAGCGTGAAACGCATCGACAGGCGTTGGTTGAGGCGGCCACGAGCGATAGCCCGCGTTTCTTCCTTGGCACCGACAGCGCCCCTCATCCCAAAGGCCTGAAAGAGCATGCTTGCGGCTGTGCGGGTTGTTATACCGCTTTGCATGCCATGGAGTTGTACGCCACGGCATTTGACGCGGCGGGCCGACTGGATCGTCTTGAAGCGTTTGCTAGCCTGAACGGCCCTGCGTTTTACGGCCTGCCTGTGAATCAGGGCACGCTGACGTTGCAGCGCGGCCGCTACGACATTCCCGCCGAGTTGCCTATGGGTGACACGTCGGTGGTTCCATTGGCGGGGGGAGAGTCGCTGGGCTGGTGCATCGTGCAAGCATCGTGAGCAGGCCGCGTCTTTTTAACTGCTGCGTTTTTCTTCCAGGGCTTCCCAGCGAGTAAAAAGTTCGGCCAGTTGGCTATCGAGCACTTGCAGCTGGGTGTTAATTTGGATCGCTTCGTCAGGGGCGTCGCGATATAGGACGCCGTCGGCGAGCTTGGCCGCAAGCGCCGCCTGCTGTGCTTCAAGTTTGGCAATCACTTCGGGCATTTCGTCCAGCTCGCGCAATTCCCAGGTCTTGATTTTATTTTGCCTGGCGGATTTGGAACGCTCTGCAGGCAGGATTTCGGCCTTCACTGACTTTGCGGCGAGTTTGCCCGCGTTGGTGGGCCGTTGCGCCAGCCATTCGTCATAGCCGCCTACATATTCTTGCCAGTTACCGTCGCCCTCGGCCGCAATGGTCTGCGTGATGACATTGTCGAGAAAGGCCCGGTCGTGGCTGACCAGTAGTACCGTGCCGGGGTAGTCTTGCAATAATTCTTCAAGTAGCTCCAGCGTTTCGATGTCCAGATCGTTGGTGGGCTCGTCCATGACCAGCACATTGGTGGGCCGCGCGAACAAGCGGGCCAGCACCAGGCGGGCGCGCTCGCCACCCGAGAGGCTTTGTACCGGGGATCGTGCTCGCGCGGCTGGAAACAGGAAGTCTTCCATATAGCTCATCACGTGCTTGCGCTGGTTGCCAATTTCTATCCACTCGCTGCCCGGATTGATGGTGTCGGCCAAAGTGGCCGTTTCGTCGAGCTGCGCGCGCATTTGGTCGAAATAGCCTACTGACAGGTTGGTACCCAAGTGCACTTGGCCGGAGCTGGGCTGCAGTTGCCCCAAGATGATTTTCAAAAGTGTGGTTTTGCCTGCCCCATTCGGGCCAATGAGGCCGATGCGATCCTTGCGCAAAATAGTGGTCGACAGATCACGGATGACGACGTGATCGCCATATTGATGGCTGACGTTCTTCAATTCGGCCACGAGCTTGCCTGAGCGCTGGCCTTCGGCAACAGCCAGCGTGACATTGCCTACACGATTGCGGCGAGCGGCGCGGTCACGGCGCAGCTGTTCGAGGCGACGCACGCGCCCTTCGTTGCGGGTGCGCCTTGCTTCGACGCCTTGTCGTATCCAGGCCTCTTCCTGGGCCAGCACTTTGTCGAATTTTGAATTTTGCTGTTTTTCGGCCTCGATCCATTCGGCTTTGCGTTGTTGCCAGGCCGAAAAATTGCCTGGAAAGCTAAATAACTGGCCGCGGTCGAGTTCGACAATACGGGTAGCCACTTCGTCCAGGAAGCGTCGATCGTGTGTAATGATGATGGCGCTGCAACGTGCAGTGAGCAGCAATGCGGCGAGCCACGCGATGCCGTCGAAATCCAGGTGGTTGGTCGGTTCGTCGAGCAGTAACAGATCGGGTTCGTCAGCCAGGGCGCATGCCAGGGCCACACGTTTGCGCATCCCTCCCGAAAGGCCTGCAACGCGTGCGTCGGCGGGCAGGCCCAATTGCTCGATGAGATTCTGGGCCCGGGAGGGGCGCTGCCAATCTTCGCTTTCGTTGAAGTCGCCGCATAGTGTATCGAATACCGTCATTGAATCATCGAGAGCAGGCTCTTGCTCAACGGTAGCGATTTTCAGACCACCCAGGCGCATCACTTCGCCGTCGTCGGGCACGATGCGGCCGTCCAGCACTTTTAACAGAGAAGATTTGCCTGCGCCGTTGCGGCCGATCAAACCGATGCGCTCGCCGGGTTGCACGGCGAAGTCAGCGTGATCGAGCAGTGGGTGATGGCCGTAGGCCAGTTGAGCATTAGTCAGGGTGATGAGGGTGGTGACAGCCATATATCCAGTAATAAGTAAGTAGCGAGCGAGAGACGCTATTGTCGCAGTTTGGTAAATCCGCGCCTGATTCCATCTCTAAATGGTCAGTGTCCTATACAATGCCGATGCGAGACAGGTTGGGCAATCGCGGTATTTCGATATCGAGGAAGGTCCGGACTCCATAGAGCAGGATAGCGGCTAACGGCCGCCCG
>JBDTLC010000124.1:0-3218 GCA_039935015.1 Paralcaligenes sp. | reverse complement strand
ACTACATTATTCAGTATACGATTCTATCGCACTACGTTATTCACGGTGTGCTTTAGACGTATTTACGCCAGATGAGATCCCGGACGGACGTCGCGGTTTTCCCATTGGGGGCTGGTATAGTAACCATTACGTGCCCGCACTTCGGCCATAAGCATGCTTACTTCCGAGCAGAAGTCCATATAGCTTATAACACCGGCCTTAATCTTGGAAAATGCGGATTTGACGGTGGCAACAATCGAAAACGGCTCGCCGCAGCACAGTGCGTCGCGCATAAGATTGCGTTCGACTGAATCGCTTAAACGAGTGTATTGGTAACAAGTAATGCTGGACATTTGAATCTTTGACCTCTGTTTGTTCTCACTGACGTCATTATAGGGTTAACCCGTATATAAATCAAGGGTTAACCCTTGAATCAACTATTTTGTTGTATTCACCGTATTAATTCGGGCTCAAACATTCAACGCGAGATAAGGCACAATAGGCCTTTTATCCGGATGGCTCACCAATTCTTATGTCTATACGTCCTGCTCCATTAACTGGCATACGCGTGCTGGATCTGACCCGGGTCCTGGCTGGGCCTTGGTGTACACAGAATCTGGCCGACCTCGGCGCCGAGGTCATAAAGATCGAGCGTCCGGGTTCAGGAGACGATACTCGTGGTTGGGGACCTCCGTACATTAAGGATCAGAACGGCCAGGACACAACGGAAGCTGCTTATTACGCTTCGGCCAATCGCAACAAGCTCTCAGTGGCGCTCGATATCGCGAGCGAGCAGGGCTCCGGTCTGATCCTGGAACTGGTCCGACAGTGCGACATTCTGGTCGAAAATTTCAAGGTTGGGGGCTTGCGCAAGTATGGCCTCGATTACGAAAGCGTGAAAAAAATTAATCCTGCCTTGATCTACTGCTCTATTACGGGGTTTGGGCAGACAGGTCCCTATGCCAGCCGGCCCGGCTACGACTTTATGATTCAGGGCATGGGTGGGCTAATGAGCATTACCGGAGAACGCGACGATCTGCCTGGCGGTGGGCCACAGAAAGCGGGGGTCGCGGTGGCTGATTTGATGACGGGTATGTATGCCACGGTAGGAATTCTGGCCGCGCTGCACGAGCGCGCGCGTAGCGGTCTGGGCCAATATATCGATATGGCGTTGTTGGATTGTCAGGTGGCCATGTTGGCCAATCAGAATCTGAATTACATGACGACCGGCGTGGCGCCCAAACGGGCTGGCAACGCCCATCAGAATCTCGTGCCGTATCAGGTGTTCAGTGCTGCCGACGGCCACTTGATTGTGGCGGTTGGCAACGACTCGCAATTCAGGGCGTACAGTCGGGTGATAGGCCGCCCGGGTCTGGCAGAAGATGCGCGCTTCATGACGAACTCGAATCGGGTGATTAATCGCGAGGCACTGGTGCCCATGCTGGTCGAGGCCATGAAGACTCAGGCACGCGATTACTGGCTGGTCGAGCTTGAGAAGGCGGGTGTTCCGGCCGGGCCTATCAACACGATGGACCAGGTTTACGATGACCCGCAAGTACAGTCGCGCGGCATGCAGATGTCACTGCCCCATAGTAGCGCTGGACAAGCGCCTGTCGGGGCGAGCCCATTGCGGCTTTCGGGTAGTCCCGTCAATTACCGTCATGCGGCGCCGTTGTTGGGTGAGCATACCGAGCAGGTGCTGCGTGAGCGCCTGGGGTTGTCGGAAGCAGAAATTCGGCAACTTATTGGCCAGCGCTAGATCATCAGGAGCAGTCTCAAGTGAAAAGCATTAGAACCATCGGTATCGTGGGGGCAGGCGCCATGGGGCGGGGCATTGCGCAAATCGCCGCCCAGGCCGGTCATACCGTCTTGTTGTTCGACCTTAATGCCAAGGCCGTAGCGGCAGCGCGGGAAAATCTGCGCGAGATCTGGGCCAAGCTGTCGGCCAAAGGCAAAATCGCGCCAGATTTGGCGCTTGCCTCTTTAGAGCGAGTGCGCCCATGCGCCGATTTGCAAGCTCTGAGTCACACTGATCTGGTGATTGAGGCGGTGGTCGAGCGGCTGGACGTCAAGCGAGAGTTATTTCAACAGCTCGAAAGCATTGTGTCGGAAGACTGCCTGTTGGCCACTAATACTTCGTCTCTGTCGGTGACGTCAATTGCTGCTGTCTGCGTGCGCCCTCAGCGTGTGGTGGGGTACCATTTTTTCAATCCTGTGCCGCTAATGAAAGTCGTCGAGGTCATTGATGGCTTGCGCAGCGATCGTGAAGCGGGCGACGCATTAATGGCCTTGGCCCGCGATATGGGGCATACGCCTGTGCGCGCCAAGGACATGCCGGGGTTTGTCGTGAACCATGCCGGGCGTGGCATGAATATCGAGGGTTTGCGTCTGGCCCAAGAGGCCGTCGCACCGTTTTATCAGATCGATGCCATCATGCGTGACCAGGCTGGTTTTCGTATGGGGCCCTTTGAACTGCTTGATTTGACGGCGCTAGACGTATCGCATCCAGTCATGGAGTCGATTTACCGGCAGTTCTACGATGAGCCCCGTTTCCGCCCGTCGCCGATTACCGCCGTGCGCTTTGCCGGAAAAATGCTCGGTCGCAAGGTTGGAGAAGGTTTTTATCGGTATGTCGATGGGCGCAAGCAAGTGCCAGATGAACCGCCGACGCCGCCCCTGACGGCGGGGCTGAAAGTTTGGCTGGCGCCCTATCATCCTGTGGGGCATAAGCGCGCAGCCGCTTTGCTAAAGACCTTGAACGTCGATTTTGTGGCGAGTAACGAAGCCCCTGAAGATGCTTTGATTGTTGTGACACCTTTTGGCGAAGATACGGCAACAGTCGTGGGCGCCTACCGGCTCGATGGCCGCCGCACCGTGGCGCTGGACACTTTTTTTGGTTTGGCGCCTGGCAAGCGACGCGTTCTGATGTGTTCGCCGGCCACCGAACCGAAGTGGCGCGACATGGCGCACGCCTTGTTTGCATCAGATGGTACAGCCGTATCGGTGATCGACGATTCGGCCGGATTTGTCGGGCAACGCATGGTGGCTAGCATCATTAATGTGGCCGCCGATATTGCCCAGCAAGCAATAGCCACGCCCCAAGACATCGATCTGGCCGTATCGTTGGGGCTGGGCTACCCCAAAGGGCCGTTGTCGATGGGCGATGGCCTGGGAGCGGCGCATGTTCTGGATATCTTGCGCGCCATGTACCGAGTCACCGGCGATGAACGCTACCGGGC
>JBDTLC010000123.1:0-18450 GCA_039935015.1 Paralcaligenes sp. | reverse complement strand
TACGCTGTGCTCGGTTAGCAGGGCCTGCAGCACACGTAGCAAATGGGTTTCGAGATGTTCACGATATCGTTGCATCGGGCTATTATCGTGGGCACCTGGCATGTTGTCCATGCATGCTCGCCCTTATCGGGTGGCCGTGATAGTCATCATCATGGAATACATATACAGTTTCTCCGAGATGATGCTATGTTGATGAATATATTCAAATAACAGGATTTGCATCATGGAGACGCAAGCTATCCGTTTTGTTCACCGCGGGCAAGTGCAAGAAGTGACAGGTCAGTCCGTAACACGCAGCATCCTCCAGTTTTTGCGTGAAGACCTCCGGTGTACGGGCACCAAGGAGGGGTGCGCCGAAGGCGATTGCGGTGCGTGCATGGTGGTGATCGGCGAGTTGAACGAGGTGGGCGGCGTTGATCTGCGCGCGGTCAACGCCTGTATCCAGTTTTTGCCGACACTCGATGGCAAGGCGCTTTTCACCGTCGAAGACCTGCGTCTTGCCGATGGCGCGCTGCATCCCGTACAACAGGCGATGGTCGATTGCCATGGCTCGCAGTGTGGGTTTTGCACGCCCGGCTTTGTAATGTCGATGTGGGATATGTATTTGAATCACAATGTGCAAGCAGATGTACCCACGCGCAGCAAGATTACCGAAACCTTGTCAGGCAATTTGTGCCGCTGCACGGGTTATCGGCCCATTATCGATGCGGCTCAGGCGATGTTCGAGCAGCCCCGAGTGGAATTTGACCGCAAGGCGCTGACCCAAACCCTTGGAACCTTGCGTCGCGACACGCCCTTGATCTATCGATCGGGCGATCAAGTTTTCTACGCCCCCCGCACGCTGGCTCAGCTTGCGGCGCTGCGCGTTGCCAACCCAGACGCCCGCCTGCTTGCCGGCAGCACGGACATGGGCTTGTGGGTCACCAAACAAATGCGTGATCTGCCACAGCTAATCTATATAGGCCAGGTTGCGCAATTGCGCGAAATATCGAGTGACGCCGAATATCTTTACATTGGCGCGGGGGCGTTGCTTAACGAAGCGTTTGACGCGCTCGTTAAGCTTTACCCCGAGGTTGACGAATTGCGCCAGCGCTTTGGCTCGTTCCCGATTCGCAATGCGGGAACGCTGGGCGGCAATGTGGCCAACGGTTCGCCCATCGGAGATTCGATGCCTGCCCTGATTGCCCTGGGCACACGCATTGTGCTGCGCCAAGGTGAGCGGGTGCGCGATATGCCGCTCGAAGACTTTTACCTGGCCTATCAGAAGAATGCCTTAGACACGGGCGAGTTTGTGCAAGGCATGCGCGTGCCATTGCGCGCTTCCAAGTTGAAATTCCGTACCTACAAACTGTCAAAACGGTTCGACCAAGATATTTCGGCTGTATGCGCCGCGTTTGCCTTGACGCTTGATGGCAACATTGTGTGCGGGGCACGCCTTGCCTTCGGCGGCGTAGCCGCCACACCTAAACGCGCCTCGCACGCTGAGCAGATGCTAGAGGGCAAGCCATGGAGTGAGGCGCAGGTGCGCCAGGCCATGGAGGCCTTGAGGCTAGACTATGCGCCGCTTTCCGATATGCGGGCGAGCAGCGATTATCGGTTAGTCACGGCGCAGAATCTGTTATATCGCTTCTATCTGGAAACCCGCAGCGAAGCGCCGCTGTCTTCGCAACAAGTAAGCGTGTTCGCCGCCGCTGCGGCGGCGGTCTGAGGAAGAGTCATGAACGTTCAATCCGAAGCTTTTATGCCTGCTCAAGACGGAACATCGGTCAATACCAAGGGCATGCAGTTGGGGGTATCTCATCCGCACGAATCGGCCGGCCTGCATGTCAGTGGCGAGGCAACGTACACCGATGATATTCCGGAATTGCACGGCACGTTGCACTGCGCCCTGGGGTTGTCGCAGAAGGCGCATGCCCGTATTGGCGCGCTCGACCTGGATGCGGTGCGTCGTGCGCCAGGCGTGGTGGCGGTACTGACGGCGGCCGATATCCCCGGCGAAAACAATTGCGGTCCGGTGCTGCATGACGACCCCGTCCTCGCACAAGACGAAGTGCAGTACATCGGCCAGCCGATTTTTGCTGTTGTGGCGCAAAGCCAGAGTGCGGCTCGACACGCGGCGCGTCTGGCCATGATTCAGTATGAAGAATTGCCGGCAATTTTTACGCCGCAGCAGGCCAAAGCCGCGCAGGCCAGCATGTTGGCGCCCTTGCATCTCAAACGCGGCGAGCCGGCTCTGGCGATCGCCCTCGCGCCACACAGGCTGGCTGGCACCTTTGAATGCAAGGGCCAAGAACAATTCTATCTGGAAGGTCAGGTCTCGTATGCCGTGCCTAAAGAAGGCCAGGGGGTGCATGTATGGTGTTCGACGCAGCATCCGAGCGAAATGCAGGCATTGGTGGCGCATGCCCTCGGTTGGCATTCCCATCAGGTCCTGGTTGAATGCCGCCGCATGGGCGGTGGCTTTGGCGGGAAAGAGTCGCAATCGGCGCAATTTGCCTGTGTGGCGGCGGTCTGCGCCATTCGCTTGAATCGTCCGGTCAAGCTGCGTCTGGATCGCGACGATGATTTCATGATCACCGGCAAACGCCACGGCTTTTATTACGAATATGAAGTGGGTTTTGACGACGAGGGGCAGATTTTGGGCCTCAATCTGGACATGACTTTGAATGCCGGCTATTCGGCCGACTTGTCCGAGGCCGTGGCGACGCGCGCTGTCTGTCACGTCGACAATGCGTATTATCTGCCCGATGTGGCCATTTCCGCCTTGTGCGGAAAGACCAATACCCAGTCTAATACAGCCTTTCGCGGCTTCGGCGGCCCCCAGGGTGCACTGGTGACGGAAGTGATTCTGGACATGATAGGCCGCCGGCTTGGCCGCGACCCGCTAGATATACGACGTGCTAATTTTTATGGCGAAGGCCCGCGCAATACCACGCCTTACGGGCAAATAGTGCTCGATAACGTCTTGCATCCGCTCGTGGCGGAGCTTGAAGTCACGAGCAACTATCGGGCCCGCCGTCAGGCGGTGCGCCTCTTCAATGACACAAGCCCGATCTTAAAGAAAGGGCTGGCGCTGACCCCGGTAAAATTCGGCATCTCCTTCAATGTGCCGGCGTTTAATCAGGCAGGCGCTTTGGTCCATGTTTATCGTGACGGTTCGGTGCTGGTCAATCATGGTGGCACTGAAATGGGGCAAGGTTTGAATACCAAGGTTGCCCAAGTGGTCGCCAGTGAATTGGGCCTAGATATGGAACATGTTCGCATTACCGCGACTGACACCAGCAAAGTGGCCAATACGTCGGCCACAGCGGCCTCTACCGGCTCGGACTTGAATGGTAAGGCAGCCCAGGACGCCGCTAGAAAAATCCGCCGCCGCCTCGCCAAATATGCAGCCAAACGCTACGGAGGCTGTGCGGATTCGGTCGTGTTTGCCAATAATCAGGTCTTGGTCAATGAGAACGCCATTCCTTTTGTCGAGGTGGTTGACGCAGCCTATTGGGAACAGACCCAGCTTTGGTCAGAGGGCTTTTATGCCACGCCGGGTATACGCTGGGACAAGACCACAATGACGGGCAAACCTTTTTATTATTACGCTTACGGCGCGGCGGTCGCCGAAGTGCTGATCGATACCCTTACCGGCGAATGGAAGTTGCTGCGCGCCGACCTGTTGCACGATGTCGGGCAGTCCATCAACCCAGCCATCGACACAGGCCAGATAGAGGGCGCTTTCATTCAAGGTATGGGATGGCTGACGACAGAAGATTTGTGCTGGAGCGAGGAAGGCAAATTACTTACGCATGCGCCGTCAACCTATAAAATCCCCGCTATTAACGATTGTCCGGCGGACTTCAGGGTGGATCTGTTTAAGAATTGCAATATCAAAGACTCCATCCATCGCTCCAAGGCCGTGGGCGAACCGCCCTTGTTGTTGCCGTTTAGCGTGTTCAACGCAATACGCGATGCGGTGGCCAGCACGGCCGGCTATCTTCTTGAGCCGACACTTAACGCCCCCGCTACGCCAGAAGCTATTCTGAATGCGCTGACCGGACTGCGTGGCCCGCATGCTAATGATCACGTGGATTAACGAGGCCAGGCGCCTGCTGGCCGCCGGCGAACTCGTTGTACTGGTAACGGTCGTTCGAACCGAAGGATCAACCCCGCGCGAGGCGGGCACCAAGATGCTGGTGTCGCTAGAACAGCAATGGCAAACAATAGGCGGCGGCCATCTGGAGTGGCGGGCGGCCGATATTGCGCGGCAGATGCTCAAGGGAGATTGCGCGTATGGTGCTCGTCATCTTGAGCGATTGTCGCTGGGCCCGAGCCTGGGGCAATGCTGCGGCGGGGTAGCAACTCTTGTCTTTGAAGTGTTGACTCCTGCCGACTTGGGCTGGATAGGTGCAATGGCAAGATGTCTGGATGAAGGGCGCGCATGTATACGCCGCGTGACACTCTTGCAAGACACCCCGGCCGCAGCCGCCGAGCCGGTCATGCTGGACACCTCGGGAAATGGCGACCATAGTCGTGATGTCTGCACTTTGTGGCACAGTAATGGCCGGTACGAGCTGACTGAAATTATTGCTTTGCCTAGGTTTAACATCGTGTTGTTTGGCGCCGGCCATGTTGGGCAGGCATTGGTGAAGATTCTGGGCGCTTTGCCTTGTACGGTAACCTGGGTCGACGAACGCGATGCGCAATTTCCGGCGCAATGGCCGTGCAATGTCACGGTCGAAGCCACCGACACGCCCGAAACGCTCATCGAAAAGGCGCCCTCGCGCAGCTACTTCCTGGTCATGACTTACAGCCATGCCCTTGACCAGCGCTTGTGCCAGCAGATTTTCGAACGCGATGATTTTGCCTATTTTGGCCTCATTGGCTCGCGCACGAAACGCAGGAAATTCGAGCATCGTTTGCGGGACCGAGGGATTGCCTCCGAGCGCCTGGATCGCATGGTTTGTCCGATAGGCATAGAAGGCATCACGGGGAAGGCGCCCGAGGTCATCGCGGTGGCCGTTGCCGCCCAATTGCTGCGCATCCGCGAGCGCGAAGGTCAATCGGAATCTGAACGTGCCGATTCCGCTGTCATGGTCTCCGATTTACTCGTCAGATAACATTACAGCACATTACAGGAAGAGTTCATGAGTCCGAAGCATCCCTCTGGCGACACAGCCGCCTCTGGAAAACGAACCGCCTATAGGGCTCAGTTGCTGTACTTCAAAGCCGGCGCAGATAACGACCCGGAACTCCGTTCGACCCTGCAACACCCTGATGGCCTATTGCTGGTTGAAGACGGACGCATCACGCAGGTTGGCGATTACGACATGCTTGCGCCCATGCTGGACGCCGATGTGCCGGTAGTGGATTGGCGTGGCAAGCTGATTATTCCAGGATTCATCGATACGCACGTGCACTATCCACAGACCGACATGATTGCCTCGCCTTCGCCCGGCTTGCTCCCTTGGCTGGACTCTTATGTGTTTCCGACCGAGCGGCGCTTCGACAACCCGGACTATGCCGCCGATGTGGCGCGCTTTTTTCTCGACGAGCTATTGCGTTGTGGTACGACCAGCGCGCTGGTGTATTGCACGGTTCATCCCGGTTCAGTCGAGGCCTTTTTCACCGAGAGCCATGCGCGCAATCTGTGTATGGTGGCCGGTAAAGTCCTGATGGACCGAAATTGTCCTGAATTCTTGCGTGATACCGCGCAATCTGGTGCGCGCGACAGCGAAGCGCTGATTACGCGCTGGCATGGCAAGGGTCGTCAGATGTATGCCTTGACGCCGCGCTTTGCCCCCACGTCAAGCGACGCGCAACTGGGGGTATGCGGCGAACTGGCCCAGCGCTACCCGGACGTGTTCATCCAGAGCCATGTGGCGGAAAACAAAGACGAAGTGAAATGGGCGCGCAAACTTTTTCCAGGCCATCGCAGTTATCTGGACATCTACGACCATTATGGGTTATTGCGTCGGCGCGCCGTTTATGGGCACTGCATATGGCTCGATGAGGCCGATTTGCGACGTCTGCACGATAGTGGCGCAGTGGCTGCACACTGTCCGACCTCGAACCAGTTTCTGGGTAGCGGTCTGTTCGATTTTGCGGCAGCCAAGGCCAGTCAGGCGCAAGTCACACTGGCAACTGACGTCGGTGGTGGCACGTCGTTTTCGATGTTGCAAACCATGAATGAAGCGCATAAAGTGGCCCGGTTGTCGGGCTATAACCTGAGCGCAGAGACGATGTTTTATCTGGCCACTGAAGGTGCGGCGCAAGCGCTTGATCTGGGCGGGCGCATCGGCACCCTGGCGGTCGGCGCCGATGCTGATTTCGTGGTGCTTGACCCACAAGCAACACCCCTTCTTGCTCGCCGCGCGGCCCATGCCGATTCGCTGGAAGCTCTATTGTTTGCGTTCGCGATGTTGGGCGATGACCGCGCCGTGGCCGCCACCTACGCGGCGGGGCGCGACGTCCATCGACGCTAGGAGCGCCTCAACTCTTAAGCGGATGGCCCCAGATGCGCACGCGGCTAATCCCACCGTCTGGAAACATATTGACGCGCACATGACTGACGGCACCCAGATCGCTGATTTGCGAGCCCTCGAAGAAATGCTGATGATCCATTTGCATGGCTTGTTCGCCCAGTAGCTGTGGCCAGAACATGGCCTGCGTGACCAGTGATTCGTCGGTCGATTCAGTGACGAGCGCTGCCTGGAGAGAAACGCGATCAGGATAATTGCCCTTGAAGTGAGCGGTGTCGACCTCAATTTTCTTTACGACGGCGGCATGGCCCAGCTCGATTAGGCACCAGTCGTTGCCAGGTTCGCGCCTGCGGCGAGTCTCCCAGCCGTCGCCCATGTTTACGCCGCGTCCGGACATGAGCAGTCGGAACGGGATGCCACCGTAGTGCGCATCGTTAAAGGCGACGATGCGCCCGCCGTTGCTTAGCGCCGAGACTTCATGTGTGACGCTTGGGTCTTTGGCGTCCCAGTCGCAGGCGGGCTGTCCGTAGACCCGCAAGCGCGCCACCCCGCCGTCAGGGAAAATATTCAACCGCAAATGGGTCCACACGCGGCCATCGTCCACTATTTCGATGAAGTGATGCGAATTGCCCGAGAGCGAACGAGTGGCCACGATGTGGGTCCATTGCGTGCGGTCATCGGGATCGTTCTGGCTATGACAGGCCTGCACGGATGCCGCCGGGGGGAAGTTGCCAGTGAAATGACAGGTGTCGATATCCAGGCCCTTGATGGTGCCTGGAAATGCCAGTCGGATCACGGCGAAGTCGTGGCCACCGTTACGGCGGCGGCGTGTTTCCCAGCCATCCATCCATTTTCCATGATCGTCGAATTTGCCCGCGATGAATACGGGATCGGACGATTGCAGGACACGCTGCGCGGCGGCGAAAAATTCGTCCGAACACGACAGCACCTGGGCGCCGAAATCGGCGTTGGCCAAGTTCGCGTGACGAGTTGCAAACAAGGGCGTGTCGACCTGCGGGGGGGCGGAAAGCTCGGGCGTTGTCATTTTGAATTGCTCCAGGGATGTTGCATTATCCAGTGCTGCGCGATCGCGGCGCGTGTGGGGATCCAGACGCGATCATGTTTTTGCACATAGTCCAGAAAGCGTTGCAAGGAGGCGAACCGTCCGGGCCGGCCGCTGAGGCGACAGTGCAGGCCCACTGACATCATTTTGGGTGATGCGACGCCTTCGGCGTACAGCACGTCGAAGGCGTCTTTCAGATAGGTGAAGAACTGATCGCCACAATTAAAGCCTTGGGCCGACGCGAAACGCATATCGTTGGTGTCCAGCGTGTAAGGAACGATAAGCTGGGGCTTTTTCGCGCCGTCTGTCATCTCGACCTGCGTCCAGAACGGCAAGTCGTCGCCGTAGTAATCTGAATCGTATAAAAAACCGCCTTCTTCCATAACGAGGCGTCGCGTGTTCGGGCTGTCGCGGCCAGTGTACCAGCCCGCCGGGTGGTGGCCCAGAAGCTTCGAAACGATCTCGGTACAACGCCGGATGTGCTCGCGTTCAAGCGCTTCTGGCACGGACTGATAGTGTATCCAGCGGTAGCCGTGACAGGCGATTTCATGACCTGACTCGACAAACGCCTGGGCAACATCGGGATTGCGCTCGAGGGCCATGCCGGCGGCAAAAATAGTAAGCGGCAGGCCGCGCCGCTCAAACTCGCGCAGCACTCGCCAAACGCCGGCGCGTGAGCCATACTCGTAGATGGATTCCATGGAAAGGTGGCGATCTGGGTAGGCGGCGGCGCCGATGATTTCCGACAGGAACTGTTCCGAGGCGGAGTCACCGTGCAGCACGCAGTTCTCGGCCCCTTCTTCGTAATTAAGCACGAATTGCACGGCGACGCGTGCGTCGCCCGGCCAGTGGGGGTGAGGTGGATTTCGGCCATAGCCGATCAGGTCACGCGGATAAGCTTCTTGTGGCATGGACGTTCTCGCAACTTAACGTTTGACGGCGAATGCGAGCCACGGATCGACGGGTCCCTTTTCAGGCTCATTCATACGTTGTTCGCAGTCTTCAAGGTGATGATGCATGGCTGCCTTTGCTGCGCGCGCATCATGATGGGAAAGCTTGTCAAGGATGTCCTGGTGTTCGATATACGAGCATGCGCTATCGTCTGGGGTGTCGTAATAGGCGATGACCAGCGAGGTGCGTGCGCACAGGCTGTGGAGCATCTCGGTCAGGACCTGATTGTGCAAAAGACGGGCCATTTCGACATGAAACGCATTAGACAGGCGGATCCAGCTGATGCGGTCGCCACATTCGAAGGCACGGCGCTCGCGATCCACCATGTCGTATAAAGGCGCCAGACGCGTCGGCAGATCGGGCAGCGCGAGCAACATATCGATCGTCATACCCTCAAGGGCACGGCGCATCTCGAACACATCTTTGGTTTCCTTGCTGCTGGGTTGCCACACAAAGGCCCCGCGATTGGCCTGGATAATGACGATCTTGTCGTGCGCCAACTGGGAGAGGGCCGCGCGCACAGTGGTGCGCGAGCAGGCAAACACCGTGCATAACGCTGTTTCTGTCAGCTTGGTGCCTGGTAACAAGCGGCGATCCATGACAGCGTCGAAAATATCGTCGTAGACACGCTCGATCTCGGATTTTGACGCGGGCGTCTGAGCGCTGCGCAAGGAAGACGCCTTGGGCGCGTCCAGGCCGGCCGAAACATCGTGATGCGAATTGAGGTGGAGCATAAGAAACATTCTCTGATCTAAGTGTTGACAATTATTAGGGATCGGGACAGAATCGTCAACATAAATTGTTGACAACTATTGATGATTCATCGCTTCACGTTTAAGGAGACGTTCTTGGGGAAGATTTCCACCCACGTGCTTGACACCATGCACGGGATCCCGGCCGAAGGCGTTCGTATTGATCTTTATCGCATTCGCGGTGCAAAGCGTGAACTGCTCAGGCAAGCGGTCAGCAATAGCAACGGCCGCTGCGACGAACCATTGCTACAGGGAGACACCATGCAGCCAGGCGTTTATGAGCTAATCTTTCATGCTGGCGACTATTTTGCAGGCAAGGGAGTGAAGGTTCCCGAACCCCGGTTCGTGGATCAGATCGCCTTGCGGTTCGGGGTGGCACACGCGGACCAAACCTACCATGTGCCGCTAATCGTCACGCCATGGGCTTGGTCTACGTATCGCGGCAACTAAGGCTGCTTTCCCTTTCGTCGCGGGCTCTATGCCGATGTAGTGGCAGCCCTTGTAGCTGCCATCCGCCTCCCTTTCGGCCCCACAGACCTACCATACCTAGAGATTTTTCATGGAAGCTTTCGCACTTGAATTCGCCAATCTGTTGCTGCGCTGGCTACATGTCATCGCCGCCATTGCCTGGATAGGCGAATCCATTTATTTCGTGATGCTCGACAATAGTCTGCACCCGCCACGCAGTCTGCAAAGCAAAAAGCAGGGTGTATTTGGCGAAATGTGGTCGGTGCACGGTGGCGGCTTCTATCACAACCAAAAATACCTGACGAATCCTGCCGAACTGCCCGACGATCTGCACTGGTCGTTCTGGAAAGCCTATGTCACTTGGCTATCGGGGTTTGGCCTGTTCGCCGTGATGTATTTGTTCAACCCGGCCTTCTATCTGGTTAACCCCGACAGCCCGTGGGTCTGGGCGGCCGCCATGAGCGGCACGCAGGCCAGTGCGGTGGCAGTGCTCTTTCTGGTGCTTGGATATATTCTCTATTCTCAGATGTGTCGCCGCATCAGCCCCAATATGGAACGCGATGGGCTGCTCAGCGCCGTCGTGGGCATAATGATGGTCGTGACGGCGTATTTGAGCATACAGATATTCCCGGGGCGTGCGGCCTTCCTGATTACGGGCGCCCTGATGGCAACTTGCATGTCGGCCAATGTGTTTTTCTGGATTATCCCTGGTCAGCGACGCATGGTTAACGCGTTGAAGGCGGGGCAGTCCCCCAATCCGCTGGATGGTCAGCGTGGCAAGCAGCGTTCCGTGCATAACACCTACTTTACGCTGCCTGTCGTGTTCCTGATGCTGAGCAATCATTATTCGTTTACCTATACGGGCCCGAATGCCTGGATCGTCATGAGCCTGTTCATTTTTGCCGGCGCAGTGATCCGTCAGTATTTTGTGTTGCGTCATAGCGGGAAGAACCAGCTAGCCTATCCGGCTACTGGCATCATCATGCTGGCAGCCATAGCGTGGCTGGCCGCACCCACTGCCCAGACCACTATCACAAGTGGAACGATCAGTCTGGACCAGGTGCGGACCATCGTGGCGGCACGTTGCATAGAATGCCACTCAGCCAAGCCGACTCAAACCGGTTTCGCTTCGGCGCCGGCTGGCATCATGTTTGACGCCCCCGAGCAGATAGTGGCGCATGCGACCCAAATCAAGCAGGTCGTGGCCAGCCGGTACATGCCGCTGGCCAATATGACAAGAATGACCGATGCCGAGCGCGCCGCCATTGCCAGTTGGGTTCAGTAATAGGCCGTGTCAAGCGCTACTATGGTTGTATGTCGGGGATTTCACTCGACACAGGAGGCTTGACATGAAAGCAGATCTTAAATTAATCGGCGCTCCTTCGGCGCAGCTGTTGCTGGAAGGTTGGTCGGCCGTTGAGTCGCGCGACGCAATACAAAAAACGTTTGTCTTCAAGGATTTCAGCGAAGCATTCGGCTTTATGAGCCGCGTTGCGCTGCAGGCCGAGAAAATGGACCATCATCCTGAGTGGTCCAATGTCTATAACCGGGTAAGCATTACGCTCACCACCCACGACGCGCATGGTGTTACGCAACGCGATGTGTCTCTTGCGGCATTCATTGACCAGCTGATCTAGATTATTTTTGCTCGAGGCTGCATCCGAATCCATTTTCCTCTCGTATATGTACAGGTAGGGCCTGCTTACCTTTACCAATATGAAAGGAACAATGATGAAAACAGTAATTCGCTCGATGTTAGTGTCGTCGCTAATGGTGACGGGTGTTGCCTCTGCGGCAACAGTGGATGTGGGGGGCGCAGCGATGTACCCGCAAAAAAATATAGTTGAAAACGCCGTAAACTCGAAGGATCACACGACGCTCGTCGCGGCGGTTAAGGCGGCTGGTTTAGTTAGTACGCTGGAAAGCAAGGGCCCCTTTACCGTGTTCGCACCGACCAATGCCGCGTTTAGTGGCCTGCCAGCCGGAACAGTAGAAACCTTGCTCAAGCCCGAGAATAAGGCGCAGCTGACCAAAGTGCTGACCTATCATGTGGTTCCCGGAAAATACACCAAGGGCGACCTGGAGCGTCTGGTCAAAAAGGGCGGTGGCCATGCACAACTGCAAACGGCGTCCGGTGGCACATTAACCTTCATGATGAATGGTCCGCGCAATGTCCAGGTCAGGGACTCCTCGGGCGGTGTGGCTAATATCAGCACCTACGATGTCATGCAGAGCAACGGTGTGATCGATGTCGTGGATAAGGTGCTGCTACCCAAGTAACGGGCTTGCCAGAACGCTGATCTTGCCGGATCATGGAGCAAGATCAGTTAATTCAAAGGCTAGCGGCAAATGCCCGTAAATTCCGATGCGACTCATCGGCAGTTGTTAAGTGCGGTCTCGCAGGGAGACCACAACGCCTTTGAAACCCTCTATAAAAGTCTGTCACCGCGCCTGTACGCGGTAGCTTTGCGCGTGCTCAAGCGCCCTGTCTGGGCCGAGGAGGTCTTACAGGACAGCTTTATAACGGTATGGAACAAGGCGTCCAGCTATAACGCCGCAAGCAGTGCGCCGCTAACATGGTTGACCAACATTGTGCGCAATCGAGCTATAGACTGGTTGCGTGGTGCAGATAATCGATGTGATGAGCTCGATGACTTGACGCTCAATGAGCTGCCAAGCCTGGATCGCAATCCACTCGAGCAATTGTTGCAAGACGATAGTGCTCATCGCCTGAGGGATTGCCTGGGCCAGCTTTCTGCCCAGCAGCGCCAAAGTATCGTGTTGGCGTATTACCATGGCTTGTCTCACGATGAAATATCCACGCAGATCGGCAGCCCTTTGGGGACGACCAAGAGCTGGATACGCCGTGGCCTGAGCCAGTTGAAAGGATGCCTGGGGCTATGAACGATCGCACGCGTTACGAGATGACGGCAGCCGAGTACGTTCTGGGAACCTTGCGTGGCCCCGCGCGACGCCGTTTTGAAGTATTGATGGCCGAAGATTCGACCTTAGCGGCTGAAGTGTGCCGATGGCAGGAAGCGCTCATCGTTCTGGATGCGACCGAAGTGCCCATTGAACCGCCTGGCCGCGTATGGCGCACGATTCAATTGCGTTTGCCCGCACAATCACCTTCGTCAATGGGTCATGCTCAGACGGGGCTTGGCGCAGAACCGACCGCGCCACGCTTGGCTTCCAGCTCTGAGGGTGGCTCTGATTCCGTGTCGGATTTGACGTCCGATAGAAGCGCCGGCGCATCTCGTAGCGCGGGTCGCACGCAGCGTGGCTGGCAATTTTTCAGTTTTGCGCTGGCAGCCAGTTTACTCGTCGTGCTTTTCTGGCCGCGCCTATTGGTATTGAATGGCGAAGATGTCGCGCCACGCCCTGTTGCCGTACTGGCTAGCACACAGGTTGGGTCCGCCCAGCAATTGGTGGCCAGTTTCGATGCACGTCGTGGGCGGCTAGTGCTTACACCACTGAATATGAAAGCTCCGCAGGCCGGGCACAGCCTGCAGCTCTGGCTGATCGCCAAGGGGCAAAAACCGGCATCCTTGGGGCTGATCGAGGGCCAGTCCGCCACGGTGATCGCCGTTGATAAAGACCGTCTGGAATCCGACGTGACGCTGGCGGTCAGCCTGGAGCCGGCAGGGGGCTCTCCCACCGGCCAGCCCACGGGCGCCGTGCTGTTTGCGGGCAAGGTGGGGCGTATTTGATGCTACGCCATGCTGCAAGGTGACGGGGGGGCAGGCGAGCAGGCGAAATTGAGACCGCTGTGGCAAGCACCGCAGCTATGGCACCCACAACGGGTGCCGCTACGACAAGGGACCCCGCTACGACAAGGGGTGCCGCTACGACAGGGGATGCGAAAGGCCGTGAAAATCGCCGTCATAAACTTGGGGTAAAGTGTCGAGACCTTTTCAATTCTTGGTGCCTCCCCTTAGCGGCCCTTGATTTTCTGGATGATTTCGCATGTTTGACACCCCTGGCTTTGAAACTCCGCCGATACTGCCCGGGTTGATTCCGTTTGCCGGATTTTCCGATGCCCAGGCCGCTGTTGAACGACTGGTCGAGATTTATGCCCGCAACACGGCATTCTTGCGGAATGCCTTTGCCGAATATGCGGCGGGCCGGTTTGCCAAGTCGCAGCGCGTACGGGCCTACTACCCGGCGGTACGCATCCAGGTGCGTACCTATCAGGGTGTTGATACCCGCCTGTCCTACGGTCACGTGGGCGAACCGGGCGCTTACATGACCACGGTGACTCAGCCTGCGCTGTATTTTGAATACCTGAAGGAGCAGATCGGTTTATTGTTGAAGAACCATGGCGTTCCAGTGGAAATTGGTGAGTCCAATATGCCAATTCCGTTGCATTTCGCCTTTGCCGACGGGCAGTACATAGAAGGTACCTATGCCGACACTCCAGGCGATTCATTGCGTGACCATTTCGATGTCCCTGATCTTGAGGTGACCGATGATGCGATCGTCAACGGCACCTGGCAAGGTCGCAACGGCGAACCTATGCCGCTGGCTCCGTTTACGGCGCCCAGAGTGGATTATTCTCTGCATCGTCTCAAGCACTATACGGCTACTGACCCACAGCACTTCCAGAACTTTGTTCTGTTCACAAATTATCAGTTCTATGTCGATGAATTTTGCCAATGGGCGCGCGAGACGCTGAACCAAAGTGAAGGGGGTTATACGACGTTGATTGAGCCGGGCAATATGGTGACGCCGCGCGGCCCGGACGCCGAGCGTAGCGGCCGCCCGCCTGCCCGCATGCCGCAAATGCCGTCCTACCATCTGGTACGTGAGAATCATACCGGCATTACGCTGATCAATATTGGCGTGGGGCCGTCAAACGCCAAGACGATTACCGATCATGTTGCGGTTCTGCGTCCTTCGGCCTGGCTGATGCTGGGGCATTGTGCGGGGCTGCGCACGACGCAGCGGCTGGGCGATTATGTGCTCGCCCACGGTTACGTGCGTCAGGATCATGTGCTCGACGACGATCTGCCCATATGGGTGCCGGTGCCCCCTCTGGCTGAAATCCAGGTAGCGCTGGAACAGGCCGTCGCCGAAGTGGCTGGACTGTCCGGATGGGAGTTGAAGAAAATCATGCGCACCGGTACGGTGGCGACCATTGACAATCGCAATTGGGAATTACGCGATCATCGCGAGCTGGCGCAGCGCTTCTCCATGTCCAGAGCCATTGCGCTGGACATGGAGTCGGCAACGGTAGCCGCCAATGGCTTTCGCTTTCGCGTACCCTATGGAACTTTGCTGTGCGTATCTGACAAGCCCTTGCATGGCGAGCTCAAGCTGCCCGGTATGGCCAGTGATTTTTACCAGACCCAGGTCGCCAGGCATCTGCATATTGGAATTCGCGCACTTGAAATGCTGCGCGATATGCCGCGAGAACGCTTGCACTCACGCAAGCTGCGCAGCTTTATTGAAACTGCTTTCAAGTAGAGCCGGTGGCCATGTGCACACCGCCGTCGACCGGCAGGCATACGCCGGTAATGTAGCGGGCCTCGTCAGAGGCCAGAAATACCGCAGCGTTGGCGATGTCCCAGGCGCTGCCCATCTTCCCCATGGGGCACAGCGCGTTGCGCGCGGCAATCATTTCTTCACGGCTGGCGTATTGTCCTGAAATATCTTTGTAGATAAGCGGCGTGTCGATATACCCGGGCATGATGGCGTTGACCCGTATGCCCACCGCCGCATATTCGAGCGCCAGGCCGACCGTTAGCTGATTCAGGCCGCCTTTGGCTGCGTAATAGGCGGGATAGGGATAGCCGGTGTAGCGGATGGCGGCCAGACTGGAAATATTGATGATGCAGCCGCTTTTCTGTGCTTGCATGGCGGGCAATACATGCTTGCAGGCCAGGAACGCGCTTTTCAGGTTGACGGCCAGCGCCAGGTCCCAGTCGGATTCGCTCAGCTCGGTGACACTGCCCATCTTGGCCATGCCTACATTGTTATGCAGTATGTCCAGGCGACCGTGCAGGGCCAGAGTTTCGGCCACGACAAGGCGTACCTGCTCTGAATTGGTGGCGTTGGCCGCATAGGCCTTGCACTGGCCGCCTTCAGACAGGATGATGTCGCGGGTTTCTTCGGCCGCCGCCTGGTTCAGATCGACCGCCACCACTTTTGCGCCGGCGCGGGAGTAAGCGACCGCGGCAGCCTTGCCGTTACCCCAGCCTTCGCCAACGGAGCCTGCTCCGAATACCAGCGCGATGCGCTCTGCCAGACGTTGACCGCTCATTTTAGAAATCCTGTAGAGAGCCATGGGAAGGCCGCAACTATGATCAGCCCGATGGCAATTGAACACAGGTAGCCGATAATGGGTTTGATGCCTTTGTCTGGAGCTACGCGGCCGATGGCGCAGGCGGCGTAATACCCCACGCCGAATGGCGGTGCAAACAGGCCAATACCCATCGACAACACGGCCACCATAGCGTAGTGCACGTCGTTGATGTGCAGCTCTTCGGCAATGGGAAACAGCAAAGGCCCCAACAGTACGATGGCGGGAATGCCTTCGAGAACACTGCCCAGCAAAATGAAGGTAATGATGGAGACGCACAGGAAGGTAACGCCGCCGCCTGGGAGGGTAGCCATGAAGTCTGCCAGATCACTTGAAAACCCTGATTGGGTCAGTGCCCAGGCCATGCCGGTGGCCGCGCCGATAATCAGCAATATGGCGCCCGACAAGGAAGCGGTGTCGATCAGCATGGGGTAAATGCGGCGGAAGTCGAAATGCCGGTAAACCAGTAAGCCGATAAGACAGGAATAAACAATGCCTATGGTTGAAACTTCGGTGGCGGTGGCTACACCTTCGACGACTGCGGCGCGAATGACGAAAGGCAATGTCAAAGCGGGGAGCGCGATGATGAAGCCTTTGAAGATTTCACCCGCACTTGACCGCACGACGCTGCTGAGGTCTTCATGGCGATTGCGGTACCAGACGACCGTGCACAGCATGACGCCCAGCACAGCACTGGGCAACAGGCCGCCCGTGAAGAGCGCGGTGATCGATACGCTGGTTACCGAGCCGATGGTGATGAGTACCAGGCTGGGCGGAATGGTTTCGGTTTGAGCGCCTGCCGCCGACAGGAGTGCGACCAGCTCGCCTTCGTCGGCGCCCCTTTTCTTCATCTCGGGAAACAATACGGGGGCGATAGCCGCCATATCGGCTGCCTTGGCGCCGGAAATGCCCGAAACCAAATACATGGCTCCGACCAGCACGTAGGACAGGCCGCCGCGCACATGTCCTAGCAGGCTCGCCAGGAACGACACCATCTTCTGCGCCATGCTGGTCATTTCAATGAGCAAGCCCAGAAATACGAATAGCGGTACGGCCAGCAAGATGAGGTGGGACATGCCCTCGTTCATGCGGCTGACCAAGACTGAAACCGGAACGGTGGTGCCCAATACCAGGTAGGCAAAGGTGGCCAAACCAAAAGAAAATGCGATGGGTACGCCGGTGAATACACCAAGAGCCACCAAACCCACAAAAAATATGAGCAGGTTGTAATTGCCCAATTCTTCGAACATGGGGCTGAGCAGATACAGCCCCAGGCCGACTATCAAAATCAGCACCACGGCTTTGATAATCATGCTGTAGTCGGATACTTTGTAAAGCCGTATGAGGGCAAAGCAGCCCATGAACAGCAATCCGACGGGAAGTGCTGCCGTGCGCCACGCAAGGCTCAAGCCCATGGCCGGGGTCGTGATGACCGCCTGGTCGCGGGTCGCCAGAACACTGGGAAGTAATACCAGCAGTACGAACGCAAGCGAAGCCAATACGGCAAACACGTCCAGGAAAGCCCGTGTTTTAGGCGACGCCTTGTTGACCAGGGCGGTCATGCGCATATGTTCGCCGTGGCGGAAAGCCACTGCTGCCCCCAGCATCGCCAGCCACAAAAACAGTATCGAGGCCAGTTCGTCGGACCAGATCAGTGGCGTATTGAGTACATACCGCGCAAAAATTCCTGAGAACAGAATGGCGACCTCGGCGATCACCAGCAAAGCGACGGGGATCTCCACCAGGTATCCGAGAAAGCTGTCCAGCCTGGTGAGCCAGGCTGGACTTTCTCGAAGCTGATGGGCGCCTGAGACTTGAGAGTCGGATGCGGGCAGCAGCATAGCTGCCTCTTAAGCTAAGGTGCCGACCGACTTCTCTAGCGTGGCCCATGCGGCATCACCAAACTTTTTCTTCCATTCGGAATAGAAACCGGCTTGACGCAATTCGTCGCGGATGGGGGCCGTGTTGGGCGTATTAAATATCATGTGTTCGCCGGTGAGCTTTTTCTGCAGTTCGTCGTTTAACCCGGCGACGTCGGTGCGCTCTTTGAGGCCAGCTTCGTCAACGTTCTTGGCTACGATGGTCTGGATGTCTTTGGGCAACCGGTTCCAGGCGTCGTGGTTGCCGAGGAACCAGAATCCGTCCCACATGTGATTGGTGAGGGAGCAGTATTTTTGGACTTCATAGAGTTTGGCGGTTTGAATAATGGCCAGCGGGTTTTCTTGCGCGTCAACCACTTTGGTTTGTAGCGCCGAATAAACCTCGTTGAAATTAATGCTGGTGGGTGCAGCTTTCAGAGCCTTGAACATAGATGTCCATAACGGGCTTACCGGCACACGGATTTTCAGGTCACGGAAATCGGCCGCCGAGTTGATGGGCCGGTTGCTGGTCGTGACTTCGCGAAAGCCGTTATCCCAGATGTTCTTCATGACCACCAAACCGCTT
>JBDTLC010000122.1:0-4404 GCA_039935015.1 Paralcaligenes sp. | reverse complement strand
AACTGGTTGACGTAGGGCAGGGCGATGCGCACCGGATCAAGCCGCTGCAGGCTGACCAGGCCCATTTGTAGCGCGAAAGGACCCAGCTCGTATTGTCCGGTGGCGCTATCCTGCTGCACCAAGCCTACCCTCACGAAGCTGACCAGGTAAGGGTGGGCCTTGGCCGAGGTCATGCCCGCACGCGTAGCAAGATCACGCAGGGTAAGCGGCACGCCTGCATCGACTAGGCTAGACAAGAGGGGAAACCCGGTTTCCACAGACTGGATGCTGCGTCGCCCGTCGTTGGGTGGAGCTGGTATTTTTTGGTTGGCCATTATCGGGAAATCGTCTAAAAGCATGCCAATAGTACTAGGGTTTGGTTTTGCGGGTTAGTATCAAGGTAGAGGCGTTAAAATTAGCCGATTTCTTACTGAGTGCACTGTTATGAGCAACCCTGTCGCAGCTGCTTGCGCCGATCCGCAATCCTATGAGATTTCTCCCGTCTCGGAAATTATCGCCCAGCTGCGAGCCGGGCGCATGGTTATTCTGGTTGACGAGGAAGACCGCGAAAACGAGGGCGATTTGGTGATGGCGGCCGACTTTGTCACGGCCGATTCCATCAACTTCATGGTGACTCATGGGCGTGGCTTGGTCTGTCTGACCCTCACCGAAGATCGTTGCCGGCAACTGCAGCTGCCGCTGATGGCCAGCCGCAATGGTAGTCGGTACGGCACCAATTTCACCCAGTCTATCGAAGCGGCAGAAGGTGTAGGCACGGGGATTTCCGCTGCCGACCGCGCCCGGACGGTACAGGCTGCGGTGGCGCACGACGCCAAACCGGCCGATCTTGTACAGCCAGGCCATATCTTTCCAATCCAGGCGGTGCGCGGCGGCGTGCTGGTGCGCGCCGGGCATACCGAAGCAGGTTGCGACCTGACCACGCTGGCCGGGCTGACTCCGGCGGCGGTTATTTGCGAAATTCTCAAACCCGATGGCACGATGGCGCGTCTGCCAGACCTGAAGTTGTTCGCCAAAGAGCATGGCCTGAAGATTGGTACCATTGCCGACCTTATCCAATATCGCAGTGAACACGAATCCATGGTCGAGCGTCTTTCTTCGCGTGAAGTGCAGACGGCCTGGGGGCCTTTTCGCGCGGTGGCGTATCGCGATTGTGCCTCTGGCGCACCGCATCTGGCGCTGGTGCACGGCAGTATTTCTCCCGAGGCCGAGGCCTTGGTGCGGGTGCACGAGCCTACGAGTATGCTCGATGTTTTGTGCGAAGGCGCAAGCGGCCACAGTTGGAGCATTGCCAATGCGCTCAAGGCCATTGCCGCAGCGCCTTCGGGCGTGCTGGTTCTGCTTAATTGTCAGGGTTCGGCCGAGCTTATGTTCAATCAGTTTGCGACATGGGCGCAGGCCCCCGGAGAAGTCGTGCACAGCGACGACAGCCGTTTTGACCTTAGAACCTATGGTATTGGCGCGCAAATTCTGCGTGACCTGAACGTCGGCCATGCGCGTTTATTGGCACGGCCGCGAAAAATGCCCAGCATGGCCGGCTTTTCTTTGACCATCACGGGTTACGATAGCGAACCCATCAACTTGGCCTAAAAGGACGACCTATATGAATCCCTATACTTTATCCCCAGACATGAATGGTGAAGGGCTGCATTTGGGCATTGTTCGTGCCCGTTACAACGAAGAGGTCGGTCAGGCCGAGCTCGATGCCTGCGTAGCTGAACTGGCCGAGCTGGGCGTAGACGAACGCGACGTTATGGTGGTCTCGGTGCCTGGTGCCCTTGAACTGGGTGTCACTCTGGCGCAGATGGCTGAAACGTTCGAGTTCGATGCGCTGATTGCGCTGGGTGCGGTCATACGCGGTCAAACATATCATTTCGAAATCGTCAGCAATGAAAGCGCTTCGGCCATTAGCCGGGTGGCTCTTGAAACGGGGATTCCCGTCGCCAATGGTGTATTGACCACGGATACCGATGAGCAGGCGCAGGCCCGTGCCGTTGATAAGGGCCGCGACTGCGCACGCGTTGCGGTCGAAATGGCCAATTTGGTCGCAGCGCTCGAACCCGAGTCAGACGACGATGATGAGGACGAAGACGTTGACGATGAAGAGTAGGTCCCAAGGCGGCTCTGCAGGTGCCTCGGCGCAACGGGCCAATTCGCGTAGCGCGCGCCGCCGTGCACGCGAATTTGCCTTGCAAGGTGTGTATGCGTGGCTGCTGCGAGCCGAAGATGGAAATCAAGAGGCTGGTGCCATTGACGCCCATATACGCGAGGACGAAGAGTTTCCAGAGGCCGATGCAGCCTGGTTCAAGACGCTGCTCCATGGGGTGTTAGCCGAGGCTCCAGGTTTGCGAGAACGCTTTGTACCCTACATAGATCGGCCGCTTGCAGAGCTTTCGCCTATTGAACACGGCATTTTGCTGATAGGCAGTTTCGAGCTTATTCACCATATAGAGGTGCCTTATAAAGTCGCCATCAACGAAGCGGTCGAACTGGCCAAGTCGTTCGGGGGAACCGACGGTTTCAAGTTTGTTAATGGCGTCCTTGACAAACTGGCGGCTGATGTTCGTCCCGCCGAAATTCGGGCGGCCGCCCGACGCTCGAGCCCGTAGGCAAGACTGGCGAGGACGAGTTGGGTAACGAATTCGATCTGATCGCCACCTATTTCTCGCGTCCCGCGCCTGCGCGGTTTCTGGGAGTGGGTGACGACTGTGCGCTACTGCCGGTGGCCCCCGGTATGCAGTTGGCCACGAGCACCGACCTCCTCATCGAAGGCCGGCATTTTTTTTCCGATGTCGATCCGCGTGCGCTGGGCCATAAAGCGCTGGCTGTTAACTTATCCGACTTGGCTGCTATGGGAGCTCAGCCTCTCGCCTGCTTGCTGGGCCTGTCCATACCGCGCGTCGATCCGGTCTGGTTAGAGGCGTTTTCCTCAGGCTTTTACGCATTGGCCGATGCAGCAGCTTGTCCACTGATCGGCGGCGATACGACGTGCAGTCGATCCGATGTCCTCATTAGCGTAACGGTGTTCGGTCAGGTTGACCCTCTCCATGCCTTACGGCGCAATGCGGCCAAGGCAGGCGATGATATTTGGGTCACAGGTACGCTGGGCGGGGCCGATATTGCCTTGCGGCTGATGTTGAAAACGCTGCCATCTAATCCGGCATTGTTGGAGGCGACACGGCCGTTTCTGGAATGGCCGGCACCTCCCTTCGAGTTGGGTCAAAAACTGGCCGGAGTCGCTCACGCGGCTTTAGACATTTCCGATGGTCTAGTTCAGGACTTGGGGCATATACTCAAAGCCAGTGGATGTGGCGCTATTCTTGACTATGCCGCGATCCCGACAGACCCTTCTTTGCTGGGTCTGCCGCAAGCCCTCCTGCAAGAGGCTGTCTTGGGCGGGGGCGACGTGTACCAGCTTTGTTTTACGGCGTTGCCTGCGCGTCGCGAAGAGATTCTGGCGCTTGCCCGACAGTCCACTCGGCGGGTGTCGCGCATTGGTTGCATTACCGCAGAACACGGGCTGCGGGTTAAAGACGCCGCCGGCCAACTCATCTGCCCTTTGCCGGTGGGTTTCGATCATTTCGCTTGAGTTTTCTGTGGGGTTTTCAAGGATGGGTTCTATGTCTTCTGCAGCGCCTGAGGTATCTGCAACACTCCCTTTCAAGCCCACGGCTGCGTGGGTATTTCGCTCGCCTGCCCGTATCATATCGTTTGGCTTTGGCAGCGGCCTGTTGCGCCCTGGGCCTGGCACCTGGGGCACCGTGTTGGCCTGGGTTCTATGGATACTGATCGTGGCCCGGTTTTCTGATGTGGCCGTGGCCGGCTTACTGATCGTCTCGTTTGCCTATGGCTGCTGGAGTTGCGACCGGGTTGGAAAAGAGATGGGCCAGCCCGACCATGGTGGCATGGTATGGGACGAAATCATCGCCTTCTGGTTAGTACTGTGGTTGACGCCAAGTACTTGGGAGGCGCAATCGCTGGCGTTTATTTTGTTCAGGGCCTTCGACATTGCGAAGCCGCCGCCTATTCATTTTTTCGACGCTCATTTTAAAAATGGTTTTGGCGTCATGTGGGACGATATCGTTGCAGCCGTTTATACCTTGCTGGTGATGGCGATATTGGTATTACTGGAGCGACTGCTATGAGTGAGAACGATTCATCCGCATTGGTTCAAACCCTGGCGCAGCAATTGCGTGACAAAGGCTGGATGATGGCTTGCGCCGAATCTTGCACAGGTGGCTTGTTGAGTGCAACGCTAACTGATTTGGCAGGATCCAGCCTTTGGTTTGACCGCGGCTTTGTCACGTACAGCAATGCGGCGAAAATGGAGCAGTTACGCGTGCATGCTGATACCTTGGAACGGTTTGGTGCGGTAAGTGAAGAGACGGCCATGGAAATGGCTGCAGG
>JBDTLC010000121.1:0-15539 GCA_039935015.1 Paralcaligenes sp. | reverse complement strand
ACGGGTCAACATGTCGGCGATGGGATCGCTCATGCTCATGTGTAATTCTCCTACCAGCTGGCTTTGGTCATGCCCGGCACTTCGCCGCGCATTGCCATTTCGCGCAGTTTATGACGGGTTAAACCGAATTTGCTATAAACGCCACGCGAACGTCCTGTCACTATGCAACGATTGCGTTGACGGGTCGGGTTTGCGTTGCGCGGCAATTGTTGCAGTTTCAAACGGGCCTGATAACGCTCTTCGTCGGATTTTGACTGATCGCCAATAATGGCTTTGAGCGCGGCACGTTTGCCAGAAAACTTCTCTGCCAGCTTAGCGCGTTTGATGTCACGATTGATGAGTGAAAGTTTTGCCACGTCATCGCCCCTTAGTTGCGAAACGGGAAGCTGAAGGCAGTCAACAGCGCCTTGGCTTCGTCGTCGGTCTTGGCGGTGGTGGTGATGCTGATATTCATCCCACGCAACACGTCGATTTTGTCGTATTCGATTTCGGGGAAAATAATCTGCTCTTTCACCCCGACGTTGTAATTGCCACGCCCATCGAACGCACGACCCGAAATACCACGGAAGTCGCGCACACGCGGCAAAGCCACGGAGACCAGACGATCCAGGAATTCGTACATGCGTTGGCCACGCAGGGTGACCATGCAACCGATGGGATAATCTTCGCGGATTTTAAAAGCTGCGATAGCCTTGCGCGTTTTGGTCACCACGGGATTCTGGCCCGAGATTTTGGTCAAATCGGACACAGCGTGTTCGATGACTTTTTTGTCTGACACCGCCGCGGACACGCCCATGTTCAGGGTGATTTTGGTGATGCGAGGCACTTCCATTACGCTTTTGTAGCCAAATTTGGCCTGCAGGTCAGCCACAACCTTACTGCGATAAAACTCTTGTAAACGAGCCATACTGTTCGCCCCTTAAGCCTTGGCGCCAACGACGGCGCCGCTGGAACGGAATACACGAACATTGCGGCCGTCGACGACCTTGATCCCGACCCGATCGGCGCGGCCGATCTCGGGATTGAAAAGCGCCACGTTCGAAATATGAATAGGCATGGTCTTATCGACGATACCACCCTGGCTACCCGCCATGGGATTGGGTTTGACGTGCTTCTTGACAACATTGATGCCTTCGACCAGCACGTGGTCGGCATCAACGCGCCGCAATACGGTTCCGCGGCGTTTTTTATCGCGACCTGCCAATATGACGACCTCGTCGCCTTTACGGATTTTTTCCATGGTTCGCTCCTTACAATACTTCTGGGGCCAGGGATACGATCTTCATGAATTTCTCTGTACGCAGTTCACGCGTTACAGGTCCGAAGATGCGGGTACCGATGGGTTCCAGCTTGGCATTGAGCAACACGGCGGCATTGCCACCGAAACGAATCAGCGAGCCGTCCTTGCGGCGCACGCCATGAGCAGTGCGAACCACTACTGCGTTGTAAATCTCGCCTTTCTTGACGCGCCCGCGGGGTGCCGCATCTTTGACACTTACTTTGATAATGTCACCGATGCCGGCATAACGGCGCCTAGAGCCGCCCAACACTTTGATGCACATAATTCTACGTGCGCCGGTGTTGTCGGCCACATCTAGCGTGGTCTGCATTTGGATCATGATTTTTCCTGTTCCAACTTAGCCGGACCGCGCCACCATTAGGGGAACGCCGTACAACCAGTTTTGGTCCCGTCAGACCCACTTGCTGCGAACATGTTTGGGCTAGCCAAACCGCCTGCAACCTGTGAACCCTGGGTTGAATTCTGCTATTAATCTTAATCGTTACTTAAATAAACTTGCTTATAGGCCATTGCGTCACTGAAGCTTTACATTTGCACATGACCTTAACTGCGTAGCCCTGAGACTCAACTAACACTATTTCGGGTCTGGGCGGCGCCATTTCGATTAGCAAGTCCATTATGTTATTCTAGTTTCATTCGAATTGCAAGTGGCAAATCCCGTTAAGCAAGGCATGTCGCAGTCGTGCCCCGTGGCCCAGGCTAGACCACGCTCGATTAGGGGTTTTTATTTTTATATCCATTCAAGGAAGCACAGTATGTACGAAAAGCTAGCACTCTATATAGATGGCGAATTTCTGGGTGCGGACGGCCGCAAGACTCAGGATGTCACCAACCCTTCCACTCTGGAAGTGCTGGGGCAGCTCCCTCATGCAAGCACCGCCGACCTTGATCGCGCTCTGGCCGCCGCCGCACGCGCCTTCGAAACCTGGCGGCACAGCTCCCCCATGAAGCGCTCCGAAATACTGCGCCGCGTCGGACAACTGTCCCGCGAACGGGCCGAGGAAATCGGCCGCAACATGACGCTCGACCAAGGCAAGCCCTTGAGTGAGTCCGTAGGCGAAGTCATGGCCTGTTCGGACCATGCCGACTGGCACGCCGAAGAATGCCGCCGCATTTACGGCCGTGTTATCACCCCTCGCAGCCCCGAGGTGCGTCAAATGGTGCTGCGCGAACCCATCGGCGTGTGCGCGGCTTTTACGCCCTGGAATTTTCCCTACAACCAGGCCATACGAAAAATCTGCGCCGCCATCGGTGCTGGCTGCACCATTATTCTTAAGGGCCCCGAAGACTCCCCCAGCGCGGTCATGGCCATTGCACGCGCTTTTCACGACGCGGGCCTGCCCGCGGGCGTGCTCAACATTGTTTGGGGCATTCCGTCTGAAGTATCCGAGCACCTGATCCGCTCACCCATTGTGCGCAAGGTGTCGTTCACTGGCTCGGTTCCAGTGGGCAAGCATCTGGCTGCACTGGCCGGGGCCCATATGAAGCGAGTCACCATGGAATTGGGCGGCCATTCACCGGTGCTGGTATTTGACGATGCCGATATCGACCGCGCCGCCAAGCAACTTGCACGGTTCAAGGTACGCAACGCCGGCCAGGTATGCGTATCACCCACCCGCTTTTACGTCCACGAAAAGGCCTACGATCAATTTCTGGAAAGCTTCGTCAAAACCCTTAAAACCGTCAAGGTGGGCGACGGACTTGATCCGGAAACCCAAATGGGGCCGCTCGCGCACGAACGACGCGTGCCCACCATGACCAAGTTTGTGGAAAATGCCGTGAAAATGGGTGGTAAGGTTGTACTGGGCGGTGAGCCCCTGCAGCGGGTTGGGCACTTTTTTGCACCTACGGTGATCACAGATCTGCCTGAAGATTCCATGCTCATGACCGAAGAGCCGTTCGGACCAATTGCACCCATTACACGCTTTTCCGACACGGATGACGTAATCAAACGCGCCAATTCGCTGCCCTTTGGCCTGTCGTCGTACGTATTCACCAACTCGCTGCAAACAGCTACCAAGGTAGCCAACGGCATCGAGGCCGGCATGGTCAACATCAACCACTTCGGCAGCGCTTTGCCCGAAACACCTTTTGGCGGCATCAAGGACAGCGGCATTGGCAGCGAAGGCGGAACAGAAACCTTCGACGGCTATCTGGTCACGAAGTTTGTGACGCATATTTAATCGGCCGAAAGCTCTTTTCATTTCAACCCAACACGCTGTTTAATACACTGTGTTGGGTTTTTCTTTTTGGATAACAACAACCGGAGACTTTCATGAACAGAAGAGAATTACTTAAATATGGCACCATCGCCGCGATATCACCTGCCCTGGCTGGGCTCAGTTCAGCATTTGCCCAAACTGACTCAGAACCCATTTTATTTGGCTGTCCAAACCCTATGTCGGGCCCGTTTGCTGCAAACGGAAAATATGCGGCCTTGGGAATGCAACTGATTATCGAAGAAACGGGCAAAGCCCTGAATCGCCCTCTAAAATATAAAATACTCGACTCGCAAGGCAAGCCCGCCGTGGCCATTCGCGAGGTGCAAGACTTGTTCCAGCAGTCCAAGGCCCACTTCTTTTCCGGTGGGATTTTGTCTTCAGAGGCGCTGGCAATGGGCAAAGCTTTGGACAAGCTGGGCGGTATTTTCGTTACGACGGCTGGCGCCGATGAAATCACGGGCGCCGACTGCAACCATGCCACGTTTCGCTGGTCGGTGCCCACTTACGGTGCAATCCAGGAAACCGTGGGGCCACTAATCAAGATGCTGCCCAAGGCAAAGCGGTGGTACACCATCACGCCCAAATACGTTTTCGGCGAGGGATTGCTTACCGCCACGAAAAACCTGCTAAAGAAGGAAGGTCTGGAACACGTAGGCAACAGCTACCACGGTCTGGATGAAAGAGAATTCAGCGGCTACCTCACCAATGCGATGGCGGCCAAGCCCGACGTCCTGTTACTGCTCAATTTCGGCTCGCAAAGCTCGGAAACATTACGCCAGGCAGTCAGTTTCGGCATGAAAACCAATACCACCATCCTGATCGCTTGGGCGTCAGGCTTGGAACAGTTCGAATCATTGGGCGCGGACCTGTGCGAAGGTGTCTACTTTGGCGTTCAATACTGGCATCAAATCGACAGCCCGCTTAACCATACCTTGGTCAAGCAAACCCGGGATAAATTCAAAATCACCCCCAACTACAGCCTCGCGGGCAATTATATTTGCACCAAACTCATGCTCGATGGTATTACCAAGGCAGGGTCGGCGGATCCAGCCAAAGTCATCGCGGCAATGGAAGGCGCAAAATATAGTGGGCTCACTGGCCCAGAGCAAATCCGCAAAGAAGACCATCAAGTGATCAAGAACTATTACCTATTGAAGGGTAAGCCTAAAGGCAAGATGAAAGACAAAGATGACTATTGCGAAATCCTGCATGCGGGCCAGTCGTTTCTTCCTGTTGCTGAAACAGGCTGCAAAATGCCTACCTAATGACCACATGAGACCTGACCGGCCGCGCATTTTCTATTTTAGCCAAAGTGGAAAAGGCGGCCTGTCACACCCATCGCGGGTTTTCGCCTACTGCCGATAACAGGCCCCGCTTGTGGCGACCTCTTTCGGGTTTGATTGCCTATGAATGTTTATCTGTTGCAAGTGATTAACGGCCTTGGCATAGGCATGCTTTATTTTCTGCTTGCCGTCGGCCTGTCCATCATTTTCGGATTGCTGCGATTCGTGAATTTCGCTCACGGAGCCTTCTACGTACTAGGCGCGTATGCCTGCTACCAAGCTTTACAATGGGGCGCAAACTTCTGGTGGACACTGCTGATAGGGCCTTGCTTCGTTGGTGCCTTGGCTTGGCTCATCGAACGGCTCGTGCTGCGCGGGGTCTATAGCCTGCCGCACGAATTTCATATCCTTTTCACCGTCGGCCTGGCGTTGGCCATCCAAGAGCTGGTAATACTAGTCTGGGGGCCGGTTGGTGTAAACGTCGCGCCTCCCGACCTGTTACAGGGGGTGGTGATCTGGGGCAGTTTTATCTATCCCAAATATCGTCTTTTCGTGATTGCCTTCACAGCCGTCTTCGCCGT
This sequence comes from Paralcaligenes sp., assembly GCA_039935015.1. Lineage (GTDB taxonomy): Bacteria > Pseudomonadota > Gammaproteobacteria > Burkholderiales > Burkholderiaceae_B > Paralcaligenes. The sequence continues at coordinate 10,153 of JBDTLC010000121.1, read as the reverse complement.
GCTTATTTGGCTTCTGCTCGAACGCACGCGCCTGGGCAGCATCGTGCGCGCGGGCAGTGAGTCCACTGAAATGGTCACATTGCTAAGCATAAATATCAACCGCATTTTTGGACTGGTGTTCGCTCTGGGGGCCGCCACGGCGGGTCTGGCTGGAGTCCTTGCGGCGCCGCTACGCGGGGTCGAGCCTTTTATGGGGGTCGAAGCCATCGCCATCGCGTTCGTAGTGGTGGTAATAGGGGGCATGGGCAGTTTCACTGGCGCCCTTTTAGGAGGTCTGCTGGTAGGCATCGTACAAAGCATCATGAGCACCTTATGGCCACCAGGGGCCAGTCTGATGATCTACGTATCGATGGCTCTTGTTCTGCTTTTCTGTCCCAACGGTCTGTTGGGGAGAGCATAAAATGGCGATACTGCTTAAACATCGCTCCCTGCTTTTCGCGCTGGCCGCCGTGCTGGTTCTGCCCCTGATCCTGGATTCAGGTTCGTTGGCCTCGGAAGTATTGGTTTATGCCTTGGCCGCGCTGGCCTGTAATGTTCTGCTGGGCTATACCGGCCTGCTGTCTTTTGGCCAAGGCATTTTCTTCGGCGTTGGCAGCTACGTCCTGGGCATTTTGCTCACGCGCACCAGCTTGCCCATGCCACTGGTTCTGCTGGTCGTCATCGTCATCGGCGGACTGGTAGCTGCCGCCGTTGGCTGGCTCAGCATTCGGCAAAAGGGTGTCTACTTCGTCATGCTGACCTTGGCTTTGGCGCAAATGTTTTATTTTCTGGCCTACTCGATGCCTGATTGGACCGGTGGCGATAATGGTTTGCTCAACATTCCAACTCTGCCCCTCGTCGTTTTTGGCTATACGCTGTGGCCCAACCACACAAGCTGGCAATACTATTGGTTTGTTGCCATCATTTTTCTGGTTGTGTTTTACTTGTTGCAGCGGGTGGTCGATTCAATTTTTGGCCGCACACTGCTGGCCATCCGGGATAATCCGGATCGGGCTACGGCCATCGGGTATAACATCACCTTGTTCAAACTGGCCGCATTCGTCGTGTCTGGCGCCACTACCGCCCTCGCGGGCGGCCTGTACGCCATGGCGACCGGTATCGCGCCTTTGACCAGCATCAACTTCCAAATGAGCGAAACGATCCTGATCATGACCGTCATCGGCGGAACCGGAAGCCTGTTCGCTTCGGTGCTCGGTGCCGGGTTGTACGTTATTGCCTCCGACTGGCTATCCAATTTATGGCCACGATGGCTACTGGTATTTGGCGTGCTGCTTATGGTCATTAGCCTATATATGCAGGGCGGCCTGTGGGGTTTGTGCCAGATTATATTTACGCGCCGAAGGCCGGCCACGACATCGGGCAAGGAGGTGAGAAAATCATGAATCCACCCTTGCTGGAAGCCAGAAACATCGTCAAACGCTATGGCAAATTCTTAGCGCTGGCGGGGGTCAACCTGCGAGTACAGGCAAAAACCATACACTCGGTGATTGGGCCAAACGGGGCCGGGAAAACCACACTCTTCCATTCGCTGACGGGTACCGTCCCGTTGACCGATGGCGCCATTATTTTCGATGGTCACGATATCAGTCATCGTACCGACTATCAAAGAGTGCAGGTGGGCATGGCGCGATCATTTCAGGTCACGTCGCTCTTTCCTTCGTTGTCGGTATACGAAAACCTGCGGCTCGCTACACAGGGCACCCGCCCGCTGCAGGCGCTACGCTTGTGGTCGCTCATCCGGCTCGCTCCCGAGCAATCCAATTTCATTGAAGCCATACTCGAAAAAATTGGCTTGACGCAAGTTCGGCACAATTTAAGCAGCGCGCTATCGCACGGGCAGCAGCGCCGACTTGAAGTCGGCATGGCGCTGGCCGCCAAACCTAAAGCCATCTTCCTGGATGAACCCACTTCAGGCATGGGCATCGATGATATCGACTCCATGAAAAAGCTGATCTACAGTCTGCGCAAAGACCTAACCGTGATTCTGATCGAACACAATATGGGCATCGTCATGGATATCTCCGATACGATCACTGTCATGCAGCAGGGCAAGGTACTGGTGGAAGGCGCGCCCCAAGCCATCAAGTCCGACGAGCGCGTCAGAAGCGCCTATCTGGGCGGCATGATAACCGGGGGGCGATGATGCTGCAGGTGCGGGAAATTGACAGCTATTACGGCAAAAGTCATGTTATTCAGGGTGTCAGCCTTGAGGTGAAAGAAGGCGAGCTGGTGACCTTGTTAGGCCGAAATGGGGCGGGTAAATCCACAACCTTAAAAAGCATTGCCGGTTTGATTACGCCGGCGCGTGGAAAAGTAATTTTCAAGGGTCAGGATATGACCTCGCTGCCCGCTTACCGCATTGCCGGCCAGGGCATTTGTCTGGTTCCCGAACATCGCGGTATTTTCCGTTTGCTTACCGTCGAAGAAAATCTGAATCTGGGCCGCAAGAAAGGCTCGCCCTGGTCTTTGTCTGACATATATAAAATCTTCCCGCGCCTGCTTGAGCGCCGCAGCAACGGTGGGGCTCAGCTCTCTGGCGGCGAGCAACAGATGCTGGCCATAGGCCGCGCATTAATGAACAATCCCCGGCTGTTGATGCTCGACGAGCCCGTCGAGGGTCTGGCGCCCGTCATCGTGGAAGAAATCGTCGCTCAGCTTAAACTGATCAAAGCGCAAGGCATCTCCATATTGCTCGTAGAGCAGAATCTGGAAGTCTGCACACAGCTCGCCGAGCGCCATTACATTATTGAAAGTGGCAAAATTGTCTACACCAGCGATAACGCTTCATTCATAAACAACTCCCACGTCAAAGACCAATACCTTGGTGTCGGTGCCACCCAGAATTAATGTCCATTTTCTATTCGAGATTTCTATGAACGCTCCTGCCCACCCTACCAGTACCCTGCGCATCAATGGCGCTAGATTGTGGCAATCACTCATGACCCTGGCAAAAATCGGTGCGACCGCCAAAGGCGGTGTGTGCCGCCTCGCGCTAACCGAGCTGGACAAACAGGGGCGCGATCTATTTGTGCAATGGGCCCGCGAGGCGGGCTGCACAATCCGTATCGATACCATCGGCAATATCTTCGCTCGCCGTGCGGGCCAAAACCCCGATTTACCCCCGGTGCTGACCGGAAGTCATATCGACACCCAACCCACTGGCGGAAAGTTCGATGGGAACTACGGCGTACTGGCTGGGCTCGAAGTCCTGCGCACACTCAACGATCTGGACATCCAGACCGAAGCGGCCATTGAAGTGGTCGTATGGACCAACGAAGAAGGCTCACGTTTCGTCCCCGTCATGATGGGGTCGGGCGTTTTTGCTGGCGCATTTCCTTTGGCCCAGACTCTTGAACAGACCGATGTAAAAAATATCAGTGTGGCGACCGCCCTGCAGCAAATTGGATACGCAGGCACAACACCCTGCGAGCACTTTCCAATTAAGGCCTACTTCGAGGCGCATATCGAACAAGGCCCCATACTTGAAGCCCAACACGACACGATAGGTGTTGTCACCGGTGCGCTGGGTCAGCGCTGGTACGATGTGACGGTGACCGGCATGGAGGCTCACGCCGGGCCAACACCTATGGAATTACGCAAAGACGCTCTGCTGGCGGCCGCAGAACTGATACAGTGTGTTAATCAGATTGCTCTGGCTCATGCCCCTCATGGTCGTGGCACAGTGGGATGGCTCGACAACTACCCCAACTCGCGCAACGTGATTCCGGGCCAAGTCAAGTTCAGTGTAGATCTTCGCGCCCCATCGGACGAAATCTTGCTGGCCATGGACGCCTCCATCAGAAAGGCATGCGCGAAACAGCGTACTGGTGTGTCGGTGGGTATCGAACAGGTCGTTTATTTCCCACCCCAACCATTTCACGCGAAGCAGGTCAGTGCTGTAAGATCCGCAGCCGATCAGCTCGGGCTACCGCACACCGAAATCGTCAGTGGCGCTGGACACGATGCCGTTTATCTGGCGCGCGTCGCGCCTACCGCGATGATTTTCATTCCCTGCAAGGATGGGATCAGCCACAACGAAATTGAGGACGCCAAACCAGAGCACATCACTGCCGGAGGCAACGTACTTTTGCTGGCGATACTGGAGCAAGCCCACGTCGCCTTACCTCAAAGCGATCAAACATTATGAAAATACTGATAGCCAGAATGAACCACGAGACCAATACGTTCTCGCCAGTTCCCACCCCACTTGTCGCTTTCGGCGCCAACGGTCCTACCTATGACGCCGATGCCTACGCGGAAAATCTCGGTGGACGAACAGCGATGAGCGCCTTTATCGATTTGGCCCGTGCGGCGGGGGCTGAAATACTTACGCCTGTGTCAGCCACGGCAAATCCCAGCGGGCCTGTCGCGCGAGCCGCCTACGACACCCTATGCAATCGCATCGTGGCCGCTTCCGATTATTGCGATGCCATGATGCTGGATTTGCACGGCGCCATGGTGGCTGAAAACAGTCAAGATGGCGAAGGCGATTTACTGGAACGTCTGAAAACCCGCCATCCGCAAAAAGCGATCGGCGTGGCACTCGACCTGCACGGCAACGTCACACAAAAGATGATCGCCAACGCCGATATCATCGTTAGCTTCAAGACTTACCCCCATGTCGATATGTACGAAACCGGAGCGCATGCCGGCAGGCTCCTGCTCGAGATGCTCGCCGGCGATATTCAGCCCGTAATCGCCTGGGAACGCCTGCCGCTGATGACACACACGCTAAAAAGCGCCGATCAATCGCCCGCCATGCACGCGGCCATCCAGGCAGCCAAAGCGGCAGAACAAAATGACGTCCTGGCCGTCTCCGTACTGGCCGGCTTTGCGCTGGCCGACATTGCCGCGCCTTGCATCAGCGTGGTGACAGTCGGAAAAGATTCGGCGTCGGCACAGCAGGCCGCACACAATATCGCCACGCAGATCTGGGAGTCTCGATCAGGTTTCGTCTATACCAGCCCGCCCTTGGCCGATTCCATTCGTAGCGCTAAAGAGATGGCCGAACAGTCTCGGATTCAATCGGCCGAGTGTGGCAACCCACAAGGCCCGATACTGCTGCTCGATCACAGCGATAACTGTATGTCTGGCGGCACCTGCGACACGATGGATGTTCTGCAAGAAGCGCTCGCCCAAGGGCTGAACAATATCGGCGTTGGCCCTTTGTGCGACCCAGACGCTGTCGACCAAATGGTACAGGCGGGCGAAGGCGCCAGCCTCACGCTCAAGCTTGGCAACAAGCGGCCACTAACCAGCCTGGGCATCGTGAAGAAGCCCGTTGAGTTTACCGGCCGGATCAAGCGGTTGACCAATGGCGAATACACGATTACGGGCCCCACTTATACAGGGTTGAAATGCAGCATGGGCCGAACGGCACTATTCGTGTGCGACGACCTGGAAATCGTCGTCACCGAACGCACCCACGAACCTTGGGATCTTGGCGTATTCACCAGCGTAGGTCTGGATCCAACAAAAAAAAGCTTTCTGCTTTTAAAATCACGCATGTATTGTCGGCCCGTATTTCTTCCCATCGCCAAAGGCTTTGTCGAATGCGACAGCACCGGCGTCACCAGCTCAAACTACGCCTTGTTTCCATTCAAGAATATTCAGCACCCTGTCTACCCACTCGACCCTGAAACGCAGTGGCCTGCTAATGCGTAGCCAATTTCTGCCCGCGCGTGTTGTTGCCATTTTCAACGGCTTGGCGGCCACAAGGGCTGCCACTCCGTGAACGGCCGACACATACTCGACGGAACCCTGGCTTACATCGAATCCAGGGGATACATCGGTCGCCGCACATTCTTAAACGTCAGTTTGGAATAATCGGACGTCGTCACGCCTATACCGTCGCACTCAATCACATGTTTAGCCAAACCGGTAAAGCCAGCGCGCCAATGAACGCGGCTCTTCATGATCACGTAATGCATATTGCGCACATCAATGCCTAGGGAATAAAAGCAATTCAGATCGAAGGGCTCCATATGGCCTGATGTCACCACAATCAAAATACGGTCTGTATCCAGAACAACGGTCGGGCCGGTGCAGATTTCAACCCCTGCACTCATGGGGCCCCAAAGCTTGAATCGGCCGTCACTGATCGTACGCACCGTAGCGGTAACCGGCAAAGAGGGATTCTCCTCGTGGGTCGCCAGCAAATGGGCCTTCCCGCCCAGCGACACGGTCACGCTATTGCCCACCCCCGCCGCGATTGCCTGGCTGACCGATGCAGGATCAAATATGGCGTAGAACACCGCATTACTGATTCCTTGATTGATCACTTCTTGCAAGACTACGGTGGTGTCCATGGTGCCACCCGACGAGGCGTTATCGCAATGATCCAGTAATACGACCGGATAGTCGGTGTAACGGGTTGCCGACTCGACAGCTGAGACCAGAGGCACCGACTCAAACAAGAATTCAGCACGACGATCCCAGGCTTCATTTAAAAGCGACTCGCAGCTTGCACTGGCTACATCAGGGCGTGCATCGGTGCATACGACGACGCTCAGGCCCGCATTGGCAATATCAGCGTGAGGGAAGCCGACAAATAGTGACGCCGCCAGAACGGTCGACTTTTCAAGCTCTTTGCAGTGTTGCTGCAATTCTCGGTTCGGTCCTGAATGAGTGCCCTGACGCATTACGTGCGGCAGCATAGGACGGTTTCCCCAGGCCATCACCGGATGGAGTTCCCCTTGAATCGTCCTGCAAAGAATCTCTGCCGCACGAACCCCTGCCTCGTAGATGTCAATGTGCGGATACGTGTGATAGCCCGTAATCACCGTTGCCAGAGACACCAGATCCGGATACAGATTGGCATGCATATCCAGTGTCACGCCTATCGGTACAGAGGGCTGGAGACATCGCAAGCGCCGCAGCAACTCTCCTTCGCCATCCTCAATCCCCTCAACCACCATGGCACCATGCAGGTCCAGCAAAATACCATCGAAGGCATCCTCTGCCGCAAGCAGAATGGCCGCCACAATCTTCTCGTAGGCACTGCGATCGACCGGCCCGCTGGGCCTGGCGTCGGCAACAACAGGCACTACGATCCGCGCCCCATATCGTGCCGCTACATCAATAAAGCCACCAATTCCACTACCCGTTCCCGTCCTCGCGGCAATGGCCTGAGTACCGGTCAGGGGATTGCCGCTACCCTTGAAAAAACGCTCGAATGGTGTTGCTACCGGCGAAAAAGTGTTCGTTTCGTGTTTAAACGTGGCCAATAAAAGTCTCATCCGCAGCCTTTTCTTGCATATATCTATCGTTGCCTGTTTGCAGGGCCCCCGGCGTAATGATCCACCGACTCAGAGCCCAATATACTGCGCTTTAACGCCGCGTCCATCGGCAGACGCAGAGGTAGCGGTAGAGCCACCTGGCAGCCACAAGGGGCTGCCGCTACACAACCCTAGGCGGTCGCACCATATCTGCAAAAGCCGCCACTTCAAACGCCCCACAATACGCCAAGGCGATGGTGGTTCAGGCGGGCCAAGCGAACTTGAGTCCGCTGCGGCAAGCGCCCGGCTTGGGGAGGCAAGAGGCGCACTGTTCGAGCAAAAAGCTTTGACCCGTCCAGTGGACGGGTCATGTTGCGAGTTTGCGCCTCGCCCCAAGCCGGGTGCTTGCCGCAGGCAGCCCTGGCCACGCCAGGGCCGGACGAGGTGAGCGGGCATGCCTGAAACAGCATCGCCGTTTCACGTATAGGAACCTAAAGGGAATCAAAGCAACGATAGCACCCACAAGGGGCTGCCGCTACAACCGGTGCCGCTACAAAAACGAACAGCCAAAGCATCATCTTCAAAACCCGCGATGGCAGGTACAAGACGGCATGACTACGTACCGAAATCCGGCTGCTGCTCGGGTGCCGCCTGCTGGAACGCTGCAACGGTATTGCAATGCCTGTAAACCGCCATGACACGCGTAAACTCGTCCACCTTGCACTTCATGCGCAAGGCATTAGCCACCTGCGGCACCAGACAGCAATCGGCTAGGGTTGGCGCGTCACCCACGCAGTATGGGCCCGAGCCCGCTCGCTGCAATAACGCTTCCAGGGACCGCAATCCTTCATCGATCCAGTGCTGATACCACGCGTTTTTCTGCTCTTCACTGATCTTGAGCACATTGACCAAATATCGCAATACCTTCAGGTTATTGACGGGGTGCATATCGCAAGCGATCAGGTTGGCAATTTCCAGCACGCGCGCGCGTCGCTGCCGATTTTCCGGAATCAAAAGAGGCTTTGGGTACTTGCTGTCCAGATAATCGATAATGGCCAGCGATTGACCCAAGTCGAAACTCTCGTCGACCAGCAGAGGCACGCCCGCGCCAGGATTTTTGGCCAGGTAATCGGCGGTCTTGTGCTCTTGCGCACGAATATTTACTGGTAGATAGTCGAACTTCACCTGCTTGAGCGCCAGCGCAATACGTACACGATAAGAGGTAGAGCTGTTAAAAAAGCTGTATAGCTGCATGACTCGAAACCTCGGGACGTTAACTCAACCAGTCACAGATTAAATTGCGGACAAACCATTTACAAAGATGACATACTATTACTATCTGCATTAAAAGCAATATATTGAAGCATTGCCCTTGGGAAAACGTCTAATTTTATTCCTCCCGCCTGTGAACGGATTTCAAACAAACTGATGAGTACTGTCGTCGTGGTTGTAGTCCTTGTTGTAGCTATTGTCGCTATCGCGAGCGTACGTACACTGCGCCTGACCGTCGTCACCCGTCGACTATTCCATCTGTATAAAAAAATTCTACCGCCAATGTCCAACACGGAACAGGATGCGCTAGAGGCAGGCACCGTCTGGTGGGAGGCCGACTTGTTTCGCGGTAAGCCGCAGTGGTCGAAACTGCTCAACCTGCCCAAACCCTCGTTGACACAAGACGAACAGGCATTTCTGGACAATGAAGTCGAAACAGTCTGCGCCATGGTCGATGACTGGCAGGTCACGCATGAACTGTACGATATGCCACCCGAAGTCTGGCGCTATATCAGAGACAAGCGCTTTCTAAGCATGATCATCCCCAAAGAATATGGCGGCCTGGGGTTCTCCGCTTATGCCCACTCCGAAGTCATCACCAAACTGTCGTCTCGAAACTCGGCGCTGTCGGTCACCGTCATGGTGCCTAATTCTCTGGGGCCTGCCGAGTTGCTGCTGCGCTACGGCACCAAAGAACAAAAAGATTACTATCTGCCGCGCTTGGCCAGCGGCGAAGAGGTACCAGCGTTTGCGCTCACAAGCCCGTGGGCCGGATCGGACGCAGCGGCCATACCCGACAGCGGGATCGTCTGCAAGGGTCAATGGCAAGGCCGGGAGGTACTCGGCATGCGGGTTACTTGGGACAAACGCTATATTACGCTTGCCCCGGTGTGCACCCTGTTGGGCCTCGCTTTCCGTCTCTTCGATCCTGACGGGCTACTGGGCGAACAGAAAGATCTGGGAATCACCTGCGCGCTAGTGCCCGCCAACCATCCCGGTGTGGAAACTGGGCGCCGCCATCTTCCCTTGAATGCCATGTTCATGAACGGCCCCACACGCGGCAACGACGTATTCATGCCACTAGATTTCATTATCGGCGGTGCGGCCATGGCTGGGCACGGCTGGCGCATGCTTATGGAATGCTTGGCAGCAGGTCGCTCCATCTCGCTGCCATCCTCCTACACCGGCATGGCGAAAATGACAGCTCGTGCGGTGGGCGCCTACGCCGTAATTCGCAAGCAGTTTCACACACCAATAGGTAAATTCGAAGGTGTCCAGGAAGCGCTGGCCCGCATCGGCGCGCACACCTATCTGATTGACGCCGCGCGCAGCATGACCGCGGGCGCCATCGATCTGGGAGAAAAACCGGCGGTCATCTCGGCTATCGTCAAATACCATGTCACCGAACGCGCGCGCGCGGTCGTGAACGACGCCATGGACGTGATTGGCGGCAAAGGCATTTGCCTGGGCCCCTCGAACTTTCTTGGGCGTGCCTACCAGCAATTGCCCGTAGGCATCACTGTTGAAGGCGCCAATATTCTGACGCGTAGCCTGATCATCTTCGGCCAGGGCGCGATCCGCTGTCACCCTTATGTATTGGCCGAAATGCAGGCCGCAGGCAATGCAGACACACATGCTGGTCTGCTCGAATTTGACCGGGCGAT
>JBDTLC010000120.1:0-8581 GCA_039935015.1 Paralcaligenes sp. | reverse complement strand
GCCGAAGACTTCCTCGCCCGATTCGCTGTCTTGAGAATGCGGCCATCGGCGGTGACGACCTTAAGATTCATCACGTTCTCGCGCATGGTGCCATAGCGCACCGCATTGGTGCCCGAAGCGCGCGTCGCGGCCATACCACCCAGACTGGCGTCAGCCCCCGGATCTATCGGAAAGAAGAGCCCGCTATCACGAATTTCTTCGTTCAACTGCTTGCGTGTGACGCCCGCCTCCACCGTGACCGTCAGGTCTTCGGGGTTCACCGATACCAGTCGGTTCATGCCCGACAAATCCAGACTGATTCCGCCCTGTACTGCCAGCAAATGCCCCTCGAGCGACGACCCTGCCCCATAAGGAATCAGAGGCACGCGGTACTGGTGGCACAATTTGGCGACCCACGCCACGTCGTCAGTGCTGGTGGCAAATACCACCGCATCAGGCAACATGGGTGGATACGGCGACTCATCACTCCCGTGATGTTCACGCACCGAATGTCCGGTGGAGCACCGATCCTTGAACTTTTCTTTCAATGCATCCAGAAACCCTGCTGGAATGGTACGACGGGCATTTTCAGGGAAAACCGGGGCATTCATCGTCCTACTCCTCAAGCCAATCCTCTACGATACTGCAATTTAATGACCACCGGCCGTAGAGCGCGCAGCCACCGTCTTGCGCCGATTTTTGACGGCTTGCGCCAGACGCTCCAGCACTTGCACTGACGTATCCCAACCAATACAGCCATCGGTGATGCTCTGTCCGTATACGAGCGGCTGGCCGGCTACCAGATCCTGACGGCCATCGACCAGATGGCTTTCAATCATCACGCCAAAAATGCGATCATCGCCAGCTTCCATTTGTTGCGAGATATTTTCGAGCACAGCAGGCTGATTGCGGTAATCCTTATGGCTATTGGCATGGCTGGCATCGATCATGAGGCGCGCAGGCAACCCCGATTTAACCAACGTCTGACACACCTGCTCAACGTTGTTAGCATCATAGTTAGGCTCTTTGCCACCGCGCAATATGGCATGACAGTCGTCGTTGCCCACAGTGGTCACGATGGCTGAATGCCCTCCCTTGGTCACAGACAGGAAATGGTGTGGCTGAGAAGCGGCCTTGATGGCATCGACCGCAATTCTTACATTTCCATCGGTACCGTTCTTGAAACCCACCGGACACGACAGGCCCGAGGCCAGTTCCCGATGCACTTGGCTTTCGGTGGTGCGTGCCCCGATGGCGCCCCAAGACACCAGATCGGCAATATATTGAGGAGTAATCATATCCAGAAATTCGCAGCCCGCAGGCAGCCCCAGCTCGTTGATGCCCAACAACACTTCGCGCGCCGTGCGCAGCCCCTGATTAATATTAAAGCTGCCATCGAGCGAGGGGTCATTGATCAAACCCTTCCAGCCCACCGTAGTGCGCGGCTTTTCGAAATACACGCGCATAATGATTTGAAGCTCTTGGGCAAACCTGTCGCGCTGAGCACACAGGCGCCGTGCATAATCAAACGCCGCTTCGGGGTAGTGGATCGAACATGGCCCGATGATCACCACCAGACGATCGTCGGCACCGTGCAAAATGGTATGCACGGCGCGACGAGCCCTAAAGACGGTATCGGACACCTTCGTCGTACACACTAGTTCGCGCATAACGTGCGAGGGCGGACTTAACTCTTTAATTTCTCGAATACGTAAATCATCAGTATTGTGTAACACGGATCAGCTCCAGAGTGATGGCCATCTTGGCATAGCGATATAAAAAAGCCGCCTAGCAAAGCTGGCGGCTTTTTAAGAATTTGGTTTTTTGCGACTACGTGCAACGTCCCCCTTCCTCCACCAGCGGTTTTGGAAAAGTAAAAAAATAAAAGAAAAAAACGTTACTTGCGTATTGCATGGTTGTAAATCCTAGCATAGAGTTGGCAGTCTGCCAAATGGAAAATAAAAATCATGCAAAAAATTCGACATAACCGCGCAGGGCAGGGTTTACTAGCTGTAGCGTTCCATGACAAGTTTGCGGTACGCTTACGGCTTGTGCGGCTAAACAGACAGCCGCAACCGGGCCAACGCCTGGTGTGTAAAGGAGGTTTTCGTTGATTTCAGCAGAACAAACAAGCCCGAAAGAGGCGCTCAATAACGACGCCAATCAGGGAGAAGTGCTTCTTGATGTTCAAGACATTGCCAAAAATTTTGGGGGGTTACGCGCCGTTGACCACTGCTCGCTGACCGTGCGCCGAGGTACTATCACCGGGCTGATTGGGCCTAATGGCGCTGGCAAGACGACCGTTTTCAACAACATCACCGGCTTTATTCCACCCGACTCGGGTCGCATTCTGTTTCGCGGTATCGACATTACTGGCCTGCGTCCAGACCAAATTTTCGCCCACAAGCTTTGCCGTACATTTCAGATCCCGCGCGAACACGGCAGCATGAGCGTGCTCGAGAACCTGATGCTGGTCCCCACTCAACAAATCGGTGAACACATCTGGAACGCATGGTTTCGCCGTGGCGCCGTGCGGCGCCAGGAAGAGCAAAATAGAGACAAGGCGATGGAGACGCTCGAGTACCTCGAACTTACCCACGTTAAAGACGAATACGCCGCCAATCTGTCGGGCGGCCAAAAGAAGTTGCTGGAACTTGGGCGCACCCTGATGGCCGACCCCGAACTGGTGCTTCTAGACGAACCGGCTGCCGGCGTGAACCGCAGCCTGCTGAAAAAGATCGTCACCAACATCCGTCAAATGTCGAGCGAACGCGGCATCACGTTTTTGTTGATCGAACACGATATGAACACTGTCATGAGCCTGTGCGATCCGGTCATCGTGATGAGCGAAGGACGCAAGCTGGTGGAAGGTTCGCCTGAAGAGGTTCGCAACAATAAAAGCGTGCTGGAAGCTTACCTTGGAGGGCAATATGCCGCTACTCAAAGTTGACGCGATCACGGGCGGCTACGGAGATACCGAAGTTCTGCGGCGGGTTTCCATCATGGTCGAGCAAAGCGAAATCGTATCCATCGTGGGGCCTAACGGTGCTGGAAAATCAACGTTGATGAAAACCGTCTTCGGTCTGCTCCATCCGCGCGAAGGTAGCATCAACTTCGCCGGTCACGATATTTCGCAGCTCGCCGCCCACCAGATTGTTAAGCTGGGCATGTGCTATGTGCCGCAGGTGGCCAACGTATTCACATCGCTCACTGTCGAAGAAAACCTGGAGATGGGCGCCTATGCCTTGAAAAATGGCGACCTGGAAGCCTGCAAGCAACGCGTTTACGACATGTTTCCGCAGCTCAAGCCCCGGCGACGCCAGCTTGCCGGCAAAATGTCCGGCGGCGAACGGCAGATGGTCGCAATGGGCAGCGCCCTGATGCTCAACCCAACACTCCTGTTGCTCGATGAACCCACCGCAGCGCTATCTCCGAAGCTGGTTTCTGAAATTTTCGACCACGTCGCTCACATCAACGAAACCGGTGTTGCGATCCTGATGGTGGAACAAAACGCCAGACAGTCGCTACAAATGGCCCATCGTGGATACGTGCTGGCGAGCGGCGAAAACCGCCATGAAGGCACGGGTCGAGAATTGCTGGAGGATCCGAATGTCGGACGCTTATACCTTGGAGGATAAACCGCTTATGAACAAGTCTCTGGCAACGCAAAAACGTGCGCGTTTACGAGAAAGGCTGAGCGGTCGTGCGGCCATGGGTACAGGTCTGGTGCTCATTCTGATCGTCATGTGGCTGATGGGGCTGGTCATGGGCACGGGCCTGCAACAATTGTTGTCACTCACCATCTGGGGAGTCATGCTCGGGGGCATCATCGCACTGTGCGGTATGGGGCTAACGCTGTGCTATGGCGTACTTAAATTTCCCAATTTCGCGCATGGCGCGCTGGTGACTCTGGGTGCGTATATCTCCTTCGCCGTCGTCCAGTTAATGCCGCAAAGTGCACCGATCTGGCGTTTTTCATTTGGTTGGGAATTGCTAGTTGGAATGGTTATTGCCATGCCCATTACCGGCCTGGTCGCGGTGATTATCGACCGTTTGCTGTATCGTCGGCTCAGAGCCAGCAACTCAGCGCTTGTGCTGTTTGCAATGGCTTCGCTGGGCATGGCGTTCTTCTTGCGCAGCGTTATCTACTTGCTTTGGGGATCAGACTTTCATTTCTTCTACGTAGGGCGCGCCAATCCGGCATTACACCTTCCGTTGGGCGTTCGTGTACAGGCAGACCAATTTTTTGTACTCGGTCTGGTAGTGGTGCTGGCCCTGTTGACCTACCTGTTGCTCGCTAAAACCAAAGTGGGCAAGGCGATGCGCGCTTCGGCCGACAATCCTGATCTGGCGCAGGTAAGAGGCATCAATACCGAGCGCATCATAGGCTGGACCTGGATGATAGGCGGCGGCCTGGCGGCAGCCGGCGGCGTCATGTACGGGCTGGCCTCGCAATTGCGTCCCGATATGGGGTTCACCTTGCTGTTGCCCATATTTGCGGCCGTGATTCTGGGCAGTATCGGCAGCGCCTTCGGAGCGCTCGTCGGAGCCATTGTGATAGGGATAGCCATGCAAGTGACATCCGCGTTCATGAGTCCGGCCTATGGCCCGGCCGTAGCATTCGCCCTGATGGTTCTTGCACTGGTAGTGCGACCTCAAGGCTTGTTTGCCGATAAATAAGAGCAGGAACTTTCTATGAGTCAGCTCGCTGTACTTAAGGCTATATTTCTCATCATCCCGTTGGTGCTGCTCGCCTTCATGGTGCTTCCATGGCGCTGGTTCTGGCGTATTCCGGCAGGCATTGTACTGGGCGTGGCCGCTGCCTTCGCCCTTAGCGCATTCGTGCCTGGCTGGCTTGATTACCTAGTATCTTTCTCGATCATGGCGTCCATCTACGCGATTCTCAGCCTGGGCCTGAACTCGCAATGGGGCTATAACGGCCACCTGGATTTCGGGGTCGCGGGTTTCTTCGCGGTGGGTGCGTTTACCTCGGCTCTGATCATCACGGCCCCACCCAGTGGGCTGATGGCGCAATATGCACAGCAAGCGTTCGGGCTGGATGCGCCGTTTCTGGTGGGCGTGATCGCGGCCGGCGTCATCTCGGGCGTAGTGGGCTACCTGGTCGCCCTGCCCGTACTACGACTGCGCACCGATTTCCTGGCCATCGCCACTTTAGGAATCGCCGAAATCATTCGGCTTGTGTTTCAGAACGAGCGTTGGCTCGCTAACGGCCCACAACCCTTAAGCGGCATTCCGCGGCCTCTTTCCTGCCTGTTCGATCACCCCCTTTGTAGTTGGCTGCCGCAATCTGCCATTAACGCACTGGCCCCCCTGCAACCGCGCGACTATGTCTACCTTTATCTGGTCATTACCGTTCTTATGCTGGCGGTGGTTTATATCGTGCTGGAAACGGCCGTGCGTTCGCCCTGGGGTCGCGCCCTGCGCGCCGTACGCGATGAAGAATCGTCGGCGGCCATGAACGGCAAGCATGTGGCTGCCTTGCGGGTGCAGTCATTTGTGCTGGGCGCCGTTGTAATAGGCATTGGAGGCGCGTTCTACGCCTCATATATGGTCACTATCGACTACAGCCACTTCGAACCGCTGTTCGCGACTTTTATTGTGTGGATGATGCTTATGCTCGGGGGCAGCGGCAACAACAAGGGGGCAATCTTGGGGGCTTTTGTCATCTGGGGTGTATGGAGCGGCACATCATTCGTAACTGACGCGATGCAAAGCACGCTTAGCACGATTGCGCCCGAGATCGCCTCGCGAACCGCCTTTCTGCGCTGGACGTTTGTGGGCTTATTGCTGGCCGCCATCGTCGTCTATCGCCCCGCAGGCATTCTCAAGGAAAAGAAAGTTGTCTCACAGTTTTTGAATAAAAACTAAATGGCACCCACAAGGGGTGCCACTACAAGGGTGCCGCTACAAAAAGACGTTATTCGCTGGGGATGCCGGCGGCTGGTAAGGTGCGAACGGTTTCAACCTTGCCGTCGGCGAACTTCCAGATATTGATCGGAGTGATGACATCGCCCGTCTTGTCAAAGTCGCACGGACCGGCAGCGCCGGTATAGTTGATCTTTTTCCCCGCCTTGATCATTTTCATCATCTCGAGAATACGCCCTTCATCGCCACCTTCAATGGCCTCGCCCGGTGGGTTCGAAACCACCCGCAGTTGATCGCGCAAGGCCGTTCCAGTAATTTTCCTGGCATCGGTTTGGCCATTGGCAATAACTTTGGCAAGAGCCAGGCCAATAACCATCGCCGCATCATAGGTGGACGCCGTGAAAGGTGGAATCGTGTCGTGATGAAAGTCGGCCATAAATTGCTTGGCGAAGCTTTTGTACGAAGCAGTGGTGGTATCTTCGCCAGTGGCAGTGCCCAGCTTGCCTTCGAGGTCTTTGGCGCCTATTGCCTTGATCACATCCAGTGACGCATTGGCGTCAGTGAATTGCCAGCTGGTGAAATTGAAAATATCACGCGACTCTTTAAGCGCCACCGCGGTTTGGGCCGGATAAGTGACGGCCAGCAGCAGTTCGGGCTTGTCTTTAAGGGCCGTGGCAAGTTGCGACTTGTAGGTGGGCTGCACTTGTTCAGGGTGCGGTACTTGGGCAAGCACCTTGCCGCCGCGATGCTCAAACGCCTTGGTAAACGAATTCGACAAACCTTGACCGTAAGGATTGTTGATGTAGATGGTGGACACCGTCTTGAACTTGTAGCCCTTGACAATCTCGCCATTGACCAACTGGGCCGCTACAATCCCTTGCAAGGCGTCGGAGGCGGTGGTGCGATACAGTAGATCGGCCGTGGCGTCAGCGGGCAGCACGGTAATGAGAGGTGAAGTGGCGCCATTGGCAATTTGCAACACACCGGCCGGGATCGACACCGAGGAGGCGACCGCTATCGTAACGCCGCTAGACCAGCCGCCCACAATGGCTGGCACCTTGTCGACATCAACCATTTTGCGGGCGGCCTGAACACCCACCGTAGGCAGGGTCGTGGTATCTACCGTGACAAGCTTGCCGATAATGGGGCCGCCGAACACGCTGGTGGCTGCTTTGTTTATTTGGTTGACGGCCAACTGAGCCGCATCCCGATAATAAGGACCGAACTCGGCCGCAGAGCCCGTCATGGGAGCGATCTGGCCCAGATTAATGGTGGGCGGAGCAGCGGCGTAAGCACTACGTGAGGGAAACGTCGTGCTAAGCACGGCAGCGCCTCCGGCAGCACTGACAGTCAAAAGAAATTTACGGCGACTTGTGGAGCTCGAGTTCTGATCAGTCATGATTTCTCCTTAGGATTGTTGACCTTCATCACACAGCCAATGCGCCAAGCGCGAACCTAAGTGCCCGGCGCGGTCTACTTGAACTTGTACCCATACATTACATTCAGATTGATGGAGTCTGTCAAGATAGTGGTTACGCGCGGTTTAGGCCGTTCCGCCCACCGTCAGGCCATCCATACGCAAGGTCGGCATCCCCACTCCGACGGGCACGCTTTGCCCTTCTTTGCCGCAGGTGCCAACGCCCGGATCCAACTGCATATCGTTGCCGATCAGACTGACACGATTCATGGCGTCTGGGCCATTTCCGATCAAGGTAGCACCCTTGACCGGATAGGTGACTTTGCCGTTTTCAATCATGTAGGCTTCGGACGCGGAAAAAACAAATTTACCGCTGGTAATGTCAACCTGACCGCCACCGAAGTTGACGGCGTAAAGACCTTTTTTGACCGAGGCAATAATTTCGGCCGGATCTTCTTTGCCCGACATCATATAAGTATTGGTCATGCGCGGCATGGGTAAATGCGCATACGATTCACGTCTACCATTACCCGTGACCGCCGTTTTCATAAGACGAGCATTCATTGAGTCTTGCATATAGCCACGCAATATACCGTCTTCGATCAGCACATTATGCTGGCTTGGGTTACCTTCGTCGTCGATATTAAGAGATCCGCGCCTGCCACCCAGGGTGCCATCATCGACCACTGTCACCCCTTTGGAAGCCACACGTTTGCCCATGCGGCCCGCAAAAACGCTCGAACCCTTACGATTAAAGTCGCCCTCCAGCCCATGCCCGACGGCTTCATGCAATAAAATTCCGGGCCAACCCGAGCCCAGTACAACCGTCATTTCACCCGCGGGCGCCGGCTTGGCCTGCAGATTGGTTAGCGCTTCGTGGGTTGCCCGTTCTACATACGACCGCAAAATTTCGTCGCTGAAGTAAGCCAGGCCGGTACGGCCGCCTCCGCCGCCATGGCCCATTTCGCGACGACCATTGCGCTCAACGATGACCGTCACAGACAGCCGCACCAGGGGCCGCACATCAGCCGCTAAACGTCCATCGCTGCCAGCCACCAAAATAACGTCATATTCAGCACCCAAGCTGGCCATGACCTGGATGATATGCGGATCGGCCGCACGCGCCATGGTCTCGACGCGTCCGAGCAACGCTACCTTATCAGGAGCAGACAGTGTATTGAGCGGATCGATCGCCGGATACAGATCGTGCGCCTGCCGCTCGCGCCCAGTGACAACCTTCTGACGTCCACCGCCTTGGCGGCCAATGGTGCGCACCGTTCGAGCCGACGACAATAAAGC
>JBDTLC010000119.1:0-36648 GCA_039935015.1 Paralcaligenes sp. | reverse complement strand
CTTTGACCCGTCCAGTGGACGGGTCATGTTGCGAGTTCGCACACCGCCCCAAAGCCGGTCCTGCACGCGGGAAGTCATGGCGCAGCCATGACCGTGTCCGTCAGAGCTCGAACCACCTTAGCCGCCCACGACGCGGGTATAAAAGGTTTTAGGCACGACAAAGTTAATACCAAAAATGCCACGTGCAACGAATGCCATCCCAAAGGGGTGACGCTACGAATCCGTCAACAACATCACCAGCTTGCAATCGGGACGGGTAGCCAGACGGAAGGTAATCTGCCGATAGCTCAAGATACCCAGGTCGGGATGCTTGAACTCGCGCCGGCCTCCTTCACGCTCAACCACCGTCTGGCGTGTCCACCAATGCATGAACACCGAGCTGGTTTGTACAAGCTCGTCGACCAAGGCCCGGATATCGGGCTCGTCGGCATGAGCCCCCGCATCGGCCCGGAATTCGGCCACTACCCGGCGCGCCCGCTGCTCCCAACCCACCACCAGTTCACGCGCAGCGGCATCCTGAAAAATATAACGCAGCAAATTAGGCTGCTCGCTGCGATCTGGCCAGCCATCAAACAAACGCAACATGGGCTCATTACGCGCCAGGACATTCCAGCAACGATCCAGTATGTATGCAGGCGCCGTAACGCTATATACGCAATCGGCCATATCTGAAGGCAATTCGCCCGCCTGCTCGCGGATGTGGTCGGGGTCGGTGCACTCGGCCAATTCAAAAAGATATTGGCGCTCGGCGCGTACCAGTTGCAGCACGTTCGCCAGCCTGGCCCAGACGCCCGGCGAAGCCGACACGTCGCGCCCTTGCTCGATCCAGGTGTACCAGGTAACGCTGATGCCACACAACTGCGCCACCTCTTCGCGCCGCAAGCCCGGCGTGCGCCGCCGCGAACCCGTTGGCAACCCCACTATTTCGGGCGTAACACGGGCGCGCACGCTACGCAAAAAATCGCCCAAAGCGCGGCGTCGCGCCGAACTGACTTGAGCTTCGGCGGGTGCAGAAGAAGAAGCAGGTAGCCTGTCAGTCACCTGGCTAGCCGTTTATCGTAGCGTGCTGGCCAAGGTTCGACGCACATCTTCTTCGCTGCGGCCGCTACGTTTGACATAGTCTTCCACTTGATCTGCGCCTATTGAACCCACATTGAAATATTGCGACTTGGGATGGCTGATATAAAAACCCGATACGCTCGACGCCGGATACATGGCGTAGCTGTCCGTCAACTGCATGGAAATATCGTCGCACTCCAGGACTCTGAACATTTCTTTCTTTACAACATGCTCGGGGCAGGCCGGATAGCCTGGCGCCGGCCGTATGCCTTGATATTTTTCGGCGATGACGGCTTCATTGCTAAGGTTCTCGTCGGGGACATAACCCCACAGATCCTTACGCACCCGCGCATGCAGGCATTCGGCAAAGCCCTCGGCCAGACGATCGGCGATCGATTTGAGCATAATGCTGGAATAGTCGTCGTTATCGGCCAGAAACGCTGCATCGTGTTTTTCAATACCGATGCCGCCCGTCACCGCAAACATGCCGATATAGTCCATCACCCCCGTCGATTTAGGGGCGATGTAATCGGCCAGGCATTTATTTTCAACGCCTTCACGCTTGGCAGTTTGCTGACGCACACCGCGCCAGGTAAAAAGCACCTCGGAGCGCGACTCATCACGATACACCTCGATATCATCATCGTTGACGGTGTTGGAGGGATAGAACGCCACCACCCCGTTTGCCGTTAGCCACCGGCCTTCAACCACCTTCTTCATCATGGCCTGGCCATCGATGAATGTCTTGCGCGCCTGTTCACCCACCACCTTATCTTCGAGAATGGCCGGATATTGGCCAAACAGACTCCACGTCTGAAAAAACGGCGTCCAGTCTATGTAATGCAGGACGTCGTTCAGATCATAGTGTTTAAAGGCGCGTCGCCCGATAAATTTGGGACGCGGCGGCGTATACGTGCTCCAGTCGATAAGCGGCTTATCGGCGCGCGCCTCGGCCAAACTGACCAAGGGTGTCGCCTTGCGATTGGCATGACGAGTGCGTACCACCTCGTATTCGGCCGCGACCTCGGCCACATACTCGTTGGCTCGATCTGACATTAAGTTGGTGGCCACACCGACCGACCGGCTGGCGTCTGGCACATAAATAACCGGCCCTTCATAATGCGGCGCAATCTTGACGGCGGTATGAACGCGACTGGTGGTCGCTCCGCCCACCAGCAGTGGCAGCTTGCGGCTACGGAAATAATCATCGCGCTGCATTTCGGAAGCGACATAGGCCATTTCCTCAAGGCTGGGCGTAATCAGCCCAGACAGACCAACCATGTCGCAATTTTCTTCCTTGGCCTTGGCCAGAATGTCTGCGCAAGGCACCATGACACCCATATTGATCACTTCGAAGTTATTGCACTGGAGGACGACTGTTACGATATTTTTGCCGATATCGTGTACGTCGCCCTTGACCGTGGCAATGACGATCTTGCCCTTGGCGCGCACATCGCCACCCGAAGCGGCCACCAAACGTTTCTCTTCTTCAATAAAGGGAATTAAATGGGCGACGGCCTGCTTCATGACCCGCGCCGACTTGACCACCTGTGGCAGAAACATCTTCCCCGCACCGAACAAATCGCCCACGACATTCATGCCGTCCATGAGCGGACCTTCGATCACTTCGATGGTCCGCCCGCCGGCAGCATCAATTTTCTGCCGAACCTCTTCGGTGTCTTCTACAATAAAGGTCGTAATACCATGCACCAGCGCGTGCGACAGCCGCTCTTCGACCGATTGCTCGCGCCAGGTAAGATCTTCTTCTCTTTTGGCGCCCGAGCCTTTAACGGTCTCGGCCATCTCCACCAGGCGCTCGGTCGAGGTGCGCTCATCGGCCGGATCGGTTTTACTCACCGGTTCGGCGCGATCGAGCACCACATCTTCCACACAATCGCGCAGCTTTTTGTCGATGTCCTGATACACGCCAAGTTGGCCGGCATTGACGATACCCATCGTCATGCCTTCCTGAATGGCGTAATACAGGAATACCGTATGGATAGCTTCGCGCATCAGCTCATTGCCGCGAAACGAGAAGCTCACATTAGACACACCGCCTGAAATCCGCGCATGAGGCAGGTTGTGCGTAATCCAGCGCGTCGCCTCGATAAAGTCGACCGCGTAGTGATTGTGCTCGTCAATGCCGGTGGCGATGGCAAATACATTGGGATCGAAAATAATGTCTTCGGGCGGAAAACCTACCTCGTCGACCAACAAACGATACGCAAGCTGGCAAATCGTTTTACGGCGCTCAAGACTATCGGCCTGGCCTTTCTCGTCAAACGCCATAACCACCACGGCAGCACCGTATTTGCGGCACAAACGGGCCTGCTTCAAAAAGGGCTCAACCCCTTCTTTCATGGATATCGAATTGACTATCGACTTGCCTTGCACGCAGCGCAAGCCGGTCTCGATAATGGACCATTTGGAGCTGTCGATCATGATCGGCACCCGGGCAATATCGGGCTCGGAGGCAATCATGTTCAGAAAGCGATGCATGCACGAAACCGAATCCAGCATGGCCTCGTCCATATTGATGTCGATAATCTGCGCCCCGCTCTCCACCTGCTGACGCGCCACGGTCAGGGCCTCGTCGTATTTTTCCTCACGGATCAGGCGCAGAAACATCTTGCTGCCCGTCACGTTGGTGCGTTCACCGACGTTGATAAACAGCGTGTCCTTATCGATATTAAGGGCCTCCAGGCCCGAAAGACGGGTTTTGACCGGAATTATCGGAACCTGCCGCACGGGCAGCTTCGACACTTTTTCTGCAATCGCTTTGATATGCGCAGGCGTCGTACCACAGCAGCCTCCGGCGACATTCACCATGCCGGCTTGCGCAAACTCTTGCAGCAAGCCCGAGGTGTCGGCCGGCGATTCGTCAAAACCGGTATCGGCCATGGGGTTGGGCAGGCCAGCATTGGGATACACACAAATATAGGTATCGCAAATTTTGGACAATTCGGCAATGTAGGGGCGCATCAGCGCCGCACCCAGAGCGCAATTCAAGCCAATAGTGATCGGGCGTGCATGACGCACCGAATTCCAGAAAGCCTCGACCGTCTGGCCCGATAGGATGCGGCCCGAGGCATCAGTGACCGTGCCCGATATCATCACCGGCAAGCGCACGCCGCGCTCTTCAAAGACGGACTCCACCGCAAAAATGGCGGCTTTGGCATTCAAGGTGTCGAAAATTGTTTCTATCAACACCAGATCGATCCCGCCATCGAGCAAGCCGTACATCTGCTCGGTATAGGCCACACGCAATTCTTCAAAACTGACATTGCGCGCACTTGGGTCGTTTACATCGGGCGAAATCGACGCGGTTTTGGGCTGTGGGCCCAAGGCGCCCGCTACGAAACGCGGCCGCTCAGCCGTACTGTAGGCATCACAGGCGGCGCGCGCCAGTTTGGCCGATTCGAGATTCAGCTCGTAGGCCAGTTCACCCAGCCCGTAATCGCCCAGCGCGACCGTGGTGGCGCCAAAGGTGTTGGTCTCAATGACGTCGGCGCCTGCCTCGAGGTACTGCTTATGAATCTCAAGAATGATATCGGGACGCACCAGCGACAAGAGTTCGTTATTACCCTTGACATCCTTGCCGTGATCCGCAAAACGCTCACCCCGGAATTCGATTTCGCTTAGCTTGTACTGCTGAATCATGGTGCCCATGGCCCCATCAAGAATCAGGATACGAGAACCCAGCAGGCGCGCAAATTCGGCGCCGCGGGTATATGAGGAAATCGGATAAGGCAGAGAGGGATAGGACACGGTTTACCTGAAAACAGAAAATTTAGCGCTTGCGCGCCAGAACACCCATCGGGCCCGCGTATATGTATACGCGGCCGATGCGACCTCTTATTGTAACGGCTTCGCGGCGACCTTCCCAACACCGGCACCTTTCAAACCCGCTGCGCCTAAGGTCCAACATGCTACATTTGAGCCTGAAAGAGGTGCTTTCGGAGCAGTAAATACCTAAGGTTGTCTTCGCAACAACCCGTCTGCCCTGCGAAAGTTAAATGGGAAACACCTCGTGCCAAGCCACCTGCCCGGTGCGCGCCGCGCGAAAACTGTGCTGCCCCCGCAACGGTAATCATGCCCCAGGCATGTAGCCCGATACCGGCCTTGATCGCAAAGGCGCATTCCTGGCTGAAATGCAGAGATGGCACCCACAAGGGGTGCCGCTACAAGGGAATGATTTACTCACCAATAACGTGCGGGGACGCACGTTATGATCAGACCGCATCATGAAAATCAAACACTCCCGGCACGCGCTTGCCGCGCTCGCCTGCTTGGCTCCTCTGGCCGGCAGAGCCCAATCTACCCCGGCCATCGCACAGTTGAACGATATCGTCGTAACCGCCAGTCGTTCGGCGCAATTGGAAAGAGATGTGTTGGGCGACGTAACCGTTATCGACAGCAAAGAATTACAGCAGGCCGGCCAAAACAGCATCGCCGAAGTCCTGGCCCAACGCCACGGCATCGAGTTCTACAACAGCGGCGGTCCCCAAACGGCGACCGGCGTCTATATACGTGGCGCTAATGCCGCGCAAACGCTCGTGCTGCTCGACGGCGTTCCCATCAACGGCGCCACGAGCGGCCTGGGCGCCTTAAACGCGCTACCTGCGGCCAGCATCGACCATATCGAGATACTCCGGGGCTCGGCCAGCAGCCTGTATGGCGCCAACGCGATTGGCGGCGTTGTAAACATCGTTACTAAAAGTGCAGCCGATCGTCCGTTTACAGCGCAAGCGTCGATTGGCGTAGGAACCTACGCGACCAGCCAGTACAAGGCCTCTATCGCAGGCAGCCGAGACGGCTGGAGTTATCGCCTGGGTAGCTCCTATGAGCAAAGCGGCGGATACAACGCCACGAACAGCAATGCCAAATACCTTTACAACCCAGACAAAGACAGCTACTACGCCAGAAACCTGAATGGCTCTTTGGGGTATGAATGGAGGAAGGGCCAGAAATTGACCTTCCAGGCCTACAACAGCTTCATCAACGGCGGCATCGATGCCGATAGTGTCAACCTTTTTAACGATCGCAGCCTCCAAACCCTGGAGATGTATAGCCTTTCGAGCGAGAATCAGCTAACCGATCATTGGAAAAGCATGCTGCGATACGCCTATACCCTGGACAAGAACCAGACACGCCAAGCCACCAGTGACACTACATTCAGTACCCGACAAAACCAATACACGTGGCAAAACGAATTTAAGCTTGGCGATCATCAAAAACTGGTGCTGGCCTACGAACACCTCGACCAAATTGCCTCGGGCGATATTCCGACATACGACCCCATTACTTTCGCAGCCGGCCCGTTTATCAATTTCGACCAGACCAAGCGCCATAACAATGCCTACACTGGCGTGTATACAGGCGATTTTGGCCGTCACCACATACAGGGTAGCCTGCGTTCGGATAACGATTCCCAATTCGGCAACGCCACCACCTGGGGTCTGAGCTATGGCTACGATCTGACGCAAACCTTGCGCGGCTATGTAGCCGCCAATACTGGGTTCAAGACACCGACCTTCAACGACCTGTATTACCCAGGCTTTGCCAACCCCAACCTCAAGCCGGAAAGATCGCGCAACGTAGAGCTTGGCCTGAAATATACGGGCGACACCACTCGCCTGGGCGCCGTCGTGTACCAAAACAAAGTCCGCGACCTGATCGTCTACGATCCGACCGTTTTCATGCCCAACAACCTCGATAGTGCCACTCTGCGCGGTCTGACCCTTACGGCGGAACAAGACTACGGCCACACCACCGTGCGAGCCAGCGCCGACTTCCAGAATCCGCATAACGACGCCAACGGCAACCAGCTTAATCGCCGAGCGCGGCAAATTTACAAAATAAGCGCTTCGCACCGTATGCAGTCATGGACGCTGGGCGGCGAGTACGCCTTCGTGGGCCAGCGTTATGACGACGTGGACAATAAGGTCAGCCTGGGCGGGTACGGTCTGCTGGCCCTGACAGCCAGCTACGATCTCACCAAAAACCTTAGTGCCCAGGTCCGCTGGAACAATGTGTTCAATAAGAACTACACCAACGCTTATGGCTATAACATGCCGGGTTCCAATGTATTTGTGAATTTGTCCTGGCGCATGTAAATGCGAGCGACGCTTCTGAACTGCATGGCCCTGGCGCTTTTGGCTGTCATAACGTCTCCAATAGGCCGTGCCGCAGACCGCAGCGATCCGTTGCCAGGAATTACAGCTTCGATCCGGCCAACCGCGGCACGGGTCATCACGCTCGCGCCACATTTGACCGAACTGGTGTTCGCCGCGGGCGCTGGCGATAAAATTGTGGCGACCGTGATCAGCAGTAATTATCCGGCCGCCGCTCGACATATACCCAGAATCGGCAACGGGCTGAACATCAGTGTCGAGCAGATCATCGCCTTAAAGCCGGACCTGGTGCTGGCGTGGCAACCTTCTGGCGCGGCGCAAACACTCGCCCCCACACTTACTGCCTTGCACATCCCGCTGGTTTACATCGCGCCCAGACAGTTGGCCGACATACCCAAAGCGGTGCTGAAACTGGGGCGGCTCCTGGGGACGGAATCTGTGGCGCAACACAATGCCGGCCTCTTGCAACAGCGAATCGTGGCACTGGCCAATCACCACGTTTCACTGCACCCTGTGTCAGTGTTTATCGAAGTGGGTACGGCGCCCCTCTATACCCTGGGAGACGACCCCCTTATCAACGACGCATTGCGCGTGTGCGCCGGAAAGAATGTTTATGCTCACGCTGCTTTGGCCGCGCCGCAGATCAGCGCAGAAAATGTGCTGGCGGCCCGACCTGATGCGGTGATTACGTCAGCCGGTCAGGCCGGTGGCCTGCAGGAACGCCAGACCTATTGGGCCAGGCTGCAGTTGCCCGCAGCATTGCATCATCATATCTACGCTATCAACCCCGACGAGCTGTTTCGGCCCGGGCCGCGGTTGATCGACGCCAGTGAAGAACTGTGCCGCGATTTGGATCGGGTGCGTTTGGGGCACTGAGGGGTAAGTCTGGTGCATCGATGGCACGCACAAGGGGTGCCGCTACCACAACGGGTGCCTCCGCTATAACAAGGGATGTCACGCGAAGCCTGAAGAGTAAGGCGGCATTCGCAAAATCGTTTATCCTTGCAACCATGAACCTATCGCGAACACACAAGGCATGATTCCCAATACCCTCACCATTGCCGGTATCGACCCGTCTGGAGGAGCCGGCATATTGGCCGACATCAAGACCATGAGCGCACTAGGTGCCTATGGGACCGCAGTCGTGGCGGCCCTGACGGCCCAGAACACTCAAAGCGTCACAGGTATTTCACCCGTCCCCGCAGCGTTTGTAGCTTTGCAAATCGATACCCTCTTTGTCGACGTACGCATCGACGCCGTCAAGATCGGCATGTTGGGTCAGCAAGCCGTTATCCGGACGGTCGCCGAACGCATGGCGCACTGGCGACCCAAACATCTGGTGATCGACCCGGTGATGGTGGCCAAAAGCGGCGACCATCTGCTTGAGCGCAGCGCTATTGCCGAGCTACGCGAAAGTCTGCTGCCGCTTGCCACCGTGCTCACCCCCAATCTGCCTGAAGCCGGTGTATTGCTGGGGTCAAGCCCAGTTGAAAGCCTTAAGGAAATGCGTCGTGTAGCCGAGAAATTACGTCGACTGATGGGCGACAGCGGCGAGCGCTGGGTGTACCTGAAGGGCGGTCATCTGCCAGGAAACGACACCGTCGATGTGCTGCATAACGGCGACCGTCTGATCGAACTACCGGGTCAGCGCATCGACACCCCAAATACGCACGGCACGGGCTGCACCTTATCAGCCGCGCTGGCCGCACTGCTGCCCCAGACGGCGGACCTGCCCGAAGCCGCGGAGCGTGCCAAAGCCTATCTGGTGGCGGCCATCGCGCATTCGGGAGCGCTGACGGTCGGACGCGGGCATGGTCCCGTCCATCACTTTTATGAGTGGTGGCACCCCTGAACCTCACCCGGATCAACAATTCGGCACCACCAGCAACGAATTAGTACAATAGCTAATTCTTTTCAGCCTTCCTGCACCCAAGCCATGAACGTTATTGCTACACCTGAAGTCGAACACGCTCGTTTCAACATGATCGAGCAACAGATCCGGCCATGGGATGTGCTCGATCCACGTGTGCTCGAAGCGTTGTTCGCTGTAAGACGCGAGCGCTTTGTCCCGCCGGCCATGCAAGGCTTCGCCTTTTCAGACGTTGAACTGCCGCTCGAAGTCAACGCAGTCAATACCCGCGAAACTATGCTTTGCCCGAAAGTCGAAGCGCGTCTGGCGCAAGAACTGCAACTTAAACCCACCGACTGCGTACTTGAAATCGGTGCCGGCTCGGGCTACCAGGCAGCACTGCTGGCACATTTGGCCCAGCAGGTCACAAGTATTGAAATTAATAGCCGCCTAGCTGCGTTTGCCCAGCAAAACCTGCAACGCAACCGCGTGGACAATGTCAAGGTAGAAACGGGCGACGGACATGCCGGATGGGGAACCACTGAATATGATGCCATCTTGCTCACAGGCTCAGTGCCAACGGTACCCGACGCGCTCAAGTACCAATTGCGTATCGGTGGCCGCATGATGGTGGTGGTGGGCCAATTACCTATCATGACCGCCCGTCGCATTACACGCACCAGCGCCGCCAGCTTCGAAGTGATCAGCCTTTTCGATACCGTCATCAAACCCTTGCGCGGCGCGGCCGTATCGCAATTCAAATTTTAAGTAGCTTGGTTACCGAGGCGTCTTATACAACTCGCGAATTCGATAAAGAAGCGCGGTAGTAGACCGCTCGAATTCGAAGGGAATGGCCACCGCTCTGCCGCCCCAGCTTTCAACACGGGCGGTTTCGGGCAAGGCCTTCATATCGTAATCGCCACCCTTAACGATGATATCGGGCCGCAACTGCACTATTAATTCCAGAGGCGTATCTTCATCGAATGCCGTCACTATGGATACGCAGGAAAGCGCAGCCAGCAGGGCCGCCCGATCTTCCATGCAGTTAAGCGGTCGGTCCGCGCCCTTGCCCAAGCGCCGAACTGATGCATCGGTATTGACAGCAACGACCAGAGTCGCCCCCAATTGAGCGGCGGCGTCAAGATAGGCTGCGTGGCCGCGATGCATGATGTCGAAAACGCCATTGGTGAACACCAATGGCCGCGGTAGCCGACCCGAAGCCGCGACTGCTACGCAGGCCTCGCGGCTAAGTACTTTCGAGTCGAAACGCGCCATTACGAGCAAACCTGTAAATTGATCTCCATCGGCCTGTGGTCAAGCGCTCGCGGGCATTTCACGCAACAAGCTCTTGCGATAATGATTCAGATCCTGCACGGTATTAAAGGTGCGATCCATCAACAGAGACAAGTTATGCAAAATACGCGAGCTGACTTTTATTTCCCACTCGTGATCGAAGCAAATCTGATGGTCCAGCCAGTTTTCCAGCCAGCCCGGAGTAGGCAGCTTGGACTGCACGGTATCGTTAGGGTACATGGATTTATTGACATGCAGATTGGTGGGATGCAAAGCTTGAGGCGTGCGGTGCGCCGAGGCCATCAACACACCAATCTTTGCAAACGCAATACGCGCCTGATGGCCCAGCTCTTTCCCATGGTGGATAAGCGCGCGCTTCATGTAGCGCAAATAAGCCCCCGCGTGACGCGCTTCATCTTGAGAAATAATTCGGTAAATCGCCTTGATGACGGGCTCGGAATGCCACTCCGCCGCACGGCGGTACCAGTGATTAAGGCGCACTTCGCCGCAAAAATGCAGCATCAGGGTCTCAAGTGCCGGGGCTGGGTCGAATTCGAAGCGTACCCGCTCGAGCTCTTCTTCGGTGGGCACGAGTTCGGGACGGAATCGCCGCAAATATTCCATGAGCGCGAGCGAGTGTTTTTGCTCTTCGAAAAACCAGATCGACATAAAAGCACAAAAATCGCTGTCGTCGCGATTATCGCGCAGAAACATTTCGGTTGCGGGCAACGCCGCCCATTCGGTGATGGCGTTCATCTTGATGGTATAGGCCTGCTCGTCTGACAACTTACTGGAGTCAAAGTCATCCCAGGGAATATCTGTCGCCATATTCCATCTAACCGCTTCCATGGATTTGAACAATTCAGGATAAAGCATAGGGATCTCTCTTAAATTTGATCTATTTATACTTATTTATAGTAGAACAGTCATGTATCAATGATATGTCAACGTCCGTGCCGAGGACGGCATGCCTCTGCTTAATGGCGAGTCAAGGCCCAGATCGCAACTCCTACGGCTACAGCCAATACCGCAGCACAGGCCGCCAGCAGGCGATTCGTCTGCTCTTGGCAGCGCCGCATCTGCTCGATTTCGGCAACCAACTGCGGCGCGGTATCGGGGCGCACCAAATTTGTGTGAATCAGGCGCGGTATCTGCGGTAACAACTGCGTCCACTGTACGGCTTCTTTTTCCAGCCGCCGGCGCAAACCGGCCAGACCTACACGTTCGCGCATCCAGTTTTCAAGATAAGGCTTGGCTGTTTTCCACAAATCAAGCCCCGGATCGAGCTCGCGCCCCATACCTTCGACATTCAGCAAGGTTTTCTGCAAAAGTACCAGTTGAGGCTGGATTTCGACGTTAAAACGACGCGATGTCTGGAACAAGCGTAATAATACCTGTCCGAGCGAGATTTCGGCGAGCGGCCGATCAAAATAAGGCTCGCATACCGCCCGCACTGCGCCCTCGAGCTCTTCTTCCCGAGTATGCGGGGGCACCCAGCCAGACTCGATGTGCAATTGTGCAACGCGACGATAATCACGCTGGAAAAATGCCAGAAAATTCTGGGCTAAATAATTCTTGTCGAATTCGGACAAAGACCCAACAATGCCGAAGTCGAGTGCGATGTAACGCCCCAAAGTGGCTGGCGCATCCGAGACGTAGATGTTCCCCGGATGCATATCGGCGTGAAAAAAGCCGTCGGTGAATACCTGCATGAAAAAAATCTCGACTCCAAGGCGTGCTAACTGGGTAATATCAATGCCTGCGGCGCGCAGCCTGTCGATCTGGCTAACGGGTATACCGTACATCCTCTCCATCGTAAATACAGACGTGGTGGTGTATTCCCATACGACCTCGGGCACCATCAGCAGGTTTTCACGGCCGGTACCGGGAGCAAAATTGCGACGCAGCTGGCTACAGTTTGACGCTTCGCGAACCAAATCGAGCTCATCATGTAGATACTTGTCGAACTCGGCCACCACTTCACGTGGTTTAAGCCTGCGCCCATCGGGAGCTAAACGCTCGACAACGCCAGCCAACGCGCGCATCAGCGTCAGATCTTTTTCAATAATATTAAGCATACCAGGCCGCAAGACCTTGACGGCTACGGCACGGCCATCGTGCAGCACAGCCAAGTGCACCTGAGCAATCGAGGCCGAGGCCACTGGATCAGTATCAAACTGCTTGAATAATTTGTGCGGGGAAGCCCCCAAGGCGGCCTCTACGCAAGCGGCGGCCTGATCGGACGGGAACGGCGGCACACTGTCTTGCAGGCGCGCCAATTCAATGGCTACGTCCAGTGGAATCAAATCTCGGCGCGTGGACAACACTTGGCCAAACTTGACGAAGATGGGCCCCAAAGACTCTAGCGCCAAGCGCAAACGCACACCGCGAGGCGTTCTGGGGGCACGGCCAAAGCGCACGACGCGCAACAATCCATGAGCAACGGGGTGCTTGATCCCCGACAGCACCAATTCATCGAGCCGGTACCGTAAGGCGACGAAAACAATTCGGATCAGACGCAGCAAAGTCAGCATCATCAAGCCTTAGGCGTGGCGGTTCGAACTGCCCCGCTGGACTCTAGCCATGAGAGCCGCGTTTCGAGTGCATCGAGCTTTGCGCGCGCCGCACCAAGTCGATCATTCCACTCGTTGTACGCGGGGCGCGCTGCTAATAGTTGCGTTTCCTCGGACAAATACTCGCCCACATTGGCGGCCAAGCGGGCACCGGATTGCCGAAGGCCCGCGGAAAGCGAGCGCACGCCATTGACTACCCGAACGGCGGCCACATCGCCCACCACGCGAGCCAGATCAGTCTCGATATCCCAGCGCAAGTCTCGCGCCAGATCGGAGACAACACTGGCTAGGCCGGCGTCACCCTGCACATGCAAAAGCGTGGCCATAGCATTTGGATCGCCCGCACGTAGTACCTCTGGCAGACGCCCAAGTTTCTGGGTCGGTATGGTCAAGGTCACATCCGGCACAATAGCCGGATCGGAACTCTGCACATAGCCATCGGCCTGTACGGTCAGATTCAGCGTCAGACGCCCCACCACAAAACGAGCGGTTTTACCTGCCTGAGGGCTTAAGCGCGCCCGAGCCCAGTCCTCGCGCTGCAACAATTTGTTGAGCGCACGCGTACTGACCACAGATGGAGTTAAAAAGGATGGAATTGGAAGCATTCGTAGGAGTTCGCGACGAGCACGAAGCCATGTTGGGCAGGCGAAAACTCAAGTTTAACGGTTTTGGTAAAAAAAAATGCCTGGGCTATACGACCCAGGCATCCAAGCACAACAGTCCCCGTATAGAGACATGCGCTCGGCATGTCTCAAAAAGCGTTTCAACTGGCAAATTTAAGCGGAATTTGCTGTATGCCAGCCAACAACCAACCGGCGCCATCGGCCTTATAGAGATTCCAGACCTCTTCGAAACGGAAGGCTTCGGTACCGACAGATTCTCGCAACATCCCCGAATAGCGGACGCTGGCCAGATGGCCGCCCGACACCTCTTCGATACCCAGCAACTCGGCATTAAGCAGCACAACCTGAGTTTGTGTCGTGCCATCGCGCGCCAATACTTGCGGCTTGACCTCGGCGATCAGATCGTCGGTTAGGTATTCAGCCAGCTTTTTAACGTCGCCGCTATCCCATATGGCCTGAATATCGACGAACTGCGCCTTGGCCCGGGTAAGAAAAGCAGGCGTATCGAAGTCGTTGGGAATAAACCATTGACTGTCTGGCGGCGGTGCCGGCGTAAACGGCTGAGTTGCCGCCGAAGCGACGCTGGCGGCCAGCGGTACGGGTTCGGAAGTCGAGAACATCGAGCGCTGCGGCGCTTGCGCGTCGGCCCGATCGGGCGGCGCTGCAGCGCCCGCCGCCACACTACGCAGGGGCGAACGGGAAGAGGCGCTGCGCAAACGACGCACCAAGGCCATAACGGCAAACACCAGTATGCCAATCAGCACCAGGCTGGAGAGCATTTCGAGAAAGGCGCCAGACAGGCCCAAATGGGATAGCAAGGCGGCAATGCCCAAGCCGGCCGCAATGCCTGCTATGGGGCCAAGCCAGCGTGACGCGCCGCTTTTGGCCGCTGCCCCTGCAGCACCCGCTGTAGCCGCTGTACCTGCGGCTGCCGCGCGTGGCGCTGCTGCAGGAGGAGTCACCGCCTGACGGCTTTGCGTCACGTTGGACGATTGCCGACCAAAGCTTCCCCCGCCACCCATGCGCCGGGCTTGTGCGTCGTACGATACCGAAAGCATAGCGCCCGCTGATACCACTAGCATGACGATGGCAAAAAACCGTGAGAACCGTTGGGACATTCAATACTCCTGCTGCACCGGGGGTACCGGCATAGTCCATCGAAGGAATTTGGAAGGAAGTTGGAGGGAAAGATAATCTTACTATAACCTGAATGTTATCTTAAGCCAAGATGAATCGCTAAGCAACAATTCTCTTGCCTGAACGACCGCCACGCAATCCAACCGCAGGGGCAGCCCTTGCTTGACGACCCAGTGCAGGCGACTTAGGTAAAGCTTTTTCAGGTACTAGCCCAGGTTCACGCCTTCGTGCAACGCTACCAGGCCGGCGCTGAGGTTGAAAAACCGTACACGTGACAGACCGGCGGTTTCGAGCATGCCTGCCAGGGTGACCTGATCGGGATGCATGCGGATCGATTCGGCCAAGTACTGGTAGCTGGCTTCGTCGCCCGCCACCTTCTTGCCCAGCCAAGGCAAAATATGGAACGAATACCAGTCATAGGCCGGGGCGAGAGGTTTGGCGATTCGGGAAAACTCCAGCACGAGTAGTTTGCCGCCTGGCTTCAGTACCCGCCTCATCTCGGCCAGGGCGCGATCTTTATGTGTCATATTGCGCAGGCCAAATGCCACGCTGACCCGATCGAAATAACCATCGGAAAAAGGCAGCTCCTCGGCATCGCAAACCATTGTGGGCACAAGCACCCCTTTGTCGATGAGGCGATCGCGCCCGACTCGCAACATGGAATCGTTGATGTCCGTGAGCCAGACCTCACCCGAGACCCCTGCCCGCTTGGCAAAAGCGCTGGCCAAATCACCCGTGCCACCGGCGATGTCCAGCACCTTCATGCCAGGACGCACATTGGCCCGGCCGATGGTGAAGGCTTTCCACAGACGGTGCATGCCCGCCGACATCAGATCGTTCATGAGGTCGTAGCGGCCAGCCACTGAATGGAACACCTCGGCGACCTTGGCGGCCTTTTCGGCCTCATTGACTTTCTTGTAACCGAAATGAGTCGTTGCGTCGGAAGCCGCGTCGGACGTGTGGGAACGGGAATTTTGCATGATAGCTATCGTACCTCATTCACAATGAGGCGATTTTCATAATCCTGACACATTAGCGTCATATTATCGCGATTCAATCCCACCTATTACTTTTTTATATACTATCGAGCGTCATGAGCACAACGATACTTGTCGTCGAAGACGAGCCCGCCATACAAGAGTTGATTTCCGTCAACCTGAGCTTTGCGGGCCACAAGGTACTGCGGGCATTCGATGCCCAACAGGCTCAAGCACTGATCCGCGCCGAACTCCCCGACCTGATTCTGCTCGACTGGATGTTGCCCGGCGCCTCGGGCATAACCTTGGCCAAAAAGTTGCGCGCCGACGAACGCACCCGTCAGGTGCCCGTTATCATGCTCACGGCGAAAAGTGCAGAACACGACAAGGTAGAGGGACTGGAAGCTGGCGCTGACGACTACATCACTAAACCTTTTTCACCCAAAGAGCTCCTCGCGCGCATCAAGGCCGTGCTGCGGCGGCGCGCACCGCAGCTTACCGATGACATCATCAAAATTGGCACACTGACGCTGGACCCGGCCACCCATCGGGTCAGCGGCCTCGGTGCCCCGCTTGTGATGGGCCCGACAGAATTCCGCCTGCTACATTTCTTCATGACACATCGCGAACGCGTATTTTCGCGCGCCCAACTGCTAGACCAGGTCTGGGGTGATCATGTATTTGTCGAAGAACGCACGGTCGATGTCCACATCCGACGTTTACGCGTGGCGCTCGAACCCAGTCATCATGAAAATCACATCGAAACCGTGCGTGGCGCGGGTTATCGTTTCACGGCGCAAATCGCCAATCCTGGCTGAGCCCTTGTCGGCTGCAACAGACGCAGGTAATGAGACAATAAGCAGATGATTAAAACCCTGATATCGATCGGCCTGTGGGGCGTGCTGGGCTGGGCCTGCAGCGCCTGGATCGACACGGCCGTCGGCTGGCCGATATTCGCGTTTGGCCTGATTCTTATGATACTGGTCAGCGTTCGGCAGATGGCGCACATTACCAAATGGGTTAAAGATGTCAACCAGCCGCCGCCTCCTGCAGTAGGGCCCTGGGACGACATACTTGCTCCCATCTATCGCCAGTTGCGCAGAAACTCCGCAGAAATCGAACATCTCAATCGTCATGTGGACGGTATTATGTTAGCCGCCGAGGCCCTGCCCGACGGCGCCATCACACTTAACGAAGAGCGACAGGTCACCTGGTGCAACCAGACTGCCGGCGAGCATATCGGACTGAATCTACAAACCGATCGCAATTTCAGCATTCTCAACATTTTGCGCGCGCCGGAGTTTGCCGTTTACGCCAGACAAAACAGCTGGCCTGCCCCCGTATTGCTGCATCTGAGCCAAAGCGGCTACGACAAAGCACTGCTTGTGCAACTGACGCCCTACGGAGCCGGGCAATTTCTGCTCGTGACACGCGATGTCACCCAGATTGAAAAGATGGAAACTACCCGCAAAGATTTCGTGGCCAATGTTTCTCACGAGTTGCGCACTCCACTTACTGTTTTGTTGGGCTTTCTGGAAACACTGCGCGAGTTGCCGCAGGCCTCGATCAGCGATGAACAAAGAAGCCATTATCAAACGCTTATGCTCGATCAGGCACAACGTATGCAGGCCATCGTCAACGACCTGCTCACCCTCTCTACGCTCGAGTCGTCGCCGACAGCCGAAGGCGAGCCGGTACGGGTCGCCGTACTGATTCGCAACGCATTAAAGCAGGTCGAACTGTTATCGCACGATCAGCACATCTTCATTCAAAATATTGCTGAAGATCTGGGCATTATCGGTATTGAGACCGAGCTGGCCTCGGCGGTGTCCAACCTGCTTACCAACGCCATGCGTTACACCCCGAAAGGCGGGACCATCACAGTCAGCTGGTACACGACCGAAGCCGGCCAAGCCTGTTATTCCGTGCATGACACTGGCATAGGTATTGCCTCGCAAGACATCCCACGGCTTACCGAGAGGTTTTATCGCGTCGACCGCGGGCGCTCACGCGCTACCGGCGGCACTGGGCTAGGCCTGGCCATTACCAAACACATCGCCATGCGTCACGGCGCCGAGCTATCTATCCGCAGCCGACTAGGTGCCGGCAGCGAATTCACGCTGCGTTTTCCAGCGGCCCGCGCCGTCACGATGGAGTCGGACGAACACCACACACCGCAGCACTAGATTAGAATTGGATTCCTACATCTCTGCGAGGATCACTCCATGTCTAATCCAACTGCAATTCCTCCTTTTCATCTGGCGTTTCCCGTGCGCGATCTGGCGGAAGCCCGCGCCTTCTACGGAGACCTACTGGGCTGTCCAGAAGGCCGCTCGTCTGACCAATGGGTAGATTTCAACTTTTACGGCCATCAAATCGTCACTCATCTGGCACCGGACGAATGCGCTTCACAGCAAACCAATTCTGTAGATGGCCACAACGTGCCGGTGCGCCATTTCGGTGCCGTACTGGAAATGGGCGTATGGGAAGCCTTAGCGAAAAAGCTGCAGGCCGCGAACACCCAGTTTGTCATCGAACCCTATGTGCGTTTTAAAGGCGAAGTGGGCGAGCAGGCCACCATGTTCTTCATGGACCCATCGGGCAACGCGCTAGAGTTCAAATCCTTCAAAAACATGGGCTCCCTCTTCGCCAAATAATCGAACGCCTTTCGGAAAACACGCAGCCTCGTATGGATCCTTCCCTTCGCGCACCATCCAGCGCCTGGCGCATCGTTGCTCAGGGCGACCGCACTCTGCTAGTGCTCTTGGGCACACACATCGACACGGCGATCGGGCAGCGCTGCATCGCCGCGGCAACCGCTTTGCGAGCGGCAGAAATCGAGGGCATAACTGATATCGTTCCCACCTTCAACGCCGTAGCCGTGCACTATCAGCCCCGAGCTTTCGGCGCCAACATCCACTTCAAACACCTCGCCACAGAAATCGATGAGCTATTGTCCAACGCGCTTATCGACCACTCCCAGGCTGTCGCATCCAGACAAGTTGAAATTCCCGTCTGCTACGGCGGCGAATATGGGCCCGATCTGAGCGACGTTGCCGCGCATTGTCGGCTTAGCGAAGCCGAAGTCATACAACTGCACAGCGCTACGCCCCTCTATGTGTTCATGCTCGGTTTTGCCCCCGGCGCGCCCTATTTGGGTATGCATGATGAAAGGCTGGCCATTCCACGACGCAGCACTCCTCGCACGGCGGTACCCGCCGGATCGGTTGCCATGGCGAATCGCCAAAGCACCATTTATCCGAACCGACTGCCTGGCGGGTGGCACCTGATAGGCGCCAGCCCCGTAAAGCTATTCGACGCGCGACACGAACCGCCCACGCTGCTCACGCCGGGCGACTCCGTGAGTTTCGTGCCTATCTCCAAAGTTGAGTTCGAAGCCATGCAAAAAGATCAAGCATGAGCGTAACGGTTATCGCCCCCGGCATGCTCTCAAGTTTCCAGGATCTCGGACGCGTGGGCTCGCAGCACTTGGGCGTTCCGGTAGGTGGCGCCATGGATAACCGCGCGCACCGCCTGGCCAACCTGTTGGCGGGCAACTCCGAAAATGAAGCGACGCTGGAAATTACGCTGACTGGGCCCCAACTACGCTTTAACGCGCCATGCTGCATCGCAATTAGCGGCGCCGACCTAAGCCCAAGCTTGAACGGGCGTGCCCTGCCCGCCAACCGACCCATCATCGCGCGCGCTGGCGACCTGCTGAAATTTGGCCAACGCAAAAGCGGCGCCCGCGCCTATCTGGCGTTCCATGGTGGCGTAGACCTCTGGAACGTATTGGGCAGCCTTAGCACCCACTTGCCGGGCCAATTTGGCGGCTATCACGGACGTGCACTGAAAAAAGATGACCACCTAACTCTGCGCACAGCACTTTCCGTCCAAGGGATCGATGACCTGGCAGCGAGGCTTTGGAACGTCAAGATTTACCTCCCAGCCATCCTTGGCTTGATGCCCCGCACCTCTATCCGGGCACTGCGCGGAGAACATAGCCGCCTGTTCACGACACAGTCCATACGGCAATTCTTCAGCGCCGGGTTCCGCATCAGCCCCCACTCGAATCGCATGGGTTATCGGCTGGAGAACACCTGCCTGGCGCTGGCGCAGCCGCAACAATTATTATCGGAAGCTACCGGCTTTGGCACTGTGCAGGTGCCGGCCGATGGCAATCCCATCATACTAATGGCCGACCGGCAAACCACCGGCGGCTACCCCAAGATCGCGCACGTGGCCACGGTCGACCTGCCATTTCTCGCCCAATGCATGCCTGGCGAAACCCTACGCTTTACCGAAATCGACTTGACCAGCGCACAACAACTCGACAGCCAACGCGAAGAGGCCTTCGACCACCTGCAACAAACCTTGACGTCCTTGCGCGATCTATTCAAGCCTTACCAGGAGCAAAGCAATGAACAGCCTTAAACTTGATCTGAACTGCGACATGGGCGAAAGCTACGGAGTCTGGAAAATGGGCGACGACTTGGCCGTACTACCATTTGTCAGCTCCGCCAATATCGCCTGCGGCTTTCATGGTGGCGATCCGGGCACCATGCGTAAAACTGTAGCGGCCGCCCTAAAACACGGTGTCGCGCTAGGGGCGCACCCCAGCCTGCCAGACCTGCTCGGTTTCGGTCGCCGCGAAATACGCCTTTCCCCACAAGAAGCCTACGACTGCGTAGTGGTGCAAATCGGCGCACTCGCCGCCGTGGCGGCCAGCCAGGGCGCGAAGCTCCATCATGTAAAGGCGCACGGCGCGCTCTACAACATGGCGGCCAAAGACCGGGCATTAGCCGACGCCATTTGCCGCGCCGTAAAAGACGTCGATCCCGCCCTCGTTTTATATGGCCTGGCGGGCAGCGAGCTTATTCGAGCCGCACAAGATGTGGGTTTGCGCGCAGCACAAGAAGTGTTTGGCGATCGCAGCTACCAGTCTGATGGCAGTCTCACGCCACGTACGCAACCGGGCTCAATGATCGAAGACGCCGACGCTTCGCTACAACAGGTTCTGTCTATGGTGCAACGCCAGCGCGTGGCCACACAGCAAGGTGTGGAGATAGAAGTGCAGGCCGATACACTGTGCCTGCACGGCGACCAGCCAGGCGCCGCCGCTTTCGCGCAAAAAATACGCGCCGCGCTGGAAGCCAAGGGAATCACCATCGCGACGGTTTAATGAATTCTGGCGCATGTAGTGGCAGCCCTTGTGGCTGCCAAATTGTTGGCGGACGAACAACATGTATAGAACATTGATGACGGGCACAAGGCCTGTCGCTACATGAATGACAATCGCAGCAATATCTACGATGGTGTCTATGTCGAGATGGCACCCACAAGGGGTGCCACTACAACAGGGGATGTCGTTATAGAGGTGCCGTTATAAAGAGGCGCCGGTCCAGACGCCCTCACCTATACCAGCACCCGTTCAATCCCGCCCGCGTTAGCCGCCTTGACATAGGTCTCCATCCAGTCTTCACCCAGAATGTGACGTGCCATCTCGACCACGATGTAATCCGCCTCCATGCCTGTATCGCCCTCGAAACGGCTCAAGCCCTGCAGACAGGACGGACAAGAAGTCAGGATTTTCACCTCGCCGTCGAAACCATCCGCGCGCACCGCTGCCGTATTCTTCGCCAGTTCTTCCTGTTTACGAAACCGCACCTGAGTCGAAATATCGGGGCGTGAAACCGCCAGCGTACCCGACTCGCCACAGCAACGGTCTGCCTTGATCGTACTGTCGCCCACCAGCGCCTTTACCGTTTTCATCGGGTCCTGCAGCTTCATCGGCGTGTGACACGGGTCGTGATACATGTAGCGCACTCCCTTCACGCCATCTAACTGTATGCCTTTTTCAAGCAGATATTCATGGATATCGATCAACCGGCACCCGGGGAAGATTTTCTCGAACTCATAGCCCTCCAACTGGTCGTAACAGGTGCCGCAACTGACCACCACCGTCTTGATATCAAGATAATTAAGCGTCGTGGCCATGCGATGAAACAGAACCCGATTATCGGTAATGATTTTTTCAGCCTTATCGGTCATGCCATTACCGCGCTGTGGGTAACCGCAACACAAATACCCCGGGGGCAGCACCGTTTGCACCCCTGCATGCCAGAGCATGGCCTGAGTGGCCAGGCCTACCTGCGAAAACAGGCGTTCCGAACCGCAACCCGGAAAATAAAAAACGGCCTCACTTTCAGGCGACGTACCCGCCGGATTGCGGATAATTGGCACATAGTCGGCGCCTTCAATATCGAGCAACTTGCGCGCGGTTTGCTTGGGCAAGCCGCCCGGCATCTTTTTATTAACGAAATGCACCACCTGCTCGCGCATCGGCGCACGACCCAACGTGACGGGCGGGTGGGCCGTCTGCTTGCGCGCTGCCAGAGCGAAGAAATCATGGGCCACACGCTGCACCTTGTAACCCACATCGATCATGGCTTTGCGAGTCGCCTTGATCACACGCGGATCTTTCGCATTAAGAAAGAACATCGCGGCGGTCGTGCCGGGGTTAAATGACTTCTTGCCCATACGCCGCAACAGAGCGCGCATGTCCATGGACACATTGCCAAAATCGATATCTACCGGGCACGGATTGAAGCATTTATGGCACACCGTGCAATGATCGGCCACATCTTCGAATTCTTCCCAATGTTTCAGGCTGACGCCTCGCCGGGTTTGCTCTTCGTATAAAAAAGCCTCGATTAGCAAAGAGGTCGCCAGAATCTTGTCGCGCGGCGAATACAGCAGATTGGCGCGCGGCACGTGCGTTGCACACACCGGCTTGCACTTGCCACAACGCAGGCAATCTTTAATGGCGTGCGAAATGGCGCCAATCTCGCTTTGCTGCATGATGAGCGATTCATAGCCCATTAAATTAAAGCTGGGCGTCCAGGCGCGGTGCAAATCGGCGCCCGGCATCAGCTTGCCTGAATTAAAGTGTCCGTCAGGATCGACCCGACGCTTGTAATCCTGAAAAGGTTGAAGCTCGTCGGCGGTCAGGTATTCGTACTTGGTCAGGCCTATGCCGTGCTCTCCGGAAATCACGCCATCCAGATCTCGGGCAATTTGCATGATGCGCGCCACTGTCTCATTGGCCTGACGCAGCATCTCGTAATTGTCTGAATTGACGGGGATGTTTGTGTGCACATTGCCATCTCCTGCATGCATGTGCAACGCGACAAACACACGTGCCTTCAGGACGCGGTCGTGTATAGCCTGTATTTCTGCCAGCACCGCCGCACAATCGGCACCGGCGAAGTAGCGCTCCATTAGCGCGCGCACCTCGGTTTTCCATGAGATCCGTATAGTATGGTCTTGCACTACATCGAAAATGCGCGCTTCGGGCTGAGCGGCCAAACGCTGTTCCAGCGCTGGGTCATCGAGCCCGAGCTTTTGCAACACCGACAGGCTTTGTGCAAGTGGCGCATCAAGATTTTGCATCAGCCACATCCAGCGCTCGCGCACCATCTGCAAGGTATGGATAGCCTCTTGCGTGCCAGCATTGACGACTTCGGCACGGGTATGCTCGGCGTCCTCTATGTCTTCGATCTTGCCTATCGGCAAATCTCCGCCCAGAAATGCGTCAAGCCCATCGAGCAGGTCCAGTTTGTTGCGCGTGGACAGCTCGATATTGATACGCTCGATCGCATCGGTATATTCACCCATGCGACTCAAAGGGATTACCACATCTTCATTGATTTTGAAGGCATTGGTATGGCGCGCAATCGCGGCCGTGCGCGCCCGATCCAGCCAGAATTTTTTACGCGCCTCGGGGCTTACCGCCACAAACCCTTCGCCATGACGCGTATTGGCAATGCGCACCACTTCACTGGCCGCCAGCGCCACAGCGTCAGGGTCGTCCCCCACAATGTCGCCAAACAAAACCATTTTTGGAAAACCGCTGCGCTTGCTTTTGGTGGCATAGCCCACTGCACGCAAATAGCGCTCATCCAGATGCTCCAAACCTGCCAGAATAGCGCCGCGAGCGCGGCCCTCGCCATCCAGATAGCCCTTGACCTCAAGGATGGAAGGAATAGCTTCGCGCGCCTGCCCGAAAAACTCTAGGCAAACCGTGCGGGTATGACCAGGCATACGATGCAAAATCCAGCGAGCCGAAGTAATCAGGCCATCGCAACCTTCTTTTTGTACGCCCGGTAACCCCGCCAGGAATTTATCGGTCACATCCTTGCCCAAGCCCGCCTTGCGAAAACGCGAGCCATCGATAGCCAGCACTTCACTGCGCAGCAAGTGCGCGCCCGGCGCACCATGGCCGTCAAACCATTTGAGCTCGAAGCGGGCTTGCGCCACGTCGTGAATCTTGCCCAGATTGTGCTCCAGGCGCTCGACCTCGAGCCAATTGCCATCGGGATCGACCATACGCCACCAGGCAAGGTTATCAAGCGCCGTTCCCCACAGGACCGCTTTTTTACCACCTGCATTCATGGCCACGTTACCGCCCACGCACGACGCATCGGCCGAGGTCGGGTCTACCGCAAACACAAAACCGGCCGCCTCGGCGGACTCGGCGACACGCCGGGTCACCACGCCTGCACCACATAAAATGGTCGCGACAGGGTCAGCGACGCCCGGCAAGGCTATTTTTTCAACTTCGCCCAGCGCATCAAGTTTTTCAGTATTAATGACGACCGAGCGCCAGCTAAGAGGTATGGCGCCGCCGGTGTACCCGGTGCCCCCACCACGCGCAACAATTGTCATATCCAGATCGATGCAACCGCGTACCAGCGCCGCCATCTCGCCCTCTGAGTCGGGCGTCAACACCACAAAGGGGTACTCGACCCTCCAGTCGGTGGCATCGGTCACATGCGAGACGCGAGACATGGGGTCGAACTTGATATTGCCTTTGGCCGTGACGCGACCAAGGCGTCGCAATACCTTCTTACGCAGATCGCGGGTTTGCTCGAACTCGCGTTCGAACGCCGCTACGGCCCCACGGGCGGCCTGCAAAAGACCCGCCACCTTCGCATCGCGCGCTGGATCGCTCGTGTCGCGCCGATGATCGATCTCTGCCAGACGATGATTCAGGGCCTCTACCAGCAGGCGACGCCGCTTGGGATTATCGAGCAAATCGTCTTGGAGATAGGGGTTACGCCGCACCGCCCAAATATCACCCAGCACCTCGAACAGCATGCGTGCCGAACGTCCGGTGCGACGCTCATCGCGCAAATCGCCAAGTCGCTGCCACGCATCTTCGCCCAGTAGTCTGAACACGATCTCGCGGTCGGAATAGGAGGTGTAGTTGTAGGGAATTTCACGCAAGCGCGGGGTAGCGGCGGGAAGTGCCGTAGCGGCAAGCAAATGACTGGCAAGAGGCGCGTTCATGGCGTTGGGGATAGTGGAAAGCCAGCGCACAGTGTAAACGATGCGGAACGCTTAGCTGCAGCCCAATATCCTGTTATTAGAAGTGAGGAAAAACCCACAAAAGTCCAGCAGTCATAATCACATAACGCAGCAACTTACCTACAGCCATATAGAATGCGCTAGGCCAAAATGACAGGCGCATCCAGCCCGCCACTGCACACAGCGGATCGCCCACCACCGGCAGCCACGCGAAAAAAAGAATTGGCGGACCCATACGATGCAGCCAGGCGCTAATAAGCGCATGCCAGCGTCCACCTACTTCTTTGGTGCAGGCAGACCGGCTCTGCGGCAAATGGCCATGTTTTTCGTGCCAGCGCTCATAAACCTTTTTCGCCCCCTCGCCCATGACGTAGCTGATCATCCCGCCCAGGGTGTTGCCCAGTGTGGCGACCAGCACCGCCGGCCAGAACATATGTGGGGCAAGCTGCACAAAACCGAACACCGCAGGCTCTGAGGCAAGTGGCAGCAATGTGGCGCCCACCAGGCTCACGACAAAAATGGCGGTAAGGCCCACCTTGGGCAGAGCCAAGACAAGCAACAGCCAATGTATCGATGATTGCAACCAATCTTCCA
This sequence comes from Paralcaligenes sp., assembly GCA_039935015.1. Taxonomy (GTDB): domain Bacteria; phylum Pseudomonadota; class Gammaproteobacteria; order Burkholderiales; family Burkholderiaceae_B; genus Paralcaligenes. The sequence continues at coordinate 11,040 of JBDTLC010000119.1, read as the reverse complement.
TAGCGCGCTAGTGTACCTGCTAACTTTAAGCCGCACAGGTGAAAATGGCACACATCGCGCGAGCAACGTGTTCGAACGGCACCCACGAGGGGTGCCGCTACAAAATCGTCCACATCGCGCAAGTAATGCGCACGATCGCGGCAACGGGATAGCACAGCCTCTGTGGTAACCTGCTTACCTATCTTTTTCGCCAAATTTTTCGTTCACGCATCATGCCTACCGATTATCTCAAGCGCATTCTCACCTCTAAAGTCTACGACGTTGCCGTCGAATCCTCTCTGGAACTAGCCTCTCAGTTATCGGCGCGAATCGGCAACAAGGTGTATTTGAAACGCGAAGATACCCAGACGGTGTTTAGCTTCAAGCTACGCGGCGCCTACAACAAAATGGCGCGTTTGAGCGCCGCCGAACTCAAGCTTGGGGTGATTGCCGCCTCGGCAGGGAATCACGCGCAGGGCGTCGCGCTTTCGGCGCAACGCCTGGGCTGCAGGGCCGTCATCGTCATGCCCGTCACCACTCCGCAAGTCAAGATCGACGCGGTGCGCGGCTTCGGCGGTGAAGTGATTCTGGTGGGCGACAGCTTTTCCGACGCCTATCAGCACGCCAAAACGATCGAGAAAAAAGAAAAGCTGACGTTCGTCCACCCTTTTGACGACCCCGATGTCATTGCGGGGCAAGGTACCGTGGGGATGGAAATTCTGCGCCAGCACTCCGGCCCGATAGACGCGATTTTCGTCCCCATCGGCGGGGGCGGGCTGATCTCGGGCGTGGCGGCTTATGTGAAGCAGTTGCGCCCAGAAATCCAGATCATTGGGGTGCAAACCAACGATTCCGATGCCATGATCCGCAGCATCAAGGCCGGCAGACGGGTCGAGCTGGCCGATGTAGGGCTTTTTTCCGACGGCACGGCGGTCAAGCTGGTGGGAGCGGAAACATTCAGGCTGACTCGCAAATACGTTGACGATTTCATCACCGTTGACACCGACGCCATTTGCGCCAGCATCAAGGATGTATTCCAGGACACCCGCAGCGTGCTGGAGCCCGCCGGAGCGCTTGCTTTAGCCGGTGCCAAGCGCTACGCCGCTCTGAACAAATGGAAGAACAAAACCATAGTTGCCGTCACCAGCGGCGCCAACATGAATTTCGACCGGCTGCGTTTCGTCGCCGAACGTGCCGATGTGGGCGAGTCGCGCGAAGCCGTCTTTGCCATTACCTTGCCCGAAAAGCGCGGCAGCTTCCGCAGCCTGTGCGAAGCGCTGGGAAATCGCAGCGTCACCGAATTTAACTATCGCATATCGGGTTCGGACAAGGCCCATGTATTTGTCGGGCTGCAAACCACCTCATCGCAAGAGGCCGACCGCATCGCGGGCCACTTCCGCAAGAAAGGTTTCCCCACCCTGGACCTGACCCAGAACGAGATGGCCAAGACCCATTTACGCTATATGGTCGGAGGACGCTCAGCGCTGGCCAACGATGAAGTGCTGTACCGCTTCGAATTTCCCGAGCGGCCCGGCGCGCTGATGCGTTTTCTGAACGCCTTGAATCCCGACTGGAATATCAGCCTGTTCCACTACCGCAACCAAGGCGACGACTACGGCCGGATACTCGTTGGCATACAAGTGCCTGCCGCCGACAAAAAACCCTTCAAGGATTTTCTGGAAACCCTGGGTTATCCATACTGGAACGAAACCGAAAACCCGGCCTACCAACTGTTCTTATAAAGCAGATGCAGCTTCGCTGAAGCTACAGACGGTATACAGGGGCAATCCAGTTTCCATCACAACCTTCGAGCCGCCCAGTTCGGGCAGATCAATAATGGCAGCGGCTTCAACGACATTGGCGCCAAGACGTTGCAGTAGCTTGATCGCCGCCATCATGGTGCCGCCCGTGGCAATGAGATCGTCGATCAGAACCACTCGCTGACCGGGGCGCACCGCGTCGGTATGCATCTCGACCGTGGCATTGCCGTATTCCAGCGTATATTGTTCGGCCACCGTATGAAACGGCAGCTTGCCCTTCTTGCGCACCGGCACAAAGCCCAGATTCAACTCGTAAGCCAGCACAGATCCCAGAATGAAGCCGCGAGCGTCAACCCCAGCCACCAGGTCCAGACGCTGGCGCATGTATCGATACACAAACATATCGACCAGGACTCGGAACGAACGTGGATCTTGCAGCACCGGTGTAATGTCGCGAAACGTGATCCCCGGCTTGGGCCAGTCCGGAACGCTACGAATCGCACTACAGATGTAATCGACGGGATCAGTATTCATGGGGCTTGGCGACATACGGGGAAAAGCGACAGGTCTGCGTTGCCATCGCGGCATCGTTAATGGTATTGGAGCAAACACAGTTTACACCGGGCGCTGAGAACAGAGGCCTTAGGCCGGCGTCAAAACCCCATTTTCCAGACGCAGCACCCTATCGACGGCAGCGCGCGGGAACTTCGCATGGGTGGCCAGAACCACAGTTTTGCCTTCGGCCGCGACAGCCAGATCGTTAAAGAATGCCAGTTGAGCCGATTCGTCCAGACCCGCGGTTGGCTCGTCAAGCAGCCACACCACTGCTGGACTAAGCAAAACGCGCGCCAGGCAAAGACGGCGGGACTGACCAACCGACAAGGCATGGCCCGACTCACCCACCCATGTGTCCAAGCCATTTTCCAGCGAACGCACGAATCCGGCTAGACGCGCGGTTTCCAGCGCCCGCCAAAGCTGGGCCTCATCGGCCGTTGAGCAGCCAATCAGAAGGTTGCTACGCAAGGTTCCCAGGAAGACCGGGGAGTTCTGCGACAGCAAGGCAAATCGCGCATGCAACTGCGTCTGTTTGACCTGGCCGATGGGCGTTCCTCCATACGAAACCACACCTCGGGTGGGATCGAACACGCGCATTAACAGAGACAAAAGGGTCGATTTGCCACAGCCGCTGGCGCCGATAATCGCCAGCCGCTCACCTGCCCGGATTTGCAGGTTGATACCGTTGAGCACCAGACCACCCATCAAGGGGTAGCCGTAGCGCAGAGCCGAAAGATCAATCGCTCCCGATGCGGGCAGGTCCAGTAGACAAGCGGCATCGGCTAACGCCACCGGCGTGTCCAATATAGCCTTCACACGCACGGCCGACGCCGACGCAGGCCCGAGCCTGGCCGAACCACGCATCAACGGCCCCAGCACTTCGAACAAGCCTAGCGCCCCCAGCATCAGGCCGACCCATACCGGGCCGCTTAATTCTCGCGCGGCTAAGGCTTGCAAGCCGCCATACAACAGCGCCAGCACACAAAACCCCGCAACCAGTTGCTGCATCAACTGCCCCATCGAGCCAATGGCCGAAAGCCGGTCGCGAGTACGTGCCAGCTCCGCGACCACCGTATCAAAGCGAGCCTGCGCCTGGGCCTGAACGCCAAACACGACCAAGTCTACGTGGCCTGCCATCGCACTGTGAATCAGTGTTCTGGCCTGGGCCGACGCGCGCTGCGCATCGCCTCCGGGCACTCGGGCGCGGTAAGCCAGCAGCCAAGGGACCACACAAACACCGATCAGCATCGCGCCAAACACTAACCATCCCAGGACATGGACCTGAGCGCCCAGAACCAGGCTAAACACCAGGCCCATGATTACCGCCGTCAGCACCGGTGCAATCACCTGCAAAAACAAAGTATCGAGCGCATCGATATCACCCACCAGACGGGCCACCAGATCGCCTCTTTGATAGCCTGCCAGCTGGCTCGGGCTTAATTGCATGATGCGAGCAAAGACTGATGTACGGATATCGGCCAGCAAATCCAGGGTGGCGGCATGGCCCACTACGCGTTCACCATAACGAAAAGCAATGCGCAAAAGCGCCAGGCCACGCACTAGCGCCGAAGGCGCGAACAAGTCGAAGCTGATCGAGGCGCCAGCCGCAAATGCGGCCGTCAGAAACCAGCCTGCCACAGACAATAGCCCCATGCCGGCGGCCAACGTCAAGATGGCTAACAACATGGCGGCCGCTAAACTCCGGCGGCGTTGTACGAACCAGGGCCAAAGCAGCCTTAAGGCTTTCATGACAGCACCTTGCCGTCGAGAATTTGCAGCGTGCGCTGCAAGCGGCCGGCCACGGCGGGATCGTGGGTGGCGATGAGCAGGGTCCTACCGGTGGCAAACATGAGTAACGAATCCAGCACCCCGTCGCGGCTGTCCGCGTCCAAATGTGCTGTCGGTTCATCGAGCAGTATCAACTCGGCCGAGGTAAGAAACACGCGGGCCAAGGCCAGACGATGCAACTGTCCCCCCGACAAACCGTAGCCTTCAGCACCCAGCATCGTGTGCAGGCCCCGCGGCAGGGCCGCAACGAAATCTTGCGCACACGCCGCTTTCAGCGCCAGGTGCAAGGCTTCCTCCGAGGCCTGAGGTTGTGCCAGCCGCAGATTATCGGCGATTGAGCCGGGTAGGAAAAAAGGCTGTTGGCCAATCAGCACCGCCTCACTGCGCAAATCGGCTTGCGACCACAGTGTCAACGCCCGGCCAAAAAGATGAATTTCGCCCGATTGCACGGCGCGCAACCCCAATAGAGCTTCAAGCAGACTGGTTTTACCGGAGCCGCTCTCGCCCATAAGTGCCAGTTTTTCACCGCGCAAAACGGTAAAGCTTGCTTGATCGAGCACGGCGGCGTTTCGATCGGGGGCGTGTAGGGTCAAGTCGCGTACCGACAATGCTGCGCTGCCGGTCATATCTTCATCTAGGCGGGGGTTGTGACACCCACGAGGGGTATCGATACATGAACCGCGGGTGCGTTTTCGTGGCGGCGCCACTGGTGGGCGCCAATCCCCATCCTGATCAAGAAAACAAAAAGACAACCCACCGGGCGCCGCGCGATCCACCTCGGGTAGAGCCTCGAATGCCGCTGCAATATGCCCCACGGCCGCACGTGCCGCGGCGCGGTCGTGATAATTTGCCGCGAACTGCCGCAAGGGGTTGTATACCTCGGGCGCAAGCAACAGGCAGAAGAGCCCCCAGGGCAAGGTCAGCGCGCTGGCGCGCAAATTCAGATATCCCAGGTAGCTCAAACCCACATACAGCGCCACCCCGGCCACACCCAGCGCCGCGAAAAACTCCAGAACAGCCGAAGACATGAAGGCCAGGCGCAACACGGCCATATTTTTTTGGGCCAGCTCGTCGCTAGCGGTACGCACGGTGTCGGCCTCGGCCTGAGCTCGGCCAAAAAGCTTCAAGGTAAACGCGCCGCGCAGGCGATCGGCGAAAAATCCGGACAGACGAACGAGTGCCAGTTGGTGCTTGCGACTGGCAGCCTCGGCCCCCCACCCCACCAACGCCATGAAAACCGGAATCAGGGGCGCGGTAAGAAGCAAAATCAACGCGGCGATCCAGTCTATGGGCAAGAGCACCAAGCCAAACGCCAAAGGTAAGAATGACGCCGCGATGACTGAGGGCAGATAACGAATAAAAAAGCCGTCCAAGACCTCGATCTGCTCGATGATGGTGCTGGCCAGTTCCCCAGAAATGCGCTGACGGGTCCATTGGGGGCCGAGCGCCAGCATACGATCGAAGAATACCCGACGCAGGCTCGCCTTGATCCGTTCCGCGCTGCTACTGGCGGCGCGCTCGCCAGACCACACCAGCAGGGCGCGCAACGCGATAAGCAGGCCGATCTGAAGAATTAGGGGGGTCACCGCCGCAAGCGGTTGCTGGTCGGCGATAGCGCGGCCCAGAACCTGCGCCATTAGCCAGGTCTGCACCAACAAAAGCAGCCCCGCAACGAGCGGGGTAATAACCGCCCACGCCATGCCGCGCGGGGCCAGGCGGTAAAGCTGCGAAAGCCAAAGCGATTGGGCGCGCGACAGGTCTGATGGCGGCGATGCAGGGCGGTCGTCAATACCGGACATATAGCCGCCCTAACCTCTGCGCTTAATGGCGCTGATCGGTAAATGCGTCGGGATTAAGCGGATTATGGGACTCGCCCTCGCGCAGTTCAAACCACATCGCGTTCAAAATTGAAAACGCGCAGGCCAGCCCCAACCCTAAAATCCATGAGAAATACCACATAACGACACCTTGCCTGATGTTAATAAGCATGGGGCGAATCGCCCAACGATTTCTGCGTCACTGTGCCGCGCATAACCCGATATACCCACCCGGTGTACAGCACGACAATAGGCAGCAACAGCCCCGTCACCAACAACATGATCCATAAGGTCAAGCGGCTGGACGACGCATCCCATACGGTGAGACTGGCATCGGGCATAAGCGACGACGGCAGCAAAAACGGAAATATCGAAAATCCGAAGGTCAACACAATCCCCGTCACACACAAAGCCGAAGCGATAAACGCCGCCGCCTGTGCCCGTAACGTCAGCGCCAGCACCACCACGACCGCGCCGCCCAGACCCAGGGCCGGCGCAATCCACATAGAAGGCCAGCGACTATAGTTAACAAACCACGCCCCTGCGCTTAGAACTACTTTTTTTGAAAACGGATCGGACACCTGCCCAGCATCAATGACGCTCGTAATCGAGTACCCCATTAAGCCGTGCGCAACCCACCATCCGCCCAAAGCAAACAGCACCAAGGCCGCCAGCGCGAACAGAATTCCGCTTTGCCTGGCTCGCGCCGCCACCATCGCGTCGGTCTTCCAAAAAAGCAGGGTCGAACCGTGCATGGCCAGCATGCACACACTTAAAAGCCCACAGAGCAAAGGAAACGGCGTAAACAGACCAAAAAAACTGCCCTGGTAAAGCGGGCGCATCGTAATGGGTTCGAACCCGAAAGGGATGCCCACAATGACATTACCCACGGCCACGCCGAAGACCAGCGATGCAATAAACCCACAACTGCACAGCACCGCATCCCAAGCGCGCCGCCATCGCGGCGAGAGCATCTTGCTACGATATTTGAATGCGACCGGGCGCAGTATCAAGGCAATGAGCAACAGCATCATGGCTAGATAAAAGCTCGAGAACGACGAGGCATACAGCAGAGGCCACGCAGCAAAGACTGCTCCTCCGCCTGTAATCAGCCACACCTGATTGCCTTCCCAAACCGGACCAACAACATTGATCACGACGCGACGTTCGCCATCTTCCTTGGCCACCAAAGGCAATACAGTAGCCACCCCCAGGTCGAACCCGTCCATCACGGCAAAACCCACCAGCAGTGTCCCCAGCAACCCCCACCAGATAAGACGCAGGCTTGCATAGTCCAAAGGAATAAGCTGTTCCATAAAGGTTTCTCCTAGTGCGCTGCCAATAGTGTCGGACTGGACGCGGCCGATTGAGGCGCCGGTGGCCGATCGCCGTCGGGACCCGCTTTAATGGCATGCAGCATGACCTTCGCGCCGACAATAGCCAGAATCGTATAAAGCACCAGGAATATACCCAGGCTAATCGACAGGTCAAGAACGGTTAAGCCCGAAGCCGCATAGTAGGTCGGTAAAACACCTTCTATGACCCATGGCTGACGGCCAAATTCGGCCACGAACCAGCCGCATTCGATGGCAATCCATGGTAGCGGCAAGCTCCATAAGGCTATTTTGAGAAAGCGTGGATACACGCGCAGCCGACCCTTCGACGCCAACCAGAAAGCCACTGCGAAGAACAATATGAAATAAAAGCCTAATCCCACCATCACCCTGAAGGTCCAATATAACGGAGCCACTTGCGGTACGGTATCGCGCGCAGCCTGGGCAATGTTTTCGGGCGTAGCGCGACTAATGTCAGGGCTATAACGCTTGAGTAGCAGGGCATATCCCAGATCATGCCAGTTGGCGTCAAACAGCTTGCGCGCCGCCACATCGTCAGGATGGGCTCGCACCTGCTGTAAGGCTTCGTAGGCGACGATCCCATTTTTAACGCGAACTTGGGCACGCTTGACCAGATCGTCTATCCCCAACAACGGCGTGGTCAGCGAACGCGTACCGATAATACCCATCAGGTAAGGGATTTCGACCGAGAAATAATTTTTTTCCTTGGCCTGATCAGGGATCGCAAACAAGTTGAAGTTGGCTGGCGCAGGTTCTGTATGCCACATTGCTTCAATCGCGGCTATCTTCATCTTTTGATGTTCGGTCGTCAGATAGCCGCTTTCGTCGCCCAAAACAACAACTGACAGCGCCGCGGCCAAACCAAAGCTGGCCGCCACAACCATTGAGCGCTTGGCCATCTCTATATGGCGACCGTGCAATATATACCAGGCGCTCACGCCCATTACAAATATGGCGCCCATAACGTAGCCGGCACTTACCGTATGCACAAACTTGGCTTGCGCCACAGGATTGAAAATAACCGCGCCGAAATCGGTCATTTCCATGCGCATGGTAATGGGATTGAAGATGGCGCCTACCGGATTTTGCATCCAGCCATTAGCGATCAAAATCCACAGAGCCGAAAGGTTGGTGCCCAGAGCGACCAGCCATGTGATCGACAGGTGACCAACCTTCGAGAGACGATCCCAGCCAAAGAAAAACAGCCCAACGAACGTCGCTTCAAGGAAAAACGCCATCAGGCCTTCTATGGCCAGCGGCGCGCCAAATATGTCGCCGACATAATGACTGTAATAGGCCCAGTTCATACCGAACTGAAACTCCATCACAATGCCGGTGGCCACGCCCAGTGCAAAGTTAATACCGAACAACGTCCCCCAGAACATCGTCATGCGGCGCCAGATATCGCGCCCGGTCATTACATAGATGCTTTCCATAATGGCCAGCAAAAATGACAGGCCCAGCGTTAAGGGCACAAACAGAAAGTGGTACATCACCGTCGCGGCAAACTGGATTCGCGACAGGGTGACTACATCGATATCTGGCATGACTGCTCCTGCAGATCTATTTGTGCAACTACTTGCGCAATTTTCCGGCAAACCCTAAAACTTTCTGTACCTTGCTACCCAGGCGCATAAGACTCTCGAGCGTCTCGGGTGGCAGGCGCTGCACTTCATCGAACCACGCGACGCTCAGCTCAACCAGCTCGAGCATTTCAGTAATACGCTGCTGGCCATAAACCTCATCGTCATTGGCGGGCTTTTCCATTAATGCATCGCGCAACAAAGTCAAGGTTGGATCAATTTCGCGCTTGCGCTTTTCTTCGACCAGAACACGAAAAATTTCCCACACATCCTTGGGTGACTCAAAATAATCGCGCCTGTCGCCAATCTGATGCACCATGCGCACCAGGCGCCACGACTGCAGTTCATGGATGCCCACACTGACATTGGAGCGGGAAAAGCCCAGTGTCTCAGCAATTTCATCGGCATTCAAGGGTTTGGGCGACAGAAACACCAATGCATAGATCTGCCCTACGGTACGGTTAACGCCCCAGCGACTGCCCATTTCGCCGAAATGCAAGACAAAGCGCTCGGCTTGTGCTCCAAGTTTCATAGGTTTCTTTTATTTCGGTACTTACTGAAATGACTGTAATTGCAGAATATACTCGCAAAGTAAGCTGGGCTCAATCTCTGTAACCAAGCACAGAAGTCAGGCGCGTTCACGCAGCATAAGGATGATGGCACTTACAAGGGGTGCCACTACAACAAAGGTTGCCACTACACCCGAGCAGCAAACGCACAAATCGCAAGACAACCAGACTACGTTTAAAATCTAGCCATGAAAAACACACCGGTTCCGGCGCCGCCCGATATCCTTGCCTCCGCCCATCGCACTCTGGGCACGGAAATCAAGGCGCTGCAGGCGCTCGACGCCCGTATCGATGGCTCGTTTACACACGCCGTCACGATGGTGCTGGGTTGCCAGGGGCGTGTCGTCGTCACCGGCATAGGCAAATCGGGCCATATTGCCAAAAAGATTGCCTCGACTCTGGCCTCGACCGGGACACCGGCGTTTTTCATGCATGGTGCCGAAGCCATACACGGCGATCTGGGCATGCTCACCTCGCAAGATATCGTCATGGCCGTGTCTTATTCAGGCGAGGGCCAGGAATTGCTGACCATCTTGTCGGTGGTCAAACGCATGGGCATACCGCTTATCGCCCTTACCGGTCATCCGCAGTCCGAACTGGCCCGCAACGCCGACTTGCATCTCGATGTGCAAGTGCAGCAGGAAGCGTGCCCACTGAATCTGGCACCCACGGCCAGCACCACCGTTGCGCTCGTGCTGGGCGACGCTATTGCAGTGGCCTGCCTGGAGGCGCGCGGCTTCAGTGCAGAAGATTTCGCTCGCTCGCACCCCGGCGGCGCGCTGGGCCGCCGCCTGCTCACCCTGGTGCGCGATGTAATGCGCCAGGGTAGTGCCCTGCCTATCGTCAAAGCCGATGCCTTGGTCATCGAGGCACTCCAGGAAATGTCGATCAAAGGCATGGGGATGACCATCGTTCTGGACGGCCAGCACCGCCCAATCGGGATCTTCACTGACGGTGACTTGCGTCGGCTGATCGCACGTCACGGCGATATACGTCTGCTGACGGTGGCCGAAGGCATGAGTCACCACCCCAAAACCGTGGCTCCTACCGCACTTGCTGTGGAAGCTGCAACGCTGATGGATGCCGGACGCCTGAGCCAAATACTTGTGGTGGACCATACCGGGCTACTATTAGGAGCTCTGCACATGCACGACCTGCTCGCCGCGAAGGTCATCTAATTTCATGAATACACCCGCTACCGCACACCCCGCCGAGGCCCTGGTCCTGGCCAGAATCGCGCCTGACGTCATAGAGCGCGCAAGCCAGATCCGCCTGATGGCCTTCGATGTCGACGGCATACTGACCGACGGGCGCCTCTGGTACGGCGAAAGCGGTGAAGCCCTGAAATGCTTTAACGCACTGGACGGGCATGGCCTATCGCTCTTACGCGAAAGCGGCATCGACATCGCCCTGGTTACTGGACGCGAAGGCCTCATCCTGGCGCGCCGCGCAGCTGAATTGGGCATTTCAATTGTGCTGCAAGGCGTACGAGACAAAGCCTCAGCCTTGAGCGAACTGGCCCAGGAACAAGGCCACACGCTGGCGCAAACGGGTTTCATGGGCGACGACATCATCGATATGGCCGTTTTACAACGAGTGGGCTTGGCTGTAAGCGTCCCCAACGCTCCTACCTA
>JBDTLC010000118.1:0-19298 GCA_039935015.1 Paralcaligenes sp. | reverse complement strand
TGGTGGGTCGGCCGGGATTCGAACCCGGGACCAACGGATTAAAAGTCCGGTGCTCTACCAGCTGAGCTACCGACCCAACAAAGACCGAGATTATGATGAGTATTCGTTTTACTGTCAAATTGGTTGGGCATTAAATGAACAAATCCACTTCGCTGCGGTTAAACATTCTCTCCGATCTGCATCTGAGCCGTGGAGGGCTGCCGTTGCCTGACACTTCGGCCGATGTGATCATATTGGCCGGAGATATTGCGCGCCCGAAAGAAGCTGTAGATTGGGCCCTGGGCTTCACCAAACCCGTCCTCTACATAGCCGGCAATCATGAGTTTTACGGCAGCAGCATCCCTGAAACTTTGCGAGATCTCAGGCAACGCTGCGTCGGCACCCATGTCCATTTCATGGACAAAGATGAAGTAATCATGGGCGGAGTGCGCTTTCTGGGCGCAACTCTATGGACTGACTTCAGGCTCGATGGCGATGGCCCGCAACGCGACGAGGCATGCCGCGAAGCCGTCGCGATGCTGCGAGACTTCAGCCGTATACGCTCCGATGCGTGTGCCGATCAATATTTCAGCCCACTCGAATCGGAGATACTTTTCAACGACTACCGCGACTGGCTGGCTCACAAGCTCGACGACCCTTACGACGGACCGACTGTAGTGATTACCCACCATGCGCCGTCCGTGGGCAGCATTCATCCACGGTTCAAGGGCTCACCGCTGAACAATAGTTTTGTTTCGCGACTGGAATCCTTGATGGGGTTTGATCGCGCCGCCTTGTGGATCCATGGGCATACGCACGACAGTTTCGACTACCTCGTCAATGGCACTCGAGTCGTTTGCAACCCACGCGGTTATGTCAAAGACGGCATCAACGAAAACGCCCTCTTCAATCCAAAATTGCTTGTGACGGTGGGGCCAACGGATATTTAACGTTGATATAAAAGATGGCACCCACTAGGGGCGCCACTACAAAAACCACTACTATAGAACTGTTGACCAACAAGACAGTATCTGCGCCAGGTGAAACCTGTATCTACTTGACGTTCGCGCAAGCTGGTGATGCGTTTGCCTCTTTCAAATAGGCGATGAGATCGGCCCGTTCTTGCGGATCGGGTATGCCCGCATAACCCATGAACGTGCCAGGCACATCAGCCATCGGATTTTTAAGAAACAGATTCAAGGTTTGTTCGTTCCATACGATTTTCGAATTCTTCATCGCATCGGAATAATCAAACCCCTTAACGCTACCCGCCTGGCGCCCGAACAGGCCGCAATGACGAGGGCCGGTACGGTCATACGCCAGAGCATGGCAGGCCAGACAGCGCGAATAAATCGCTTCGCCCCGCGTGGTATCGCCCACCAGCGCAGCCGACCAGGCCTGCGACCATAGCCCCAACCCAAAAGCACAGGCCATCAGGCTGCGCACCCACGCCGCGCTCATACCATAAAGGCCGATGGAACCGGCGGCTCACCCAAAGCATTGCGTAATATAGCCCAATGCATGGCCTCATCGCCCAAAATGCTGGCAGCGGCCTTGGCCAAATCGCGATTGTCTAAGATAGGCACCGCACCAAGGTAGGCACTTACTGCGCCCTTTTCGAGCATCGCCGCAAAACGCAACACATCATTTTGACTTTTCAGCTTGTCTGTCGGGAACGTATATTTTGCCTTGGCAATAACAGGTTTTCCGCCAAGCGTGACAACGGTTTTGGAGAGCAAATCAGCATGCTCTTTATGCTGCCCTTGAAAGGTCAGAGCCAGATCCCGTGTAGGCTTTTGCAGCAGACCGCTGTCAGCACCCAGTTGATAAGCAGCAATGGCCTCATACTCGGCGCCCAACGCCGCATTAAGAATGCGCACGTCCGAAGAGCCGACATCTTTGCTTTTACCCTTGGCCAATGCCTCTCGCCCAGCGAGCATAGCAATCGCCGTGCCAGATAGCACTAGACCTGATCGCCCTAAAAAAGCCCTGCGCGAACCCGGCTGTGCCGGTGTCTCAATATAATCAAAAAATGACATGATGCTGCTCCCCCAAGTGACCGCCTGAGGATTCAGGCGGCATCTATTCATAACGCGTCTATACGGGCCAGCACCCCCGCCACAATACGATCACAACGCTCGCCCGCGAACGCAAAAGCGTCTTCGATGCCGTACCCGATATCTTTCGCCAACGCTTTGCGCAGCAGCGCCCTAGCCCGGAAATAACGTGTCCGCACCGTTGCCGGCAGAATATCCAGGCATTGTGCCGCCTCTTCAACCGTCATTTCCTCGACCGCCCGCAATACAAAAACCGTACGAAAGACGTCTGGCAGCAGATCAATTTTGGCTTCAATCAAACGCCTGGTTTCGACGCGCATCATGGCTTGCTCCGGTTGACCAGGAATAAATTCATTAGTTTGTGCCTGTTGCGAATCACCCGTACGTTCCAGATCATCAGAGAACTCCAATACAGCGTGCAGGCGCTTATTCTTGTGCAGACGTTTGTTCGATTCATTGACCACAATGCGAACCAGCCAGGTTGACAAGGATGAATCTGCGCGAAATTTCCCCATGGCGCGGTAGGCCGAAAAGAACGCTTCTTGAACTGCTTCTTCAGCGTCAGCGTCGTTACGCAAGACGCTGCGCGCAACACAGAACAGGCGCTGGTTATAGCGGCGCATCAACCCAGTTAACGCTTGCCTATCGCCCTGGGAAATCTGCAGCGCGATCTCGGCGTCGGACGGGTCTTGTCCGGAAGTCTTTACGATGGACAGCGGCATGGTTAATCCTTGTAAAAGGCATAATTAACCCATTAGAGGCGCTTTAAGCGGAGTCCGTTCCCGACACGGAGGAATATGTGCGGTGCTTAACGCGATAGGTGGGGTGCATGCAAAAAATGGCAGCCACAAGGGCTGCCTCTACATGGGGTACCGGTACGTCGTCGTAGCGGCACCCCTTTTCTGGGTGCCGCTACGACGCAGCCTTACCTTGCGCGCGAAATGCGTACTTCGGCACCTCGGCGCTTGACCTCCAGCCCTTCGGACGGAAGAATGCGCAAACCCTCCAGGCCTTTGATGTAGCTCGACCCCTGCATTTGCATGACGCGTATTTTGTTGCGCATGACTACAGGGCTGTGTTCAGGCATGCCAAACATCCAGACTTCGTCCAGAATTCGGGCCGAGTTGAACTCGCTCGTACTCTGGGCAGTAGGCCCCAGGCACAGCATATGACCTTCGCGCCCGAAGATCGGCAGGGTGTCCAGGCCGGCATCAACCGTCCAGGTGGTGCCACCTTCATAACGCCAACCGGTGTTCAGGTCCCACCACGCGTCACCCTTGGGCAAATAGACCTTGATGTCGCGGCCCTCTTGCAAGGCTGGCGCCACCAACAGGGCAGGCCCAAATAAATATTGCGTATCCCAGGCATGAGCCAGCGTGTCGGCAGGAAACGCCAGTGCCATGGACCGCTGCACCGGTAAACCCGTGCGCACCGAATCTTCAATAATGCCCAGCACGTAGGGAACCAGGCGATAGCGCCATTGCAGCCAATGCTGGACCAACTCGCGTGTTGGCGCATCAAATGCCTGCGGCAGCAACGCAGGTAAGCCCTGAAAACTGAAGTTCGCTGAAAACACGTTAGCGGCAAGCCAGCGTATATAGAGCTCTGGCGTCATGGATGTTGCAGGATGCCCTGCCGAACCCAGACCGTGCATCTGAACAGGAACGCCACTGGCGCCTAACGACAGAGCACAGCGCAAAGTGTGCTCCAGCCCAGCCCAAGTATTAGACACTTGGGGCCCAATCTGCCACGGAAAACGCTGCAGCGCCGGAAAAAGATCGGTGCTGCACACAACGCCTTCCTGAGGCGTTTTGTGACCCGCTACGGCGTCGAACAAGGCGCGTCGCGCAAGCAGCGGATAGACCGTACGCAAAGTGGCACCCGACTCTCCCCCGCGCGCAGTAATGCCATCGGGAATATCGATCTGGGCATCGCAATCGGGCGCGCCCAGACCTTCATCAACCAACTGGCACTGCCGCTCGGACCATGTTTTATAAACGTCCTTGTGAGTCAGATCGAGCAATCCGAAATGCTGCCCCGCCGTCATGGCGTTACCAGCGAACCGATGAGCACTGCCGTCGGCATCGTTTGCCAGAAGCCACCCACGATCTTCCCATTCATTGAAAAGCGCCGTATCGGCCAGCACGCCCGGAAAGGTGGGAGCCACAGTCTGCACGTTCAGTGCGCGAAAACGCGTCAGCATGGCACGCGGCGACGAGACTCGCCGGGTATCCCATTCGAGCACAGCCTTGTCAGCCTGAAACCCGCAGATTCCAGGAGCGGCCAAGCGCACCACATCAAGCCCCAAACCTTCGGCCCTGAATCGCTCCACGGTTTCAATCGTCTCTTCTATGGACACACCAGGGGCCTGGTCCAACCATACCCCCATCGGCCACAAGCCGGGCTGCCCCGCGCGCCCAGTAAGCGCCGAGTACTGATTCAGGATCTCGGCCGGATCGCCCACAAAAAGAAACACATCGAAGACCCGGTCGTGCAATGACACGACATACACATCTGGATCAGTAGCTGCCAGATCATGCTCAACACGCCCAAGTGTATTGATGTACAAGCCCCAACCTGCCGGGCTCCATACCAAAGGCAGGGTACGTGCTTGCGGCTGATCGGAAATCAGTCGTTCGCCTCGCCGATCCAGGTCTTTAGACGTTTCCCCCAATCCGTAAAGGGCCTCGTCACAGTCGAGTTCCAGGCCCAGCCGCCACACACAGGCATCACTTGCGACCTTGCGCCCCAAAGTAGCGCCGAACTCGCTGCGCAACACGCAACTTTCACCGCGATACAACGCGAACTGAAAAGGGTCTGCGTCGATTTCAAGGACAATGTCGCCTTGCGTCAGCCGCCATCCTAGCGGATCAGGCGGTGCTATGGAGCTTACGATCAGCTCGCCTGCAGGCTCTTGTCGGGCCAGCAACATTTCGGCGTGCGCCCGGCTACGGGCGCCTGGTTTGTCTTCGAGCAGGGCCTTAGACTCGGCACAGCGCAGGCGATAAACGCCCGGTGCATGGGCCTCGACCTGCAAAAGCAGGTCGTCGATGGAAAAATCCGCACGCGCGGATTTCACCGTTCGGAAATTCAGGCTGGTAAGTTGCGTCACGTGAGCAGGGTCAGACTTGGGCGGCACAGCGCAATCCTCGGGCTCTCGCCCAAAAAGCATTCAAAAGGTGTTATTTTGACGGAATTACGCTATAAAATAAAATCGCTCACATTTAAGCCAGTTTCGCGCATAGTTAAATCTCCTTACTATAATCATCAGACGCTCCTCAGCGCGGGGCCATCGCACGTAACAAATCGCGTTCCACGGGGGCTGGCTCACCGCTCAGTTTCGCGGCAATAACATCCCCGGCCAAGGCCGACCAGGTCAAGCCCCGCGAACCGTAAGCACAGGCCAGCCAGAGCCCAGGAGCTTGCGCAACAGACCCAATTAGCGGCAAACGACCTGTCGCCACCGCCCGCCAGCCAGCCCAACCCTGCGATTCGTGCAACCAGTATCTCACGTCTGCCGCCGGGACGCGTAACATCTCACTCAACTTGCCGATCACAGCCTCATGGCCTTCATAGGTCACCTCGCTACGAACTGCATCGGCAACATAGGTACCACCCGCCACACTGACCCCATCCACAGCGGGCAGACAATACCCCTGTGCGGCCAGAATCAGGTCACGGCGCAGGGAGGGCGGGAGGGCGAAATAGCTGACCTGCCCGGCAAGCGCCTGCACGCTAGCCAGCGCCGGCAAATGAGCAGCATACGGCGTTATCGCCAGCAAATCTTTGGCTGCAAGCGCATTGGCCACGACAACGGTAGATGCTCGTGCCAATTCCTGACCGCAGACGTCTCGCAGGCGCCAGCCAGGCTCTGCAAACTCCAGACTACCCACTCGGGCGGCACGGCAGGTCACACCCGGCGTCTCAAGCATGGCGCGTAGCAGTGGTTCGGGACGTACCCATTGGCCGTCAGAAAAGAATATGCCACCGGTGGCACTTGCAAACCCCAACAGCCTGGAAGCCTCGGCGGCATCCATCCACGCCACCCAGCTTTTTGGAAAAGACAGCGTGGCCAGGGTGATCTGGCGCTCGCTCTCCTCATCGGCATCGGCCGCCAGATCAAGGGTCCCACAGCGCACCGGCCGCGCCTCCTCTGGGAATGTCTGCCAACGCTGCAACGCCCGAAAAATTCCCGCACGCGACAATCTGGCCCGGATGTCGTCGTCGCGCGAAACCAGCGGCGACAGGGCTGCCGCCCGATGACCTTTGTGGCTCGCATCCAGACCGCGGTCGAATGCGGGATCGAACACCGTTACGCCATAGCCCCTGAGAGCCAGACAATGCGCAATTCCAGCTCCTGCCAGGCCTCCCCCCACAACCATCACTGATTGATCGGGCCGAACGGCTACAGCGTCACGGCGCACGCCCGAACGCAAAGTCGCCACTGTCATCTCGCGCTTAGGGCCGAATCCTGGTGCCTTCGACACCAGAAAGCCGGCTTCGCCGAGGGCGCGCCGCATGCTACCCGCGCAACACCAGCTGGCTGCGGTCGCCCCCGGACGCGCCATACGCACCAACTGGCCAAACAGTCGGGGCGACCACATTTCAGGATTTTTCTGAGGCGCAAACCCGTCCAGGAAATAGGCGTCTACCTGAGCGTCAATCTGACGCGCAAGCTTCTCTACCCGGCCAAAGGCCAGAGTCAGAGTCACGTTGGCGCTTTCAAACTCGAGCCTGTGCAGGCCAGGGAGCAAAGGGGGCCAGGCCGCCAGCAATGCTCTGGCCAGAGGCAGGAAAGTGGCCGGAAGCCGCGGCAACAGTACCTGCATCAGGTCCCCTCTTGAAAAGGGATGCGCTTCAAACGACACCATATGCAGACGCTGCGACCGCTGCGGATCGGCGCGCCAGGCCTGCCATAGAGCAAGAAAATTATGTCCCAGGCCAAAACCCGTCTAGCATACGGTAAAAGAGGAGCGGCCCCGCCAGCGAGCGGGCAGTTGATTGCCGTTTAAAAATACGTGCGTGGCCTGCGCCAGTGCGCCCATCCGGGCGTAATAAACATCGCCATAGCGCGTACTTATTGGCGTGCCACCGTCATCGAAGGCCACGTCTGCCACGATTAGGGGCTCAAAAGAAATTGCCATGCACCACACTTAAATCCAAGTCAGACGGTCCGACCAAGGTATAGGCGAGACACCATCGGGAATGTTGCGTAAACTAACGCTTTGCCGCCTATAAATTTTCCCGGATAGTATGTCTCAAACGCGCATCAACCTTAGTCAGTCTCTTAATGCGGCCGTCACTGCTGCGCACGCGGCGGCCGCAATTCTTCAATCCTACTCTCATGACCGTTCCTCGCTGGTTATCAACAAGAAAGCCCGGAACGATCTGGTTTCTCAGGCCGATCGGGAAGCAGAACGCGTCATTATCGACTTGCTACGGGCGCAAACGCCCGAATTCGGCATTGTGGCAGAAGAGTCCGGTGGCAAGGCGGCGGGCCCAGCCACATGGTATATAGATCCGCTAGATGGCACCACCAACTTCCTGCATGGAATCCCGCAGTACGCGGTGTCGATCGCCCTGATTGCACAAGCCGGAACCGTACTTGAAGACCAACCGCTGGCACTCGACACACCCGTCATCGGAGTGGTTTACGACCCCAGCCGGGAAGAAATATTTACCGCCATGCACGGCGCGGGTTCGTGGCTCAACGGTCACCGAATTGCCTGCTCGCCCACTCTCGAACTGAGCGAATCCGTCGTTGGTACGGGGTTCCCGTTTCGAGACTTCTCCTTCTCGGACCAATACATGCCCACCCTAGATTACGCCATCAACCACACTCGCGGCGTACGTCGGCTGGGCTCGGCCGCCCTCGACCTAGCCTGGACGGCTTGTGGGCGCTACGACGGCTACTGGGAAATGGGCCTGGCTTCTTGGGATGTCGCTGCCGGCACCGTGCTGGTGCGCGAAGCAGGTGGCATAGCCGAAGACATACACCATATCGACCCGTGGCCCATCAAAGGCTACGTTTACGCAGGCAATTCCCACATAGCGCCAGCAATCGACGCCATGATTCAGCCCCACCTCAAACCTCGCTAAACGGTCGCACGGCGCGATATATCGCCGTCTTAGCGGTATCCATAATTTGATGATATGCGGCCAACGGCGTACAGTTTGTACCTGCTCTACCACAGGACACCCTCATATCATGAACTTAGTCGAACCCATTTTAGCGTGGCAATCAGAGATCTCGGCTGTTCGCCGCGATCTCCATGCGCATCCTGAGCTTGCGTACGAAGAAGTGCGCACCGCAGACGTCGTCGCTCAAAAACTCGAATCCTGGGGCATTCCAATTCATCGAGGCATGGGCACCACTGGCGTCGTGGGCACCATCCACGGCCAAACGCAAAACGGCCACGCCATCGGGTTGCGTGCCGACATGGACGCCCTGCCCATGCAGGAACTCAATACCTTCGACCATGCAAGTAAAAATGAAGGAAAAATGCACGCGTGCGGACACGACGGCCATACCGCCATGTTGCTGGCTGCAGCTCGTTATCTGGCCGAGCATCGTGATTTTGCAGGCACCATCCATGTTATTTTTCAGCCCGCCGAAGAAGGCTTCAGCGGTGCCAAGAAAATGATCGATGACGGGCTCTTCGTAAAATGCCCAATGGACGCGGTATTCGGCATGCATAATTGGCCTGGTATGGCGGTGGGTACCTTTGGCGTCATTCCTGGCCCCGTGATGGGGTCGAGCAACACGTTCGAAATCACGCTGGAAGGCAAGGGCGCACACGCAGCCATGCCGCATTTGGGCACCGACCCGGTCATGGCCGCCGTACAACTGGCGCTATCGCTTCAGACCATCATTTCGCGCGATCTCGACCCACTCGAACCGGCCGTACTCAGCGTCACGCAAATCCACTCCGGGTCGGCCGACAACGTTATTCCCAATTTCGCCACAATGCGCGGTACCGTGCGCACATTTTCCGACAAGGCGCTGGACCTCATCGAAAAACGCATGACCGAAATCACCCACTTGGGCAGCCAGGCCATGAACTGCAAGGCAGAATTCGTATTCCACCGCAAGTATCCAGCTACCATCAACCACCCTAAAGAAACTGCGCTCTGCGCCCAAGTGCTCAAAGCCATGGTCGGAGAACAAGGCGTAAAAGAGTCCATACGGCCGTCAATGGGCTCGGAGGATTTCGCTTTCATGTTGCAAGAGAAACCAGGCTGCTACGTGTGGATCGGCAACGGCGACGGAGACCATCGCAACCCGGGCCATGGCTTGGGACCCTGCACGCTACACAACGGCAGCTACGATTTCAACGACGAGCTTATCCCATTGGGTGCCAGCTATTGGGTTCAGCTGGCACAACGCTGGCTGGCCGAGGCGGCGCAATCCTAGCCCCATGCAACGCTAACAGACAACAGGAGTCAACATCTTGAGCACCACGCCACGCACTGTTTTGCCGGAGCATCCACGACACGCCATACTACGCGTGGTTCCCATGCCCGCCGATGCCAATGTGCACGGCGACGTATTTGGCGGCTGGATCATGTCTCAAGTGGATATAGCCGGCTCGATTCCCGCCGCGCGGCGGGCGGCCGGCCGCGTTGCCACGATTGCCGTCAACGCCTTTACTTTCAAGCAACCGGTTTTCGTCGGCGACCTGCTAAGCATTTATGCCGACATCATCAAGGTCGGCACCACCTCGGTGACGGTCGCCGTCGAGGTCTACGCCGAACGCCAGCGCCTGGAATTCGAGATTGTCAAGGTAACCGAAGCCACACTGACCTACGTGGCAACCGACGAGCAGCGCAAGCGCCGCCCCCTTCCACCCGCTTAAGCCAGCTTGCCGTGGCAATGCTTGTATTTCTTCCCGCTACCGCATGGGCAGGGTTCATTACGGCCAACCTTGGGTACCACATTGGCAACTGTCGCCTCAAACTGCGACACCGCATTGTCGATACCCGGGTCTTCACCGCTTAAGGCTGCATCGTAATCGGAATGATGATAGGTCACGTTTTCAAGGTGAATCGGTGCGGCCTCTGCCTCAACCTGCTCAGCCGACTGAATCTTGACCGTCATCAGCACCTTGACCGTTTCGTTACGGACACGATCGAGCATCGCTGAAAACAGTTCGAAGGCTTCGCGCTTGTATTCCTGTTTAGGATCTTTCTGCGCGTATCCACGCAGGTGAATCCCCTGACGCAGATGATCGAGCGAGGACAAATGCCCACGCCAATGCGTGTCAATCGCCTGCAGTAGCATGGATCGTTCGAATGGAGCCCAGTTTTCGCGGCCCACCAGCTCGGCCTTAGCGTTATACAGGCGCCGCGCTTCGGCCAGCACCCGTTCGAGCAAATCTTCATTGGTTAGAGCCGTCTCTTTCTCAAGCATCTCTACCAGAGGCATTTCAATTTGCCACTCGGCCTCCAGAAGAACCTGCAACGCCGGCACATCCCACTGCTCTTCCATGCTTTCTTCGGGGATGTGGAACCGAAACTGCTTGGTAATTTCGGCATCAAGCAGATTAAGAATGGTTTCAGATACATCGGACGATTCCAGCACCTCGTTGCGCTGCGTATACAAGACCTTGCGCTGGTCATTGGCAACGTCATCGTACTCGAGTAACTGCTTGCGTATGTCAAAGTTGCGTGCCTCGACTTTACGCTGTGCCGATTCGATTGAACGCGACACCATGCGTGCCTCGATGGGCTCGCCCTCGGGCAAGCGCAGGCGTTCCATAATGGATCTGACTCGGTCGCCAGCAAAAATCCGCATCAGCGAATCATCGAGCGACAGATAAAAACGTGAAGACCCCGGATCGCCCTGACGCCCGGCCCGACCGCGTAACTGATTATCGATGCGTCGCGATTCGTGGCGTTCGGTGCCGATAATTCGCAGCCCTCCAGCCTTCTTGACGCGCTCGCTCGCAGGCGCCCACTCGGACTTGATGACTTCGACACGTGCCTCTTTTTCGCTCTCGCTCAGGTTAAGGTCTGCACGCAGCAAATCAACCTGTTTTTCAATACTTCCGCCCAAAACTATATCGGTACCTCGACCAGCCATATTGGTGGCGATAGTAATATGCCCAGGTTTGCCCGCCTCGGCGACGATTTCGGCCTCGCGCGCATGCTGCTTGGCGTTGAGGACTTCATGAGGCATCTTGTCTCGCTGGAGCAAGCCGGACAGAAGTTCGGAGTTTTCGATACTGGTGGTACCTACCAGCACCGGCTGGTCACGTTCATGGCAATCTTTTATATCAGCAAGAATAGCCTGATACTTTTCTTTATCGGTTTTAAAAACCTGATCGTTCTGATCCTCTCGCACCATCGGACGATTGGTGGGAACGATGACGGTTTCCAGGCTGTAGATTTCCTGGAACTCGTACGCTTCGGTATCGGCCGTTCCGGTCATGCCCGAGAGCTTGTCGTACATGCGAAAATAATTCTGGAAGGTAATCGACGCGAGTGTCTGGTTTTCGTTCTGAATCTTGACGCCTTCCTTCGCTTCCACGGCCTGATGCAGGCCGTCGGACCAGCGGCGTCCTGCCATGAGGCGCCCGGTGAACTCGTCGACAATCACAACCTCATCTTCCTGAACAACATATTGCTGATCAAGGAAAAACAGGTTATGCGCCCGAAGAGCCACCATCAGATGATGCATCAGGGTAATATTGCGCGGATCATACAAAGACTCACCGTCGGGCAACAAGCCAATATTGGCCAGAATCCCTTCAGACTTTTCGTGCCCGGCTTCCGACAAATAAACCTGCTGACCTTTTTCATCTACCCAGAAATCGCCTTCAGGCTCGGGTTCTTGTGCCTTGGGTTCAGCCGCCATGCGTGTGAGCATCGGCGGCACCACATTCATGCGCACATAAAGTTCGGTGTTGTCTTCAGCCTGTCCTGAAATGATCAGTGGCGTACGCGCCTCGTCGATCAGAATCGAATCGACCTCATCGACAATCGCATAAGAAAGCGGCCGCTGGCGACGGTCTTCCGCACGAAACTCCATGTTGTCGCGCAGGTAATCGAAGCCGTATTCGTTATTCGTGCCGTAAGTGATATCGGCCATATAGGCCGCTCTTTTTTCTTCATTTTCCTGTTGTGGCACGACGACGCCAACCGTCATGCCCAAAAAGCTGTACAAACGCCCCATCCACTGGGCATCGCGACGGGCCAGGTAATCGTTGACGGTCACCACATGCACGCCGTTCCCCGACAAGGCATTGAGATATACCGCCAGGGTGGCCATGAGCGTTTTGCCTTCACCCGTGCGCATCTCGGCGATTTTGCCGTTATGCAGCGCTATAGCGCCAATTATCTGCACATCGAAGTGTCGCATGCCAAAGACCCGTTTGCTGGCCTCGCGCACTACAGCGAAGGCTTCAGGCAGCAAGCTATCGAGCAAGGCTCCCGACTGGACACGACCACGGAATTCAACCGTTTTAGCAGCCAACTGCTCATCGGACAGAACCGCTATCTTGGGCTCCAGTGCGTTGATTCGCGCTACCTGAGCACGATACTGCTTAAGCAACCGATCGTTGCGACTACCAATGAGCTTTTTTAGCAGAGAAACCATTCTTTTACCGTCAATGCCGACCCAAGCGCACTCACGCGCGCAAAGCCCTTATGCATATCTTTATCAGGTTGGCGGAACAAACCGCAGGGAAAAACAAGACAGTTTAACGCACCTGAGGCAGAATGGCTGGCACCGGGCTAGAGGCGTTGGCCACCAAGCGGTTAGATGAGTGGGGCTTGGCTAAAAACAACCTGGGATCCAGAGGGTGGCCCACCATGCGCACTTCAAAATGCAAATGCGAACCGGTAGAACGACCCGTCGAACCGACCCGGGCGATAAGCGCTCCCTTTTCAACCAAATCACCGGCGCGCACAGTGAGGGCCGAAGCGTGCGCATAACGCGTCACCAAACCGTTGCCGTGATTGATTTCGACCATCTTTCCGTAACCTGGATAGATCCCTGCCTCGGCCACCACCCCACCCGAAGCCGCATAAATAGGCGCGCCTTTAGGGGCGGCAAAGTCCAGGCCCTCGTGCATAGAATGACGGCCCGTTACCGGGTTACGGCGCCAGCCGAACGAAGAGCTCAGATACGGGTAATTAACAGGCATCAAAGTAGGCAGGCGGGCCTGAGCGCCGGATCGCTTCGTCAACACCAGATCAAGCATGGCCAACCCGTCCTTCTGCCAGGCAAGTTGTTGCTGCATGCGATCAAGCTGCCGGCCCACCCGCTGCGCCGACAGGGCATCGCTGCGGTCATCATTGATATAGTCCATGACCGGTTCAGCCTGATCCAGGCTGCTTTTGATTTCGGGGTCGGTATAAGAAACGCCGGCCAACTTGGCGACCCGTTTTCTTACCCCACTCATAGCAATAATTTCGGCCTGAAGATCACCCACTTTGTTCGCGAGTAGCGTAACATTCTCGTGAATATAGGCCGAGTCGCGGTCCGCTTGGTTCTTCATAGCGCTAGCTTGCGCCGCAGGAATGAACACTGATCGACCATAATGCGCCTGCCATCCTGCGCCGGCCATTACCGCGGCCGCAAGCGCAACAATCACCAGGGCGACCAAAATCGATACCCCAAGCGTTGTGACGTTGGAATCATCCGAACGCCCATGCATAATGATAACCTTCACTCTGAAACTCCTTGAAAACACGTTGCGCATGCCCCGTCCATCACGACAACCTCCTCGAGAAAAACCCACGCCGGACAGCCTTTCGGCCATCAGCTGGCTCAGTGGCGACCAACGCAGCGCCGGCGTTTTAACGACGGCGCGCATGCTGTTATCCATAGAACATGCTGCCAAGACAATATTGCCTCCTGCACTGGCGCAGGTTTGCCGGGTAGCCCGAGTAGATCGGCAGCAAGTAACGTTGGCCGTTCCTAGTGCCGCCTATGCGGCCAGGCTTCGACAGTTGGCCCCCCGAATTGCACAAATGCTGACGCAAGGAGGATGGAACATTAACGAAATCAGCGTCAAGGTTCAAGCCGGGCTGTTACAAACCCGGACAAACCCGGCACCCATTAAAGATGTGACGCCCTTAGATGAACGAGCCTTGAGCGCATTCGAAGCCTTACAAAACAATCTAAGGCCGGGGCCGCTGGCAGACGCCGTAAAGCGCCTGCTGGCCCATCATAGAAGCTGATACATGGCCTGCCAAACGCCCATCAGGCCAGCTTCCACTCGTTGGTAAATGCCTTGGGCGCCGTAGCGGCGGACTCATAGGTAATCAGTTCCCAAGCCTCTTGCTGAGCCAGCAAGGCGCGCGCCAACTGATTGTTGAGGCTATGGCCCGATTTGCACGCGACGTAGCGCCCCACCAGCGGCTTGCCGATCAAATACAAATCTCCTATGGCATCGAGAATTTTATGTTTGACGAACTCATCATCGTAACGCAACCCATCGGAGTTCAAAACGCGGTATTCGTCCATAACGATGGCATTGTCCAGGCTGCCGCCGCGCGCCAGCCCTGCGGCGCGCAAGGCCTCAACCTCATTGACGAAGCCAAAGGTGCGAGCCCGCGCGATGGTCTTAACGTAAGAATCTGTAGCAAAATCGACTTCGGCGAAATTGGCTGTTGAATCGATGGCCGGATGGTGGAAATCGATGGCAAACGACAAAGCAAACCCATCATAGGGTTCCAGACGAGCCCATTTCAGGTTTTGGCCTTCGCCTTCACGAACTTCGACGGTTTTCAACACCCGTATGAACTGCTTGCTGGCGTCCTGCTCTTGCAGGCCGGCAGAACGCAGCAAATACACAAAGGTACCTGCGCTGCCATCCATGATAGGCACTTCTTCGGCAGTCAAGTCAATATGCAGATTGTCGATGCCCAACCCGGCCAGAGCCGACATCAAGTGCTCTACCGTAGACACCCTCACATTGCCTTGCTGCAGCACCGATGCCATGCGCGTGTCACCGACACGATTGGCCTGGGCCGGGAAGTCGACCACCTCGGGCAGATCAACGCGGTGGAACACGATGCCGGTATTAGGCTGTGCCGGGCGGAGCGTAATTTCGACCCGAAGGCCGGAATGCAGACCCACACCCTTGGTGCTGATTGATTTTTGTATTGTGCGCTGGCGTAGCATAGTCAGTAATTAATGTTCATAGTATGTGGCAGTCCTATGACTGCGAAACGAGCTCATTGTAACAAGAATGGATTTCAGTTCCTGAAATAGTTGTAAGGCGTCACTACCTGACTCTGGTGAACTGGCGCGACGTCTATGGCCATGGACAGCGGCGCACCCACCCCGGGGAAAGAGGGGTAGATGCGCCGCTTGATCCAGCCGGGCCTGAGGCCCGCCTTAACCTATGTGAGGGCTCCTTGTGAGGGCCAATATCGAACGTCAGCTCACCGCATATTGCTGCTTAGTCTGCCTGTTTGCGCAGGAAAGCAGGAATATCGAAGTGATCCATGCCCGCAGTTTCCAGTGCCCGTACTTGCGTAGCCGCCGAGCCGCGTGGATTACGGCGAATAACGGCTGGCACCTCCGGGTCGCCATACGCTCCGAACAACGGAGTATCGTCGGTACCAGTACGACGCGACACGTTCGGATCGGGCACCAGTTGCGGCCGTTGCAAGGCCCGGCCCAGGCCGGTAGCCACTACCGTTACCCGCAGGTTCTCACCCATGGATTCGTCGTAGGCCGTGCCGAATATAACGGTTGCATCTTCGGCCGCGTAGCTGCGTATCGTATCCATGATTTCGCGCGTTTCGCGCATTTTGAGAGTGCGGCTGGCGGTAATATTGACAAGCATGCCCCGAGCTCCATGCAAGTCCACGCCCTCGAGCAAGGGACACGCAATGGCGCGTTCGGCAGCTACCCGAGCGCGATCGGTGCCTGCCGCAATGGATGTGCCCATCATCGCCTGGCCTTGTTCGCCCATAATGGTCTTGACGTCCTCAAAGTCGACATTCACATTACCTTCGACATTGATGATCTCGGCAATCCCGGCGCAAGCATTGTGCAGTACGTCATCGGCCGATTTGAAGCAGTCTTCCTGAGTAGCGTCCTCATCCATCAGGTCATACAGGTTTTCATTTAGCACCACAATAAGCGAATGCACATGCTTGGTCAGTTCGGCAATGCCGTCCTCGGCCATTTTCATGCGCTTATTGCCTTCGAAGCAAAACGGCTTGGTGACCACGCCTACCGTCAAAATACCCAACTCTTTGGCCACCTCAGCCACCACAGGGCCTGCTCCAGTGCCCGTGCCGCCGCCCATGCCAGCCGTGATAAACACCATGTTGGCGCCGGTCAGGGCCGCGCGAATTTCTTCGCGTGCCGTTTCTGCTGCCGCCCGCCCTTGATCGGGTTTGGCGCCCGCCCCAAGCCCGGTACGGCCCAGACGGATCTGCACCGGCGCCTGACTGGCAACCAAGGCCTGCGCATCGGTGTTAGCGCAGATAAAATCGACGCCGCTGACGCCGGAACGGATCATATGAGCCACGGCATTGCCACCCGCACCGCCCACTCCAACAACTTTGATAACGGTGCCATTGGCATTGCTATCGAGCATTTCAAAATTCATCATGATTGACTCCCTCACATTTCAGAAAACGATAAAAGCGTAAACACTTCCCCGGTACGGCTACCACTTGCCGGAAATCGCTTCAAAAGAGATGCCAGCAACAAGGCTCGCAGCAAATTTGAAACGCCTCCCGAAGACAGGGAAAAAAGCTCCCCGACTCTCAAGGCCCATCAAGGCCTTAATTCATAAACCATTCCTTCATACGCGACAAAAGGCTTTTGAAATTGCCCTTTTGCTGCGCGACCTTGCGGCCTCGCGCACGTTGCACACGCGCCTCGGACAGCAGACCCATGGCGGTTGAAAAACGTGGATTGTGCATGACATCGGCCAAACTGCCCTGATAGTTGGGTACGCCGATCCGCACCGGCTTCAAAAACACATCCTCGGCCAGCTCGACGATTCCAGGCATCAGCGCTGTACCACCGGTCAGAACGACGCCCGAGGCCAGCAAGTCTTCGTAGCCCGACTCGCGCACAATTTGCTGCACGAACGTAAACAGTTCTTCAACTCGCGGCTCAATGACCGCCCCCAGTGCCTGGCGTTTGACCTGGCGGTTGGGGCGATCTCCCAGACCCGGCACCTCGACATGCTCTTCAGCATTGACCAGAACCTGCTTGGCAATTCCGAAACGCAGTTTGATTTCTTCCGCATCGGGCGTCGGCGTGCGAAGCATGGCCGCTATGTCACTGGTGATCTGGTCACCGGCGATAGGTACGACGGCCGTATGGCGTATCGCGCCGCCCGTATAGATGGCAATATCCGTGGTGCCCCCGCCTACATCGACCAGCACCACTCCCAATTCCTTTTCGTCCGCTGTCAGGCATGCCAGACTCGAAGCCAACGGCTGCAGGATCAGATCCTGAACCTCAAGGCCGCAGCGGCGTACGCATTTGACAATATTCTGCGCGGCGCTGACAGCCCCCGTGACAATATGCACGCGAACCTCGAGACGCAAACCGCTCATGCCAATCGGCTCACGAATATCTTCCTGCGAATCAACAATGAACTCTTGAGTCAGGACATGCAGCACTTGCTGATCGGTAGGAATATTGACCGCCTTGGCCGTTTCAATCACACGGGCCACATCGGCAGAAGTGACTTCCTTGTCTTTTACCGCGACCATGCCGCTGGAGTTGAAACTGGTGATGTGGCTGCCGGCAATGCCGGTATAGACCTCGCGAATTTTGCAGTCGGCCATCAACTCGGCCTCTTCGAGCGCACGCTGGATCGAATTTACGGTCGATTCAATGTTGACCACGACGCCCTTGCGCATCCCCTGAGATTCATGCTGTCCCAAGCCGAGGACTTCGAAGCGACCTTCGGGCAATATTTCGGCCACCACCGCCACTACCTTGCTGGTGCCAATATCGAGTGCAACGATCAGATCCTTGATGTCACGGGTCATAGTTTTTTCTATTTAGTAGGAGAATGGGAAACAGGAGCCAACGTAATCGCAAATCCGTTGGGGTAGCGTAAATCGGCAGTGTGCAACACTCTTCCTTGCAGCCGCTGCATCAACACCGGCCAGGTTTTTACAAAACGCTCGATGCGTGCGGCAAAAGGCAGCGCGCCCGATCGGCCATGAGGATCAGCCACATCGGCGGCAGGGTCGCGTCCCAAACTTAGCTGCACGTCATCGGATAGTTCTACGTCCCAGGCATATCTAGGACTTAACGTCACTTTAGTGACACGCACATTCAGTGGCGCAAACCAACGCGCCAATTCGGCATAGCGCTGAACCACCAAGCGCTCGGACTGATCCGGGCCATAAAAATGAGGCAAGTCGGAATCGTCAGGAAGCTCACCCTGGTTGGCGGTAAACGCCTCGCCCCAGGTGTTGATCATTTGATTTTCGTTCCATAATGCCAAAGGTTGCTGCTCCTCTATCTGCACGCGCAAAGTATTGGGCCAGACGCGTCGAATCTGGGCCCGCCGTACCCAGGGCACCGTTTCAAGCAATTTGCGCGTATCGCTCAGATTCACAGTAAAGAAGTTGCCAGTCAGCCGGCCAGCTATGGTTGCCCGTACAGTGGCCGCCGAAACATAAGTCAGCGTACCTGCCTGTATCGGCTCAATCTGGATTTGAGCAATCGCGAAGTACGGGCGCTGCACGATCCAGGCAACCAGTGCCACGATCAATGCCAATACCGCCAGCAACGCTAGCGAATTGGCAATGAAGTTCGTGAGGCGGGCGTCGTTAAACACGATTACGTCGCCTCCTGCTTTGTCTGACCGTCGGGGGGCGCTTGAACCTTGCACGAAGCACTAGCCAAAATCGCCACACACAACTCGGCGTAGCTCATCCCAGCCGCCTTGGCGCCCATCGGTACCAGTGAATGACTCGTCATGCCCGGCGACGTATTCATCTCGAGCAACCACGGCCGGTTATCTGCATCCAGCATGAAATCGGCACGCCCCCAGCCCTCGCACCCCAGCGCTACAAAGGACTGCTCGGACAGAGCCATGACTTCCTGGCTTAGAGCAGCATCCAGCTTGGCGGGACAAATGTATTGCGTATCATTGGACACATACTTGTGTTCGTAGTCGTAATTTCCCGCCGGCGCCACAATTTCAATCACGGGCAAAGCCCGAGCATTCTTGCCTTTGCCAAGAATCGCGACCGTGAGCTCGCGTCCGCAGATGAATTGCTCGGCCAAAACATAGGCATCGTATGTAGCCGCCTGGC
>JBDTLC010000117.1:0-11764 GCA_039935015.1 Paralcaligenes sp. | reverse complement strand
CGCCGTCTGGAAGAAAACCCCACCAATTATTTGTTGGGCCGCGAAAAAGTACAGGAGTTTCAACCATGATCAATTCTCTGTGCCGAGCAAAAATCATTTGCCGTGTCGGAATGTTGATGGCGGCATTGAGTTTATCGGCTTGCTCTATATTGCCTAAGCCCGAAACATTAATCGTGTACCAGCTCCCCGCTTCGGCAGTCTCCAGGCAAACAGAAACGAGGACGCTCCCTGCCTTGCCCTGGTCGTTACTCATCGCCACACCATATAGCAGCCAGGTTATCGACAGCCAGCGTGTGTTGGTGGTGCCCCAGGGCAGCCAGGTCAGCGCATATAGCGGCGTTCGCTGGAGCGATCCGGCACCCGTCCTGTTACGCGACCGACTCGCTGGTGCATTTCGCACCAATGGTCGGCTGAATTCAGTCAGTATCGACACTGGTAACGTAGCTGCGGATTTCGAGCTCGGAGGCGACCTAGTGGCGTTTCAGGTGGTGTACCAAGACGGCATCCCCGTCGTACATATCCACTACGATGCCTCGCTGACGCGACCTGACGACAATCGTGTTGTCGCCACACGCCGCTTCGATGTCGCCCAGCCCGTCCAAGGCAAAGAAACGCCAGAGGTGGTGGTAGCTTTTGGCCGTGCTGCAGACAGACTGGCCGCTGAAATGGTCAAATGGACGCTGCAATCAGCGGCCCGTAGCCCGCGCCAATAACGTTCAGAGCAACGCATGGGTACGACAAGCACAGTATCATCGTCGCACATGCATCAAGTATAGATTGACGATTGTCAGTTTTATAACAAGCGGCTGCAAGCCCAGCGAAACGGAGACACGTATGAATTCTCTTGAATTGAAGATTCCGCCACCCATCGTCATGCTCGCGACCGCCTTGGTCATGTGGCTGTTTTCCGTCTTTCTACCGGGGCTCACGCTGCCCGCGCTCCACAGCGTTACAGGTGCAGCCATCATCGGTCTAGCTGGGCTAAGCCTCAGCATGGCAGGCATAATCACCTTCAAACGCGCGCAAACCACATCAGACCCAAGAAGGCCGGGCTCGGCATCGACCTTGGTCACGTCCGGAATCTATCGCTTTACCCGCAACCCGATGTATTTGGGAATACTGCTGGTGCTGATCGCTTGGGCGATATTCCTTGGAAATGGTTTGTCGCTGCTGTTTGCTTTCGCGTTTGCTCTTTACATCCATCGATATCAAGTCCAGCCAGAAGAGCGATTTCTCCAGGAAAAATTCGGCGCCGACTTCGCATCTTACAGGGCAAAAGTCCGGACGTGGATATAGTCACGTGCTGCAACCGCGGCTCCGCCACCGGTCGAAGCGGATACAATACGCCCGATGCCAGTAGCTAACATGAGAGGCTAGCCAATGACTTCAAATAATCCAAATAACGATCTGAAAGCCGCCCTCACCGTTGCGCAGCGGCAGGTCGAACGTCTTATCCGCGACCATCCGGACCAGTTCCCCACTTACACCGAGGGAGGACGCTGGCACTTTACCGACGACCCGTGGGCGCCGGGCTGGTCCAGTGGGTTTCTGACCGGCATGATCTGGATTATTGCACTCCACACCCAGGACCCCTGGTGGCGCGAGCAAGCAGAACACTACTGCCACCTGCTCGAACCGCGGGCCGCAGACGAGGAGACGCACGACATCGGGTTCCTCTTCACGCCCAGCTGGGGAAGATGGCATGAAGTTGACCCTGGCCCTCGGACGAAGGAAATTCTTGTCAGGGCTGGCCGAACCATGGCCAAGCGCTTCAATCAAAACGGCAAGTATTTAAGGTCGTTCGTAGACCCGGGCAGCACGTTCGTGGACATCATGATGAACGTCGATATCATCTTCCAGGCCGCTGAACTGTCGGGCGACGCGGCGCTGGCCGAGGTCGCGCGTCAACACGCCCTGACCTCTCGCCGGTTCCTGGTGCGAGGCGACGGCAGCACGATTCACGAAGGCTGGTTCAACCCCGACAGTGGCGAATTCCTCAGGGCGGCGACCCACCAGGGATTCCGCTCGGATTCCACCTGGGTGCGTGGGCTCGCCTGGGCCATCTACGGATTCGGTTCAACTTACTTACGAACACAAGACGCCCAATTTCTTGACGTCGCGAAACGCTGTGCAGATTTCTATATCGACCACACTGGCGACCGCTATATCCCTCCCAATGACTGGGACGATCCTGCGCCTGTCCTGCCCTACGAGGCCTCAGCGGCCTCTATTACTGCTGCAGGCATGCTTCAATTGGCAGATATTCTGGGAGCAAACGGTGAAGGTTACCACCGCTACGCCAGCCATATTGTCGCGCGTCTGAGCAGTCCGGAATTCCTTGGTAATCCAGACCAAGGCTGGCACGGCATCATCAAACATTCGACCTATCACCAGCGCAACAAGCTCGGCGTCGATGAAAGCGTCATGTGGGGTGATTATTATTTCGTCGAGGCCTTGCACAGGCTAACTACTAGCGCCCGGCGTTAATTTTCCGGCATACCGTTTTCAGACGAATCGGCGCTTCGAGGCGTCGCGGCGGCACCCAAAAGGAGTGACAACAATGAGGCAAACTTGGCGCTGGTTTGGTCCCCAGGACGTGGTGAGCGTAGACGACATGCTACAAGCCGGAGTCCAGGGAGCAGTATCGGCACTACACCACGTGCCCACGGGCGCGGTGTGGTCCACCACTGAAATTGAAAAGCGCAAAACTCAGATCGCCCACATGGCAGACGGATCACCGTCTGGCCTCGCCTGGGAGGTTGTCGAAAGTGTGCCGGTGTCTGAAGACATTAAGAAACAGCGTGGAGACTGGCGCACTCATGTGGACAACTACAAGGCTAGTTTGCGCCATTTGGCGCAATGCGGCATTGAAGTGGTTTGCTACAATTTCATGCCGATACTGGACTGGACGCGAACAGATCTCAGTTGGCGTTTGCCGCATGGCGGAAACTGCATGCGCTTTGACTACGCCGACTTTGCCGCGTTCGACATTCACATATTGCAGCGCCCGGGGGCAGCGGCGTCTTTCCCGGCCGAGATCGCCGAAGCCGCTCGCATGCGCTACCAGATCATGGACCATGCGCGCCAACAGCAACTGAGCAAAAACGTTATATTCGGTTTGCCGGGGGCGGCCGATCATCTTTCGCTGGAAGACGTGCGTGCGCATTTGCAAGAATACAGCAACGTGAATTCAGATCGCCTACGCCAACACTTGTTCGATTTTATCGAACAAGTTGCGCCAGTCGCTCAGGAGGTCGGGATTCGCCTATGCTGCCACCCCGATGACCCTCCATATCCGCTATTAGGCTTGCCCCGCATCATGTCGACCGAAGCCGATTATGCTGCGTTAATGCAGGCGGTAGATCTGCCGGCCAACGGGATCACTTTGTGTGCCGGGTCGCTGGGCGCGCGTGCCGACAACGATTTGCCTGGCATGATGCAGCGCCTGGGAGATCGCGTCCATTTTATGCATCTGCGCAATGTGCATAGAGAAACAGAGGCGGTTTTTGGCTCCTTTCACGAAGCAGAGCACCTCAGCGGCGACACGGACATGGTGGCACTGATAGCCGCCGCCATCCAGGAGGAACGCCGGCGCTGCGCCACAGGCCGACTGGACACGTCTATCCCGTTTCGCCCCGACCATGGCCAGAACATCCTGGATGATCTGAAGCGCAAAGCGCAGCCCGGTTACCCCGCCATTGGCAGACTGCGGGGCCTGGCCGAGCTACGCGGGGTTGTCCGTGCGCTGGAGCACAGCGCACTTGGGCTGGCTGCGTGACACGGACTCGCTTGAGCGCGGCATGGCTGGCACAGGCCAGGCCCGCCGCGCAGCTCGATTCCGCTACCAAGCCCTCTCCAGCGTCTGAAGGTCGCAGTAACAAAGCCCGTTTGCCAGGGTACGAACCGAGCACACACGGCGTGGGCATCGTGCATCTGGGCGTGGGGAATTTTCACAAAGCCCATCAGGCGATTTACACCGACGACGTCTTGGCCCGATACGGGGGTGACTGGCGCATTTTGGGTGTAAGCCTGCGCGGCGAGGACGCCGCCAACGCACTGAACCCGCAGGACGGTCTGTATACCCTGCTGGTTCGTGACCCGGGTGGCACACAGGCACGAGTAGTGGGCAGCATTGCAGGTGTAGTCGCGGCTAGCCGCGATCCAGCTTTGTTGTGGACGGCCCTGACGAATGAGGGCACACGTATTGTGACCCTGACCGTTACGGAGAAAGCGTACGGCATAGACCGCGCCACCGGTCGGGTTCAACAGGAACACCCCGCCATCGCACATGACCTTTTACACCCCGGTCGGCCAGCGGGCGCCGTGGGTATCCTGGTCTGGGGTTTGCTCCGCCGTCGCGAACTAGGTATCGCGCCCTTTACTGTGTTGTGTTGTGACAATCTGCCTGAAAACGGCCGTCTGCTCCAAGCGGGCGTATGCGATATGGCGGATCGTATCGAGCCGGGTATGGGGAAATGGATCAGCGCACACGTGGCATTCCCGTCTTCCATGGTGGATCGCATTACCCCCACCGCGACCGATAAAACGCTCGAGGACGCAGCTCAGGCCTTGGGGTGTGAAGACTATGCGGCCGTGGAGACCGAACCATTCACCATGTGGGTCATCGAAGACCATTTCCCATCGGGCCGGCCTGCGTGGGAAAATGTTGGCGCGCTGATGGTAGACGACGTGACACCTTACGAGCACATGAAGCTACGCATGCTCAATGGGGCACACTCGCTGCTGGCCTACGCGGGCTTTGTGGCGGGTCACATTTATGTACGCGATGCCATGCAGGATGCCACCGTAGCACGCAGAGTCCGTGAATACCTGCAGCATGCCTCGACCACCTTGCAGGCTTTGCCCGGCGTAGATTTCGACGACTATGCAGCTGCTTTGTGCCAACGATTTGCCAACACGGCCATCGCCCACAAGACCTATCAGATCGCCATGGATGGCACCGAGAAATTGCCCCAACGCATTCTTTCGGCCGCTCAGGAATGCCTGACAAGCCAAAGAGACACGCATGTGTTTGCGTTTGCGACGGCGGCCTGGATGCGCTATTGCCTGGGCGTGACCGATGCGGGAACGTTCTACGACTTACGTGATCCTAGAGCCCACGAGATCACCGCTGCGGTTCATAATGCGCTGCGTAAGGCAGGAAGCTCGGTCGAGTCCGACAAAACGCGCAAAATACTGGGCAGTAACTTACAGGACGTTCACGCACTGTCGGCTGCGTTGATGGCCTTGCCTGGCCTCTTCTCGCCGGCGTTGCAACACTCTTCCGACTGGGGCGACCAGATCGACCGTTACCTGCAAATCATGCTGAGCCAGGGGATGAAGGCCGCATTGCAGGTCGGTCATTTCTGACCCACTTCAAAATATGCTGGGCGACGGCCAGCAATTCGCCGTCTTGGTTATGCACCTCGACGGACGCCACCGTCCGGGACCGCTTGGCATCCACGGCGGTAATTTCATAGTCCACCGTTACGGTGTCACCGATCAATGCGGCCTTCAGGAACCTCACCCGATCGTATCCCAGAGAGACCGGCACCTCTTCCTTGTCTTCGCCAGAAACTTTGGCCACCATCATGCTTGAGGTGGTCGACATGAACCCCATGAGCAGCACACCGTGCACGATTCTCTGGCCATAAAAAGAGTCTTTCATATATTGCTGGTTGGTGTGTACCGGCGCAAAATCGCCCGTAATGCCAGCAAATTGATAGACATCACATTCAGCAATGGTTTTTGAAAAACGGACGTGGTCACCCGGCTTTAAGTAATAGTCTTGATCGGACACAGCTTGTGCATTCATTTAATTTTCCCCCTGATCCCAACCGCTTGTAAGCCGTGTCGCGCAGGCTCAACAGAGCCTTCCGCGTGACAGCTTCTATTTGATGTGGCGACGAGCAAACGCCCTGAATTCCGGTGTTTCCGGGTTGGTGAACATCACCTCGGGCTCGCCCGTCTCCCAGATTTTGCCCTCGTTCATGAATACAATGGTATTGGCAACGCGCCGTGCAAAATCCATTTCATGAGTGACGAGCAGCATGGTCATCCCGTCACGCGCCAGCTGTTCAATGACGGCCAGCACTTCCTCGGTCAGCTCCGGGTCCAGGGCCGAGGTCACCTCGTCAAACAGCATTACGCGTGGCTCCATGGCAAGTGCTCTTGCAATCGCCACCCGCTGTTGCTGTCCGCCCGACAAGCTGTCCGGGTACGAATCAATTTTCTCAGCCAGACCGACCCAATCCAGCACCCGCTCGGCAACCTTGCGATTCTGTGCCCTATCGAAGCGCTTCACCAGTCCTGGCGCCAACATAATGTTTTCTGCGACGGACAAGTGAGGAAACAGGTTATAGCTTTGAAAGACGATCCCGACGTCTTGGCGCAAGGCACGCAGCTTCGCCGGTTCATAATCCATGGTGTGGCCTGAGATCTCGATGCGGCCACTGTCTATCACTTCAAGCCCATTGAGGCAACGCAACAGTGTGCTTTTCCCCGACCCGCTGCGCCCAAGCAAAGCAACAACTTGACCACGCTTTACCGTCATGGAAACACCCTTGAGGACCTCATTGTTATCGAAGCTCTTTCGGACATTATCAACCGTCACGATACACACGGAACTTCTCCTCTAGATGACGACTGACACGCGACATTGGGTAGCAAATGACCAAATAAATCAGCGCGACTATGATGAATACTTTGAATGGCTCAAACGTAATGTTGTTGACGAGTTGCCCTGCACGTGTCAGCTCGATCACACTGACAATGGATACGATGGACGTATTTTTGACCAGCTGAACGAGAAACCCCACGGTGGGAGGCAAGGCAATTTTCACCGATTGCGGCAGTATGACATGTCGGAGCTGCTGCATTCTGGTCAAGGCAAGCGATGCTGAGGCTTCCCATTGTTGACGATGAACCGACTGGATAGCGCCGCGCCAGATATCCCCCAAGTAAGCGCTCGCATATATGGAAAGAGCCGCAGACGCCGCTATGATGGGCGGAAGATCTAAGCCGGCCTGTGCCAAGCCATAATACGCAAGGAACAGGATCATCAAAACAGGAATGCCCTGAATGATGGCCATATACACGCGCGAGCATTCTCTGAGCACCCTATTTGAAGAGACTCGAGCGATCGCGATAATCAGCGCCAGTATGCCGCCAAAGGCGGCCGCCAGCAGCGTCAGCACCAGAGTCCAGCCCGCCGACTCCACGAGAAACAGAAATTCGGGAAGCCCGAATGGCCGCATCATTGCCAGGCCCCCCTATTCTCTTTTTTAGCTCGGATTCGGCGATGGGCGCGCGGAGAGAACAAATAATATCCCAACGCCGTCAGTACCGCCTTCAACACAAGGGCCAAAATCAGATACAGCACTGTAGCAACGATATACACCTCGAAGCTGCGAAACGTCAGGGATTGAATGGTGGCGGCTTCACCGCTCAGTTCCTGAACCGAGATGAACGAGCAGATGCTGGAGGCCAGCATAGTCAGTGTGAACTGAGTCACCAGCGAGGGCCAGACATTGGCGATAGCAGGCTTGAGCATGACGTGCAGAAACACCTGGCCGCGCGTCAGAGAAAGCGACAACCCCGCCTCGACCTGCGACCGATGAATCGACTCAACGCCCGCTCTGAAAATCTCGGCACTATAGGCGCCAAGATTGATGACCATCGCCAACAAACCGGCGTAAAGGGCTGGCATGCGGATTCCCAACGCGGGAAGTCCAAGAAAAATAATGTACAACTGAACCAGGAACGGCGTGTTCCTTATAGTCTCTACATAAAAGTCAATGATGACCCTGAATGCCTTGGGCATCAGGCTACGTGCTGTCGCGGCCAACAGCCCAACCGTACCACCCAAAAGAATGGCAGAAAAAGACAATTTGATGGTCAGCCAGAAGGCCTCACCCAGCTCGGGATAATGTTGCAAAATCGGCGAGAATTGCAGTTCAAATGCCATGAAGGCCCCGAAAGCTTTTGCGGATTACACCCATATCGCAAGATAACGCCCTGATAAGCCCAGGGCGTTAATCTCGCTGATCAGGTCAGAATACGGGCATGTCTTTTGGCATGGGGTGACCTACCCATTTCTGTGCGATGGCATCCAGCTCGCCATTTCCCTTGACATATGCAAGTGTCGTATTAAGCCATTGGAGAAGCTCAAATGAACCCGTGCGTACGGCAATTGACTGGAAGTCATTGTGGAACGAGAACATGACGGCAATATCTGCCTTCGGTCTCGATTTGAGAACCTCTCTGTAGATGGTCTCGGGGATGGCAACCGCATCCACCTGTTCGGAGATGAGTGCCTGCGTAGAGGTCAAGTCATCATCGAAACGCGACAATACGACATTCTTGGGTGCCGCGTGCATCAAAGCCGCCTCTTGAGGCGTGCCTCGAGCCACTGCCACCTTTTTCCCAGCCAAATCCGCCATCGACTTATAGGTATTCCCTTTATGCCCGACAATTACGAGCGGGAAAACGTTGTACGAGCTGGTGAACATGACCACTTTTGCACGCGCGGGTGTCGCCCCAAGCGTTGCAATCATGAAGTCGGCCTTGCCGGCTTGCAGCGCAGGAATACGCGCCGCTGTCGTGTAGGTAGTGATTTCAGCAGGAACGCCCAAATACTGGGCAAAAAGATTGGCGAGATCCACATCCAGACCGGCCGCCTTGCCGTTGGAGTCTACGAAACTGAATGGCGGCGCACCACTGTTGACGCCAATCAGTACCTTCCCGCGATTAACAATATCGTTGATGGTCTGTGCGTTGGATGCCGGAGACATCATTAACATCATGACGCCCATCAAAGTGCCCATTAGGGCTTTTCCCCACAATTTCATAGTTCTCTCCACCTTAAAATGACGTTACTACAACCTTGACCTTGCGACCAATAACCCTCCATTCATATCATTCATCAACCGTCTCTGGCTCAACCTTACTGCTGAAGGTAGCCACCGAATCTGGTGTTGCGCCCACGACACCACGCTCGATCAGTCCGTCGATAGCTTGCTCATCTAGGCCGATCTCTTGAAGAATTTCTCTGGTATCGGAGCCCGCACGAAGCGAGATACGCCGAATAGG
This sequence comes from Paralcaligenes sp., assembly GCA_039935015.1. Classification (GTDB taxonomy): domain Bacteria; phylum Pseudomonadota; class Gammaproteobacteria; order Burkholderiales; family Burkholderiaceae_B; genus Paralcaligenes. The sequence continues at coordinate 2,674 of JBDTLC010000117.1, read as the reverse complement.
CAATGTTTTGCCTTGATACCGGACAGCATTGTTAATTAAAGTGACTTCGCGCCCATCAAGGGAAACCTTTTCATAGATCTTGTTATGCAGCACTTGTGGGTCGGTTTTGAGATCTTCGTAATCTTGAACCGGTGCATACCAGAGCGCGAGTTCATCAAACCTGCGAGCCATCTGTTCGTAGCTGAGCTGGCTGACCGCTTCGGTGACTGCAGCCGCATACGCATCACGATCTTCATAGAGATCGACTCCAGCCAACTCTTCAAGTTTCGTGCTGGACAAAGCGCTGGCGAGCTTATGGGGATCGTTCAGCCCTATGGCCACGAAACGGTGGTCGTGGGTCTCGTAAACGCCATACGGGGCTTCATGAAACCAAGTCGCAAGATTAGGATGCCTGCGATACCGCTCCCGGTCAGCATCTGAGTTGTTATAGGCGACCAGCGCCTCGGCCTGTAAATCGAGCCCGGCATTGAAGAGGCTCGACTCGACGCGCGTGCCCTGGCCGGTGGAGAGTTTGTTGATATACGCGGCGAGAACCGCCATTGCCAACAACGCCCCGCCGTGCTGGTCGACCACCGCAGCACCAACCACTTTGGGGCTTGAGAAGCGTTCGCCCGTTCCTGCAGCAAGACCACAGCGCGCCTGGATCAACAGGTCTTGGCCCGGGCTGTCCTTCATGGGTCCAGTAGGCCCGAAACCAGAGGCCGAGGCATAGATGATGCCCGGATTGATCTTTTTTACAGCCTCGTACCCAAGGCCCAAACGCTCGAGCACCCCAGGGCGGAAGTTTTCGATGATCGCGTCGCTGCGGGCGATCAATTTTTCCATGATGCGCCGACCCTCGTCCGTTTTCAGGTCGATGGCGAGGCTGCGCTTGTTCCGATTGGCGGACAGGTAAAAGGAGCTGAGATCCCCGATAAAGGACTTCGCCCCCGCCCAGTGGCGCTCGTGTGCTCCGGTCAAGGGTTCGACCTTGATCACATCAGCCCCCAAGTCCGCCAGATATTGTGTGGCAGCGGGCCCCTGAAGGTAGTGGCACAGACCTAGCACTTTCAACTGCTTCAGCACGTCCCCGGCTCCTTTAATGAAATCGTTTTCGTTCACTATATGAGACTGACCTAGTGTTGTCAACCTAGGGTTTTGCCCCTCAGGAGCACACTGCGTTTTTATCATTAGTGAAATCGTTTTCATCGGTGCTATAGTTTAATTCGGGTAGCAACCACCCTCTATTTGTTCCTCGTTCACGGAGCCTGCACATCATATGTCGCAACAACTGACATCGGACGGTCCGTTCAAGGCGCACAACCGTAACAAAAGGCAAGAGGTCAAGCTTAGAGATGTTGCGGCGGCGGCGGGCGTATCTATCACGACCGCGTCTAGAGCCCTTTCGGAGCCGAAGAAAGTGCGCGCAGATACCCTGGCCCGTGTAATGTCGGCCGCCAAGAGCCTGGGGTATCTGCCCAACAGCGCTGCGAGAGCGTTACGGTCACGACGAACCCGCTTGATAGGGGTCATCTTGCCCACGATGAACTACGCAATCTACAGCCTCCAGGTCGAGGCGCTGCAAAATGAGCTCGCTCGCCATGGCTATTCTCTACTGGTGACCTCATCGGGGTATTCGACTCTCGAAGAAATGCATCAGGCTCGCACTCTTATAGAGCGAGGCGTCGAGGGGCTCGTGTTGATTGGCGGTGAACATCACCCCGACCTTACGTCATTGCTGGAAAAGCGGGATATCCCATCGATCGATACCTACATCTACAACCCCGAGGGAAAATCGTCCTGTGTGGGATTCAATAACGTCGCCATTTCCGCCAGAGCCATCCACCATTTGTGTGATCTGGGACATCGACGTATCGCCATGGTGGCCGGCATCACTAAGGACAATGATCGGGCCAAGCAGCGCGTGGATGGTGTCAAGGCAGCACTCAGGGAAAGGGGCCTACCCCTGTCGCCCGACTATATTATTGAAAAGCCGTACACGATCGCCGCAGGGCGCGAAGCGTTCAGGAAACTGTTCTCGACAGAGCCTCACCCTACCGCCATCTTCTGCGCTTCAGACGTGCTTGCTTTTGGCGTGTTGGTTGAGTGCAGCAATCGCGGCGTCGAGATACCCAAACAACTGTCGGTCATTGGGTTCGATAATCTCGAATTCTGTGCCCATTTGCCACCCGGCATGACCACCATCGAGGTACCTGCGGCCACCATGGGAGAAAGTGCTGCCCGCCACCTGATTGCCAGGCTTTCAGGCAATTCCGAAAGGGCCCATATTGAACTTGAAGCAAGCTTGATCGTTCGGGGTACCACCGCGCCACCGTCGCTCTGATAAGTGTTCATGCGACGGACGGCTTCTAGCGCATTTTATAGCGTGGCTCGCGCTTTTCCAGAAATGCCCGCATGCCTTCCGCGCGATCTTCCGTCTTGAAAGCGTCGATCACGCGGTTACGCTCGAACGCCAGCCCTTGGGCCAAAGGCAATTCATACGCAGCCAATACCGCCCGCTTGGCAAGCTGAACTGAAAGAGTTGCTTTGGAAGCGATCTGAGAGGCGATCTCTAAGGCACGACTAAAAACATGTTCATCAGATACAACTTCCGACACTAAGCCTGCTTCTCGTGCGCGCTGTGCCGATATGGGTTGGCCAGTCAGGATCATCTGCATAGAAAGTGATTTACCCA
>JBDTLC010000116.1:0-21828 GCA_039935015.1 Paralcaligenes sp. | reverse complement strand
CGTCCGTTCACACCCGAAGATCTGGAAAGCATCGAACGCAAGATGGTCGAGCTGGCAAAGAAAGACGAGGTGGTTACGCGCGAAGAGTGGTTGCGCGATGATGCGGTTGCTTTTTTTAAGAGTATTGGAGAGCACTACAAGGCCGAAATCATAGGGGCCATACCGTCTAATGAGCCTATCAGCCTGTATCGTGAGGGCGGTTTTATCGACCTGTGCCGAGGTCCGCACGTGCCGTCCACTGGCAAGCTGAAGGTCTTCAAACTGATGAAAGTTGCTGGCGCCTATTGGCGAGGCGATAGCAAAAATGAAATGCTCCAGCGCATTTACGGAACGGCGTGGGCAACCAAGGAAGAACAGGCCGCTTACCTAGTCATGCTCGAAGAGGCTGAAAAGCGTGATCACCGCAAGCTAGGGCGCGAACTGGATTTGTTTCACTTCCAGGATGAGGCGCCAGGCCTGATTTTCTGGCACCCCAAAGGTTGGGCTTTGTGGCAACAAGTCGAGCAGTACATGCGCACGGTCTATCAGGATAATGGCTACAAAGAGGTTAAGGCGCCGCAAATTCTCGATCTGTCTTTATGGAAAAAAACCGGCCATTGGGACAATTACGCCGAAAACATGTTCACGACCGAATCGGAAAACCGTGTGTATGGCCTCAAACCCATGAATTGCCCAGGTCATGTCCAGATTTTCAATGCCGGGCTGCGCTCTTATCGCGAGTTACCGATTCGATATGGCGAGTTTGGACAGTGCCATCGAAATGAACCTTCGGGCTCCTTGCACGGCCTGATGCGGGTGCGTGGTTTTACGCAAGACGATGGGCACATTTTTTGCACGGAAGATCAGTTGCAGGACGAGTGCGCTGCGTTCACGGAGCTCTTGCAAAAGGTCTATGCTGATTTCGGCTTTACTGAAATTTTGTACAAAGTGGCAACGCGGCCTGACAAGCGTATTGGCGCCGACGAGGTCTGGGACAAGGCTGAACACGCGCTGATGGAAAGCCTAAGCCGCACCCATTGTCAGTTTGAGGTGTCGCCCGGCGAGGGCGCCTTTTACGGTCCCAAGGTCGAGTACACACTTAAAGATGCCATTGGCCGGCAATGGCAATGCGGCACGATTCAGGTCGATTTTTCGATGCCGCAACGCCTGGGGGCAGAGTATGTCGATGCCAATGACCAGCGGCGCGCGCCGGTTATGCTGCATCGAGCCATTCTCGGATCGTTCGAGCGTTTTATTGGCATGTTGATCGAAAATCACACGGGGGCCATGCCGCCTTGGCTGGCGCCCGAGCAGGCGGTGGTGTGCTGTATTTCGGACCCGTCGGCCGAATATGCCGATGAAATCGCCCGAAGCCTGAAGAAACAAGGGTTTAGAGTCTCGTCCGATTTGCGTGGGGAAAAAATCACCCGTAAAATCCGAGAACACAGTATGCAAAAAGTACCGTACATTCTGGTGGTAGGCGAAAAAGAGCGCGCCGCCTCTACAGTGGCTGTACGAAGTCGTGGCGGCGTCGATCTGGGAATCATGACCCTGAATGACTTTACCGGCCGATTGCAACAGGATATCAACGACCGGCGTAATGTCGGTCCAGCCTGACCGTGCTCGTTTTTATTAATTCTAGGAGTTCAAGACATCGCTACCGAAAAACCTCATCACATCAACGCTGAAATCCGCGCTTTAGAAGTGCGGCTTATTGGAGTAGACGGCGAGCAGTTGGGCATCGTAAAGACCGTGGATGCCATCCGATTGTCGGAACAAAGCGAAGTCGACTTGGTCGAAATCGCACCCAATGCAGAACCGCCGGTTTGCCGGTTGATGGATTATGGCAAATTCAAGTATCAGGAACAAAAACGTCAGCAAGAGGCGCGTTCCAAACAGAAAGTTATACAGGTCAAAGAGGTCAAGTTCCGCCCAGGCACCGACGAAGGTGACTATCAAGTGAAGCTGCGTAATTTACGCCGCTTTATCGAAGAGGGCGACAAGGCCAAAGTTACTTTGCGTTTCCGTGGTCGTGAAATGGCTCATCAAGAGCTGGGTATGCGAGTGCTCGAGCGCGTACGTGACGATTTGGCTGAAGTGTGCCTGGTCGAGGCCATGCCCAAGCTGGAAGGCCGTCAGATGGTGATGGTTTTGTCGCCGCGTAAGAAGGCTGTCAGCAAACAAGATATTGCCGCCTGATTTTCAATTTATGTAACCGATTGCTATTGCTTTAATCTAGCCCGCTTTTGATGGGCGGGCGCTTGCGGGTGCCTTATGCATGTTTTATTTGTAATTGACCCTTTACCTTCGCTCAAGGCATACAAAGACTCGTCGGTGGCCATGATGCGAGCCCTGCGGGCAAGGGGCCATGAGTTAAGCGTGGCACTGCAAGGTGATTTGTATATCCACGAAGGTACCGTCAAGGTGGTTGCCACGGCTATCGATCTGTTGGCCGGTGCGGATATGCACGGCCACGCTTGGTGGACTGAACGTGGCGCCCCAACCGAGCTTGTGCTGGCTTCGTTTGCTGCGGTGGTGGTGCGTAAAGACCCTCCCTTCGATATGGAGTATGTTTACACCACGCACTTACTGGAATATGCCCAGGCACAAGGAGCGCGCGTTTTCAATTCTGGCGCAGCCATCCGCAACCATCCCGAAAAACTGGCTATAACCGAGTTCTCTTCGTTCACCTCGCCTACCCTGGTGTCGCGCGATATGGTGCGCCTGAAGGCTTTTCATGCCCACCATCAAGATGTCATTGTTAAGCCGCTTGATGGCATGGGAGGCACGGGTATTTTCCGTTTGCAAAAAGCCGAACCCAACTTGGGTTCTATTCTAGAAACTCTCACCGATAACGGCCGCCGTACGATCATGGCGCAACGATACATTCCCGAGGTCGTCAATGGTGACAAGCGTATCTTGCTTATTGGCGGCAAGCCTGTGCCTTATGCGCTTGCACGCATTCCGCTGGCAGGCGAATCTCGCGCCAATCTTGCTGCGGGCGGCCGTGGCGTGGCTCAAGCCTTGTCGCCGCGCGACCGCGAGATCGCCGAAACGATCGGTCCGCGACTGGCTGCACGCGGCCTCTTACTGGTGGGGCTTGATGTGATCGGCGATTACCTGACGGAAATCAACGTCACCAGCCCTACGTGCTTTGTGGAAATCACTGAGCAAACCGATTTCAACGTTGCCGACTCTTTTGCCGTAGCGCTGGAACAAGCGGCGGAGACATAACCGATGGCTCGTATCGTGCTCGTTATGCATGCGCCGCTTGCCAGCGCCTTTGCGCAATGCGCCAAGCATGTGTTGGGCAGTGAGCCCGATCTTGTCGCCTTCGATGTCAAGCCTGAAGAGTCGCCCGAGGAGCTTACCGCAGCCTTAGCACGCTTGTTAACCGAAGCTCGTCAAGAGGGGGTGCTGGTTTTATGCGATATTTTTGGGGCGACACCTTTTAATGTCGCCCAGAAGGCGCTTAAACTGGTGGGCGAGCAGGGCACGAGAGGCTTTATGGTGACGGGCACTAATTTATGTATGGTGTTGAAGGCCCTGTCTGATCAAGAGAAGTGTCCAGATGAATTGAGTGAAAGCGTGCGAGTGGGAGCCCTAAAAGGGATTGTGGTAGCTGATCAGAAACCTTGAGTTGTGTTAGTTTCGTGCCTTAAATTAAAAAAATCCTATGCCAACTATCGATATCGTTATACGCAATAAACTGGGTTTGCACGCTCGGGCGGCAGCCAAACTGACACAGTTGGCAGGCAAATTCAACGCCGATATTTTTATCGCCCGCGGAGCTCAGCGAGTCAACGCCAAGAGTATTATGGGAGTCATGATGCTGGCTGCGGGGCTCGGTGTAACCGTCAAGGTTGACGCTCAGGGCGACGATGCAGAACCGGCACTGGAAGCCATTCGGCTTTTATTCGATAGCAAATTCGGCGAACAAGAGTAGCCTTGCCGGCCTCTCGCAGGACCTCTGAATGACAGCATCCATTCGCTCCTCCCTCGACTGCGGCCCGATGCTGTGCCTGCAGGGTCAGGGCGTTGTCAAAGGGGTAGCCATTGGCCGGGCGGTGGTCATGGGAGCCGCCGCGCTTGAAGTCGTTCACTATCGTATTCCCGAGGCCGATGTCGCGGCCGAGTGCGAACGCCTGAAAAACGCCCTGGAACATGCTTGCAGCGAATTGCAGAACATGGCCAATAGTCTGCCTGCCGATGCTCCACGGGAGCTCGCAGCCTTGCTGACGGTGCACAGCATGTTGCTGGGCGATCCGATGCTCTTGGCGCAAACCTGCGAGCTTATTGTGCAGCGGCAATACAATGCCGAGTGGGCGTTAACGACTCAGGGCCAGTTTCTGGGCGAGCAGTTTGCTGCCATGGAAGACGAGTATCTGCGCGAACGCGGGGCCGACATACGTCAGGTCATTGAACGCGTTTTGCGTGTGCTGTCGGGCTCGACGGCGCTGTTGCCGCACCTGGACATCGAAGACCCTGATGCGTTGCTTATTGTGGTGGCGCGCGATATTTCTCCGGCCGACATGCTGCGTTTGCGTGGCGCGCGCTTTGGCGCTTTCCTTACGGATCTGGGTGGCCCCACTTCGCATACGGCCATTGTGGCGCGCAGCATGAACGTGCCCGCCGTGGTGGGGTTGGGACATGTACGTACGCTGGTACGCGATGGCGACATACTGATCACCGATGGTTCAACCGGCGTGGTTCTCGTCAATCCTTCGGAACGGGTCCTGATCGAATATCGCCGCCGCCAGACTGCCTATGCCGATGAGCGGGCTACACTGAGTTTGCTGCGAGATGCGCCGGCCGTAACGCTTGACGGCATTACCATCCGGCTCGAAGCCAATATTGAATTGCCTGAAGAGGCGGTGACGGCGTTGGCGTCGGGGGCCGACGGCATTGGCCTGTTCCGTAGCGAGTTCCTTTTTATGGGCCGGCACGATTTGCCCAGTGAAGACGAGCAATATCAGGCTTACGCTTCGGTCGTGCGAACCATGGCCGGGCGGCCGGTCACCATCCGCACGCTGGATATCGGGTCCGACAAGACTCTCGACGGCGAAGTCACGGTCGCCACAAATCCGGCTCTAGGTCTGCGCGCGATCCGATACTGTCTGGCTAACCCCGAGATCTTTGCGACGCAGTTGCGAGCGCTTTTGCGAGCTTCGGCGCATGGCCCGGTGCGCATACTCATCCCAATGATCTCGCATATGCATGAAGTTTATGCAACGCGCCAGGCCATTGCCGCAGCACGCGCCGAGCTTGATGCCCGCGGCCAGGCGTACTCTGACAATATTGCTTTGGGCGCTATGGTCGAAATTCCAGCCATTGCCATCGCGATTGATCCGTTTGTAGAGAATCTGGATTTCCTGTCCATAGGCACCAACGACTTGATCCAATATACGCTGGCCATCGATCGTGGCGACAACGATGTGGCCGATTTGTACGACCCGATGCATCCGGCGGTTTTGCGATTGATTGCACATACCATTAACGCTGGTGAGCGAACCGGCAAGCCCGTGTCGGTTTGTGGCGAGATGGCGGGCGATTCACACGTTACCCGCATGTTGCTGGGTCTGGGACTGAAAGAGTTCTCCATGCACCCGCAGCAGTTGCCCGATGTAAAGAAAGAAGTGCGCCTGGCCCATACCAACGCACTGCGCGTTAAGGTGGCGTCGGCGTTAAATCGCGCCGAGCGTATTGATTTGGCCGATCTCGATAGCTGAAATTCACGGATGGTAGGCCGATTCGCCGTGCGACTGTATATCTAGTCCTTCACGCTCGACGTCCTTGGCAACCCGCAGCCCGCATAGCTTGTCGGCCACAAAGTAGGCTAGCAGGGCGCAAAGCCCCGACCACACCAGAGTGGTGACGATGCCTTCAAACTGCAGCCACAACTGATGAGGTATCTCGGACAGAGTTTTTAGCCCTGGGCCGCCCAGAGGTTGCGCGTTGAAGATACCTGTCAAAAGAGCACCGACGATACCTCCTACGCCATGGATCCCAAAAACGTCGAGCGCGTCATCGACTCTCAGGCGGCGCTTCAGGCCGTTGACGCCCCAAACGCAAATCGCACCAGCTAGCAGGCCTATAACTAGGGCGCCTCCGGGTCCTACCAGCCCGGCCGCGGGGGTAATCCCCACCAGCCCCGCAACCATCCCCGACACGGCCCCGAGCAGTGAAGGCTTGCCTTTGTAGCGCCATTCCACAACTGTCCAGGCGATAACGCCTGCTGCGGTCGCCAGAAGCGTGTTGAAGAAGGCCAGCGCGGCGGTTTCGTTGGCGCTTAGCGCCGAACCTGCATTGAAGCCGAACCAGCCGACCCACAACAGACTTGCGCCGATCATGACCATGGGCAGATTGTGAGGCTGCATGGATTCGCGCTTGTAGCCCACGCGTGGACCCACATAATAGGCGCCTACCAAACCTGCGATGCCGGCATTGATGTGTACCACCGTGCCGCCCGCAAAATCCAGGGCGCCTTGTTTGAACAGCCAGCCGTCCGACCCCCAGACCATATGAGCGATGGGTAGATAGGCTAGAGTCATCCAGATTGCAGTGAATACCAGTACGGCGGCGTAATTGACGCGTTCCGCAAACCCTCCCACAATCAGTGCGCAAGTGATGCCGGCGAAGGTCGCCTGGAACGAGGCAAAGGTGATTTCCGGGATGGTTCCGGCAAGTGTGAATTTCTGTGTCGATAAATTCATCATGCCGCCAAAGAACAGGCGTGAAAAGCCTCCGATCACGGCGGTTGCGGGGGTAAATGCCAGCGTGTAGCCGTAGATGAACCATAAGACTGTAGCGAGGCAAAACGTTGTCAGAACCTGGATCATGATGGAAAGCACGTTCTTATTGCGCACCAGGCCGCCGTAAAACAACGCTAGTCCAGGTACGATCATCAGCAAAACCAGTATTGTTGACAGGCTCACCCACACTAAATCTGCTTTATCCATATGCTTCTCCGAATAGCGCTTGAATTGATTGCATCACGACTGCACGCATCGACCGGTGCGGTTCCGTGTGGCGTGGGCCTTGTACTAAACGTGACTGGCTATAAAGCGCTTTCGCCTGATTCGCCCGTGCGAATTCGTATTGCCTGCTCAATAGGTGTGACGAAGATCTTTCCATCGCCGATTTTGCCTGTGTGGGCTGCTGCACTGAGATTTTCGATGACGAGCTCTACTGCACTCTCGGGGACAGCCATTTCCAGTCTTAGTTTGGGCAGGAAGTCTACGGTGTATTCGGCGCCGCGATAGAGTTCCGTGTGGCCTTTCTGGCGCCCAAAGCCCTTGACTTCGGTAACCGTCATGCCCTGTATACCTATTTCCGAGAGGGCTTCACGCACCTCGTCAAGCTTGAAAGGTTTGATGATGGCAGTGATCAGTTTCATAAATAGCTTCCGGAAGTAGGACTGGTACGTAGGAAGTAGATAAGCAATCTTCATGCCAGGTTATGGATATTCCCTTGCACATTGGGGCTTTTGTGCCGGCCGCCCCCTGTGGTTGCCATTTCTCCATCTAAAAAATCAATATCGTCCTTTTTGGCCTCAGGAATTTTCCCAATAATTGCGCGTGAGATAGTGAGTTAAGCATCACTTTTGGTGCGGGCGTCGCGTCATCGCACCAAATCGGTGCCGAAACTGTAACAGACCCTTAGTGTGCCGTGACACTTGTGTCTGGGTGTATAAGGCCCGGCAGGGCAGATAATGCCAAAACCTGGGCTGCATATGGTCTGCAGCGAAATTATCAAGCACGTAATAATGTTTATTGAAATTAGGATTTACACTAATAAAATGTTCGAGCGGGTTTCTATGGCTAGAATTGTAACTAAGCCAGTGATAACAAGCTTGCTGCTGAACCGTTAGTCGCAGCGGAGTCGGTACTAAATTTCAGGCGACGTTGGATCAGGAAGGAACGTTTTATGCAAAAGACCCGTACACATCTAGCTATTGTTGCCATGGTTGCATCATTGGGTTTGCTCGCGGCATGCTCAAAAGGGGAAGACACTAAACCCGCTACGTCCGCACCCAGCTCGGAAGCGCCGGCAACTACGCCAGCGCCTGTAATGCCCGCCCCAAGCCCGGCCCCGTCGACAACGGAGCCCACGCCTGCTCCCTCCAGTAGTTCGGTCGACAAAGCAAAGGAATCGGTTAAGGATGCGGCCGATAAAGTAGCTGACAAAGCAGGTGAAATTAAGGACAGTGCGGCAGAAAAAGCCGGCGAGATGGGGGCCGCTATCAAAAAGGGTGCGGCTGACGCGGATCAGGCAATTCAGGACAAGGTTGGCAACGGTGCGACGCAGCCCGCCCCAACGCCAAGCAAATAATGCCGGCCACGATGTAAAATACACGAAGTAAAAAATGGGCTGTCCGGCCCATTTTTTACTACACTGATCGCTTGCAACTATTATCCGGAGCCTGCCATGATCAACCGTACCGATTGGTTCGAGGACTTTCAAAAAAATATGTCCGACCTCATTGCCAAAAGTCCGGCGGCTGATATCGAGCGTAATGTAAAAGCCATGATGGCGCAGACCTTTTCACGGCTAGATCTCATCACCCGCGAAGAATTTGATATACAGGTCGGTCTGCTCGAACGCGCGATAGCGCGCATTGATGCGTTGGACGCCCGGATCAAAACGCTGGAATCAAATTCCGACTAGATTTGGCCATTGATCAAAGGTTGGTGCGCAGACGCCACAACTCGGGAAATAGCACAACGTCGAGCATCTTGCGTAAATAGCTCACGCCGTCGGTGCCGCCCGTGCCGCGTTTGAAGCCGATGATTCGCTCGACGGTCGTGACGTGCCGGAAACGCCATTGACGAAATGAATCTTCCAGATCAACCAGTTTTTCGCCCAGCTCATATAGATCCCAGTAGTGGGTGGGGTCGCGGTAAACCTGCAGCCAGGCCGCTTCGACTGAGGGATCGTATTCGGTTCCTTTGCTTGGGTCCTGCTTAAGGCGCTCAGCGCTGATGGCCAGGCCTTTGCGTGCAAGTAGCTGTATGGCTCCTTCGTAAAGCGAGGGCGTCTCCAGCGCTTTTTGCACATGTGCGAGGCGTTCGGGGTGGTGTTCGTGCGGGCGTAGCATGGCCGCGTTTTTATTGCCTAGAATAAACTCGATTTCACGATATTGATACGACTGAAACCCCGATGATTTGCCCAGATAAGGTCGCATGGCCGTATATTCGGGCGGCGTCATCGTAGCCAGAACCGTCCAGGCCTGCACCAACTGATCCATAATGCGCGATACGCGTGCCAGCATTTTGAAGGACGGTCCCAGCAGGTTCTGTCCGATGTGATCACGTGCGGCGCGCAATTCATGCAGCATGAGTTTCATCCATAGCTCGGAGGTCTGATGCTGAATAATAAAGAGCATTTCGTTGTGCTCGGGCGAGAGCGGGTGTTGCGCACTAAGCAGCTGATCGAGCGCCAGGTAATCGCTATAGCTCATATCTTTCGAAAAATCTAGGCTGGCGTCGTGCCAGGTAGTGGGTTCTTGAGACGAGGGGCACATGGCGGGTTTCCTTATTTGAAGGTTCCTCGGTATGGTACTGCGACTAATTATGGGTAGGGGTCTTTGCGTTTGTAGTGGCACCCCCTTGTGGGTGCCAAGGCCGACTGTGTCCGTCAGCCGGTAGCCCGCCACTCTGGTAGGTGTCCTTTGATTCCTGGGTAAATCTCCCAGCGGATAAAACGATCAGTTTTCTGCCAAGCGGTATCCCAGACGCGCGATACTGTGTTTTTCCATATGATCGGGCGTCCGGTTGGGAGCAAAACATGTCACTAGCGGCCTTGGCCAGCCTGGCGCTCTATGGGTTAGAGGCTTTCCCTGTGCGGGTCGAGGTGCATGTGGGGCCGGGGCTGCCCGCCTTTCACATTGTGGGTTTACCGGATACGGGTGTGCGTGAAAGTCGCGAGCGTGTGCGCTCGGCCATCATCAGCAGCGGGCTGGAATTTCCGGCTGGGCGCATTACCGCGAATCTGGCGCCTGCCGATCTGCCCAAAGACTCCGGCCGCTTCGATTTGCCTATTGCGCTGGGCGTACTGTTGGCCTCCGGCCAAATAGAATTGCGGCGGGGTGGGGCGGACGGCGGTCCGGACGTCGATTTGTCGAGCTATGTATTTGCGGGAGAGTTATCGCTTACGGGCGCTGTCGTATCGGTGAATGCACCGCTGGCGATTGCGATGGCGGTCATGCGTAGCAAATCTACGGTGCGTTTGATTTTGCCGGCTGCTTGCGCAGGCGTGGCAGCTCGTGTACCCGGGTTGACGGTGCTTTCGGCAAATCGTTTACTCGATGTGGTCGCGCATTTTTCGGGCAAAGCCAGTTTACCCATTGCGCTGCCCCAGGCAATGTCGGCAGCAGTTTCTAGCGCACCCTGTCTGTCCGAGGTGAGAGGCCAAGCGATGGCGCGTCGCGTGCTGGAAATTGCCGCGGCGGGCGGTCACAGCCTGTTGATGGCAGGCCCGCCTGGGGCGGGCAAGAGCATGCTGGCGCATCGATTGCCAGGGCTGCTGCCGCGTCTGAGCGCCGAGCAGGCGCTCGAGGTTGCCGCTTTGTCCAGCATCAGTGGCCGTGACTACACCGTAAGCGATCTACCCCCATTTCGTGCTCCGCATCATTGCGCGTCGGCGCCGGCTTTGGTAGGAGGTGGCGCTCTTCCAAGGCCAGGTGAAATTAGTATGGCTCACCACGGCATTTTGTTTCTCGATGAGCTGCCCGAATTCGATCGACGCGTGCTGGAATCTTTGCGCGAGCCCATCGAAACAGGCTATATCTCGATCGCGCGCGCCTCGCGCACGCTAACGTTTCCTGCTGCCTTTCAGTTGATTGCCGCCATGAATCCTTGTCCGTGCGGATGGTTGGGGCACAGAAAGATGCGTTGCGCATGCGGCACTGACCGTATCGAAAAATATCGCGACAAGATCTCCGGTCCGTTGCTCGATCGAATCGATTTGCAGATTGCTCTGCCCGCTGTCGATGGTGATTGGTTCGATGCGCCGTTGGGCGAGGCGTCCACTTTGGTGCGTAAACGAGTAGAGCGCTGTCGCAGCCGTCAGCTGGCGCGTCAGGCGCTGCCCAACGCGAAGCTTGGTGTAGGCGACCTAGAGCGTTATTGTGTGCTCGATGCCGAGGCTAAAAACCTTCTCAAGCAGGCCATGTCGCGCTGGAGCTGGTCGGCACGAGTCGTCCATCGCGTGTTGCGGGTGGCGCGCACTTTAGCTGATTTGAACGAACTCGATACTCTGGGCGTTGCGGAAATTGCCGAAGCCATACAGTACCGACAGCCTTGGGCGAGCCGGCCTGGGCTGCAATACGAAGGTAGAGGGAAATAACGTCAAAGTTGCCGATGATAGGCACCAGCGCGGCCACTGTCAGTTTCTGACAGCCACAAGGGCTGTCGCTACGAGTTTTTGACCGCCACAAGGGCTGTTATTACGAGCGTTGGCTGTACATTTGACCAGCACGTCTGCATTTCGGCGCATCACTACATTCCGGCCGCGCCGACAGCCATGCTGGACAGGCGCTAAGAAAACGTCATATAATCAAGGGCTTTCCTAAAACTCTTATCGACATGTCTTCTTTGCACAGATTTTTCGTGCCGGTGCCCTATGGCAGGCGGGTAAGAATACGGGGAAGGGTGCTTCGCAACTAGCGTTTCTTTTAACCAATGTTAGTGGCCAAGCCAAAATAAGTGATTGCTGGGTTCTGCAAGTATTGCCAGTGTGTTTGGCGATCACCCGCTGTCATAATCAAAGAGTATGCATTATGCCCAAGATGAAGACCAAAAAAGGCGCTTCCAAGCGCTTTAAGGTTCGCGGTAGCGGATCGATTAAGCGAGGTCAGGCGTTCAAACGCCATATATTGACCAAGAAAACGACCAAGACCAAGCGCCAGCTGCGTGGTTCAACCGCAGTGCACAAATCAGACGTCGCCTCGGTCAAGGCAATGTTGCCTTTCGCTTGATAATCGGAGATCTACTATGCCTCGCGTAAAACGCGGCGTTACTGCCCGTGCTCGTCACAAAAAAGTTATTAAAGCAGCCAAAGGTTATCGCGGTCGCCGCGGTAATGTATTCCGTGTCGCCAAACAGGCGGTCATGCGCGCCGGGCAATATGCCTATCGCGATCGTCGCAATAAAAAACGTACGTTCCGCGCTTTGTGGATCACGCGTATCAATGCGGCTTGCCGTGAACTGGGCGTTTCGTACAGTGTGTTTATCGCAGGTACGAAAAAAGCCTCTATCGAGTTGGATCGCAAGGTATTGGCCGATATGGCTGTCCATGACAAGGCGGGTTTTGCCGCTGTCGTCGCTCAGGCGCAATCTGCTCTAGCTGCCTGACCCTTCGATTCCGTATTGCTGCGAACGGGGCTCTATCTGGGCTCCGTTTGTATTTGGAAAAGCCACACATGACCTCTGCGCGTGATGACCTGCTGGTTCAGGCCAAAGACCAATTTGCCGCTTCCGCTGATGCGGCGGCGCTCGAAAATGCCAAAGCGAAGTTCTTGGGCAAGCAAGGGGCTCTGACAGCCTTGCTCAAAGGCCTGGCGCAACTTGATCCAGAACAGAAGCGGGCTGAAGGTGCCTACATCAATCAGCTTAAGCACCAGATCGAAGGTTTGCTTAACGACCGGCGCGCTCAATTGGCGCAAGCTGACCTCGATCGGCGCCTTGCCTCTGAGACCGTCGACGTAACCCTTCCTGGCCGAGGACGGGGCGTGGGCGGAATACATCCGGTGATTCAAACCTGGCAGCGTGTTGAGGCGATTTTTCGGTCGATTGGGTTTGATGTGGCCGACGGCCCAGAGATCGAAAATGACTGGACCAATTTCACGGCCTTGAATAACCCCGAAAATCACCCGGCGCGCTCCATGCAGGACACTTTTTATGTGGATATGCAAGATGAGCACGGTTTGCCTCTAATGCTGCGCACCCATACCAGCCCCATGCAGGTGCGTTATGCGCGTATGAACCAGCCGCCTATCAAGGTGATCGCTCCGGGGCGCACCTATCGCGTCGATAGCGACGCCACCCATTCGCCGATGTTTCATCAGGTCGAAGGCTTGTGGATTGCCGAGAATGTTTCCTTTGCGGATCTCAAGGGCGTTTACTCTAATTTTCTGCGGGCGTTTTTCGAAACCGACGATTTGTCGGTGCGTTTTCGTCCCTCATTCTTCCCCTTTACCGAACCCTCGGCCGAAATCGACATGATGTTTACGTCGGGCCCGAATCAGGGGCGCTGGCTGGAAATTTCGGGCTCGGGCCAGGTGCATCCTGAGGTTGTACGCAATTTCGGCCTTGATCCTGAACGCTATATAGGTTTTGCGTTTGGTTCGGGGCTGGAGCGTCTGACCATGCTGCGCTACGGTGTTAACGACTTGCGCCAGTTTTTCGAAGGCGACCTGCGGTTTTTACGCCAGTTCAACCGCTAGCACCATGCTGCGATTTTAAACGTTATACGAATCGAACCCATACTATGCAATTTCCTGAATCCTGGCTGCGTACCTTCGTTAATCCTGATCTCGACACTCAGGCTTTGTCACATCTTCTGACGATGGCCGGGCTGGAAGTGGAAGACACCTGTCCGGCTGCGCCGCCTTTCAGCGAAGTGGTGGTTGCGTGCATCACGGCGATTGCGCCACACCCCAACGCAGACAAACTGCATATCTGCCAGGTTGACGATGGATCGGGCGTGCCGCTACAAATTGTTTGCGGCGCCCCGAATGCGGCGGCAGGTCTTATCGTGCCTCTGGCGCGTCTTGGCGCAGAGTTGCCAGGTGGCATCAAAATTGGCAAGGCCAAGATGCGCGGTGTGGAGTCGTTTGGCATGCTATGTTCGGCGCGTGAGCTGGGTCTGTCACAAGACCATGCTGGTCTGCTTGAACTCGACGCTAATGCAATGGTCGGGCAACCTCTGCGCGATGCGCTTGATCTCAACGACACGTTATTTACCTTGAAACTGACGCCCAATCGCGCCGATTGTCTATCGGTTCTGGGCGTCGCGCGGGAAGTCTCGGCGCTGACTGGCGCGCTGCTCACGCAGCCGGTTGCACAGCCTGTCGCCACGACGCTCGCGGATCGTTTGCCTGTTTCGATAGAGGCGCCTGATTTGTGTGGTCGTTTCGCTGGCCGTATCCTGCGTGGGGTTAACGCACGCGCGAAGACACCCGCCTGGATGAAGTCACGTCTTGAAAAATCGGGGCAACGTTCGATCTCGGCACTGGTCGATATCTCCAATTACGTCATGCTGGAAATGGGTCGGCCCACTCATGTTTTCGATCTGCAGCGAATTCAGGGCGGCGGCCTGACTGTACGCTGGGCGCACGAAGGCGAATCGCTCGAGCTGCTCAACGGCCAGACGGTCTCGTTAAGTGCCGATACCGGTGTCATCACGGCGGGCGAAGTTGTCGAAAGCCTGGCCGGCATCATGGGCGGCCAAGCGACTGCCGTCACTCTGGACACTACAGATATTTATCTAGAAGCCGCTTTTTGGTGGCCGCAAGCCATCATGGGCCGTGCACGGCGCTATAAGTTCAGTTCTGAAGCGAGTCATCGCTTTGAGCGCGGCGTCGATTTTGAATCCGTGGTCGAGCACATGGAGTACATGACGCGTCTGTTGGTTGATATTTGCGGTGGCCAGGCGGGCCCGATTGATGATCAAATTGTCAATTTACCGGCTCGTCAGCCGGTGCAAATGCGTCTCGACCGATGCCATCGCGTGCTGGGAGTGCCAGTTGGGCGTGAAGAAGTCGAGAGAATATTTACTCGCCTGGGTCTGTCCTTCCACGTGCACAATGACGTCTTTATCGTTACTCCACCCTCGTATCGGTTCGATTTGTTTATCGAAGAAGACCTGATCGAAGAAATCGCCCGGGTTTACGGTTTTGAGCGGATCCCAGCCGTGGCGCCCATGGCGCGCGCGCAAATGCGTACGATGCCCGAAACCGTGCGTGGTTCTCATGCCCTGCGCCAGAACATGGCCGACCTGGACTACCAAGAGGTGATTAACTTTTCGTTTGTCGAGGAATCCTGGGAGCACAACTATGCGGGCAATCCTGATCCCATCAGATTGCTCAATCCCATCGCCAGTCAATTGGCCGTGATGCGATCCAGCCTGATTGCCGGTCTGGTGGCCAACATTCGGTATAACAACAATCGCAAACAAAGCCGGGTACGTGTCTTTGAGCTAGGCCGGGTTTTTGTCCGCGACCCATCTGTGCCGGATGGCGACCTGAGCGTGGCGGGAGTTCGTCAGCCGCAGCATTTGGCAGGAGCAGCCTGGGGGCCGGTGTTCGATGAGCAATGGGGCGCCCCAACGCGCCAGGTCGATTTTTTCGACGTGAAGAAAGATGTCGAAACCTTGCTGGGCGCACAGACTCAAGATCTGCTTTGTGTTGCGGCGCCTCATCCGGCACTGCATCCGGGGCGTTGCGCTCGCCTGCTTTTGCAAGGTCATGAAATAGGCTGGCTCGGAGAGCTGCATCCGCGCTGGGTTCAAGTATCCGAATTGAGTCACGCGCCGGTGGTGTTTGAGGTGGATGTAGCGGCCATTTCTACGGCTCGTTTGGCTGCGCCGGTCGAGTTGTCGCGCCAGCCGGTGGTGTTGCGAGATCTGGCTGTATGGGTTGGTTCGGGGGTTTCGTATCAAGATTTGCACGATACCTTGAGCCGGGCCATTGCATCGGATGCCAAATTAGGTATAGTTCAAGACATCCGACTGTTTGATGTCTGGCGTGATAAATCTGCGCAAGCCGATGGCTTGGAAAAGAGCCTGGCATTTCGTTTTTGGTTACAAGATCCCGCGGCGACGCTGGACGATGCACGTGTAGAACAGTGTATAAATGGATTATTAGAGGCGCTGGTTAGCGCTCATGGGGTACGCCTGCGTGCTTGAGGAGATTACGTTTATGGCTCAGGAAGACACTCGCACTTTGACCAAGGCAGAGTTGGCGGAACTGTTGTTCGATCGTGTCGGTTTGAACAAGCGTGAAGCTAAAGATATTGTTGATACTTTTTTTGAAGAAATTCGTGACTCTCTGGCGCGGGGCGTCGAAGTCAAGTTGTCGGGGTTTGGCAATTTCCAGGTGCGCGACAAACCGCCGCGCCCAGGGCGCAACCCCAAGACTGGCGAAATCATTCCCATTGCGGCGAGGCGAGTGGTGACCTTTCACGCCAGCCAAAAGCTTAAAGGCGTAGTCGAATCGCCCGCTCCTGTTGACTAATTCCGGGCGCAACCAGTCTTCTGACGCAAGCGCGAAAATGCCGAACTCGATTTTTGCGTTGTTAACTAATCAGCATACAATCCGCTCATGAGCCCAATCGAACCACCTGTCACTTTGCCGCCCATACCCGCCAAACGTTATTTTACGATAGGCGAGGTCAGTGACCTGTGTTGTGTCAAACCTCATGTATTGCGCTATTGGGAGCAAGAGTTCACACAACTCAAACCTGTCAAGCGTCGTGGTAATCGTCGTTATTATCAACACCACGAGGTTTTGCTGATTCGCCGTATACGCGATTTACTTTATGAGCAGGGTTTCACTATTAGCGGTGCGCGCAATCGCTTGGGCGACGCGCGCGAAGCACCGCGCGACCAAGATGCCGCGGTGCGTCTGAGCGGGCAGGAATTGCAGTCTTTGCGCGCTGATCTGCTGGCTATCAGAGAGCAGCTTGCGCAGGCTCTGGACGCGTCCTCGCATTAACACGATGGCAGCCACAAGGGCTGAATTGCCCTTGCACATTTAGCTTACTGACCAATGTCTACGAGTCGGCCGATGAACAGAATCGGCCCCTGGGGTGTGGTCGATGGCGCGCTTGCTTTGGTTTCCATGGTAATTTCGAACAGCTGTCCCGGCTTGATTTGACCAATCGTGGCCGCAGGAACCGTCACGGTTTGGTTTGGGTTGATGATGCCAAGCGATTGTAGCGGTGCGCTTTCAGTAGCGTGTGTCCACAGTTGCACAGAAGAACTGGCGGACACTTCTGTTTGCACCAACGGTTTTAACACCAGATTATGCAGCTTGTCGAAGGTGCCGACCCATCCCGGCGTTGAGCTTTGGCCGGGCGCTTGTAAAATAGCGGCCTGTGTGGGTACGAGTTGTACGACGTTCAGCTTGGGCTTGCGGGCGAAGGTGACAGCGGCTAGGGCCAGCACCACGCACAGAGCGCGCCATAGCCAGATGCTGTGCCACGGTGCGGCAATAGTTTCCTTCACCGTATGCGCCCAGTGACGTGGGCTGCGATTGAGTACAGTTTTTTGGCCCAAAGAGTCTTGTATGTGCTGTAGAAGATTGGCAGGCGGCGTAATGGGAGGCAGTTGATCGGCTAAACCCAGAAAGCCATCTTCCCACTTTAAGGCTTGCGCGACGGCATCGGGTGTGCTGCCTAACAGGGATTTCGCTTGCGCCGTTTCCTGCAGGCCTAAAAGTCCCAGTGTGTATTCGGCAATTAGCAGCTTGTCAGGCGTGGCTTGTTCGGTGCTCATGCTGGCTCACCCTCTGCAAGCTTGCTCAGGCCCGCTCGTACGTGCTCCCGTATTTGCGTGGCGGGCGCCGCCAGGCGGGCCGCGATCTGATCGTAGGTAAACCCGTTGTAAAACGCCATCAGTATCGGGCGACGCTGGGCATCGTCTAGCGCAGCCAGGCGCTGCGCCATACTGCCAGACGCGTTTGCCCCGAGGTCGGTCGTGGCGCTGTCGGGCAGGTTGTCTATCCAGTCTGTATCGGTCACAGCGGGTCGTCCGGATTGACGCAGACGGTTCAGTATGCGATATCGCATAATGCTGTACATCCAGGCCCTTGCCGAGCCAATTTCTGGATTGTAGTTGGCAGAATTTTTCCATATCAGCACAAATGAATCGCGGACGATATCTATCGCATCATCGCGCTGGGACAACATTTTGACAGCCAGTGCCAGCATGCGTGGCGCCTCTTCGTGAAACAGATCCTGAAGCGCATTCTGATTGTTTTGGGCGCAATCGGCGAGCTTGGCTTCGTAATCGAAGTGTGAAACGGGCATACATTCTCCGGATTTCCCTCTCGGGCTGGCATTATTGTATTAGGTGTCGAGCTGTGTAAAAGCTCTGCCCGGTGCGATACGAGTAACAAAGTATTTCCATACAGTATCGCGCCGTGTCGATGCCAGGCAGCAAATGTCGGGCACCCTATGTCAGGCAATAGGTCGCAACTAGACCTACAATCCCCGGCTGGCAATTAATGACTGTACCTCTGCGCATGAGATTTACCCATAGCGGGCCTGCACCCAAAGACCGCAACGACATCAAGACCATCAAATCGATTTTGCCCTACATTTGGCAATTCAAGCGACGGGTGTTGCTTGCATTGGTCTGTTTGGTCACCGCAAAGATCGCAAGCGTCATCTTGCCTATCTATTTGAAAGATGTCGTCGACACCCTGAGTCTGCCGGCTACGCAGCTTATATTGCCCGTTGCCGCGTTGATCGGTTATGGCTTTGCACGTTTGGCAAGCAGCGTTTTTGGTGAATTGCGCGATGCCTTGTTTGCTCGAGTCACCCAAGGGTCGATACAACGGATCGCGGCCAAGCTATTCGAACATTTGTTTTCCTTGTCGATGCGCTTTCATATGCAGCGTCAAACAGGGGGTCTGAGCCGAGATATTGAGCGGGGCACCAAAGGTATTGGGTTTCTGCTCAATTTCACCATCTTCAACGTGTTGCCGACCTTGCTGGAAATCAGTATGGTGACCGCGATTTTACTGTGGCGCTACGATTTCTGGTTTGCAGTAGTGACGCTGGGCACGATTGCTGCCTACATTGCCTTTACGTTGTTGGTCACCGAACGGCGCATGGTATATCGGCGCAGCATGAACGAGCTGGACAGCAAGGCCAATAGCCGTGCTATTGACGCCTTGATCAATTATGAAACAGTCAAGTATTTTGGTAATGAGGGCTATGAGCTGGATCGCTACGATCGCAATCTGGGCAAATGGGTCGATTCGGCGGTCAAGAACCAGGTTTCGCTAAACCTTTTGAACATGGGGCAGGGGACCATCATTACCATTGGCATTACTTTGCTGCTGTGGCTCTCGGCCCGTGGAGTGGTAAACAAAACGATGACGGTAGGCGATGTCGTATTGGTGTCGGCTTATCTAACGCAGTTATACGCACCTTTGAACTTTCTGGGTTTCGTGTATCGCGAGATCAAGCACGCGTTAGCCGATATGGAGCGCATGTTTGGTTTACTCGAACAAGGACAGGAGGTGGCTGACCGGCCCGATGCGCAGACGCTCAACACGCCGCAGGCAAGTGTTACATTTGATCATGTTGATTTCGGTTACGAGACAAAGCGGCAGATTTTATTTGACGTGAGTTTCACGATTCCAGCGGGAAAAACTCTGGCCGTCGTGGGCTCGTCTGGAGCAGGTAAATCGACTTTGTCGCGGTTGATGTTTCGTTTTTATGATGTGGGCTCTGGCTCCATCAAGATTAACGGTATCGACACACGAGATTTAAGCCAGGCCAGCTTGCGGCGGCATATAGGGATCGTGCCTCAGGACACAGTGCTATTTAATGACAGCATTCTGTACAACATCGCCTACGGTAATCCCGGCGCCAGTCAGGACGATATCATCGGGGCCGCCAGAGCGGCCAGCATTCATGACTTCGTCATGAGCCTGCCCGATGGTTACGAGACACAGGTAGGCGAGCGAGGCCTGAAGCTATCAGGTGGCGAAAAGCAGCGTGTGGCGATTGCCCGTACATTATTGAAAAATCCCCCTATCCTGATTTTCGATGAGGCCACCAGTGCGCTGGATACACGCACGGAAAGAACCATACAGAAAGAGCTTGACCAGATCGCCAAGAGCCGCACCACGTTGATCATTGCCCACCGCTTGTCGACGATTGCCAATGCCGATGAAATTATTGTGCTCGACCACGGCCGTGTGATCGAGCGCGGCTCGCATGATGGTTTGCTGCAAAAAAGTGGACGTTACGCGCAAATGTGGCGTTTACAACAGGCGGGGCACGCCCTTTCGTAGCGGCTGTTTTTTGGCCCTTTTCCCATTAGGGTGATTCTTGACACATATAGGACTAAACAAGTACTGTATGCTTAACCAATGGGTTCTGGAGCCCTTGAATGTTGCGTATCAGCAAAATCGTCGATTATGGCACCCTTGTGCTCACGCACATGGCGATCAGTCCTGAGCGGCTGTTTAGCGTAGCCGATCTTGCGTCGGCCATCGGTCTGGGCCAGCCTACGGTCAGCAAAGTGCTTAAGACCTTGGGTCGCCGCGACTTGGTTAGAAGCAGCCGTGGTTCGCACGGCGGCTACATTCTGGCACGCTCCGCCAGCCAGATCAGCATTGCCCAAGTAGTCGACGCGCTTGAGGACCAGCCGTTTGGCATGACCGAGTGCAGTTCTACACCTGGCGCTTGCAGTTTCGAGGCCAATTGCCACGGCCGTTCTAACTGGCAACGCATTAACGCTATTGTTCGGCGCACCCTGGAAGACATCAGTATTGCCGATATGGTGCGCCCGATCCCCCTTGAATATCCAATGCACGAACGCCCGGTCACCAAGCCGCAAGCCGGCGGCAAAGATATCACCCTTATGACATGGAGTTTGCATAAATGAATACCGTTACGGACAAGATCGACTCGTTTCTTGATCGTGAGTACGCGGCCGGTTTTGTCACCGAACTGGAAACCGATAGCGTACCCAAGGGCTTGTCGGAAGACACCATACGCATGATCTCGGCCAAGAAGGGCGAGCCCGAGTTCATGCTCGAATGGAGGTTATCGGCATATCGGCATTGGCTTACGATGAGTCTGCCCGAGTGGGCTCACGTCAGTTATCCAAAGGTTGATTTTCAGGACATTATTTATTATTCGGCTCCGAAGCAAAAAAAAGACGGCCCCAAAAGCCTTGATGAAGTTGATCCGGAGCTGTTGCGCACTTACGAAAAACTTGGGGTGCCTCTGCATGAACGTGCCCGCCTGGCGGGTGTGGCGGTTGACGCGGTGTTCGATTCGGTATCCGTCGCCACGACATTTCAGAAACAGTTGGCCGAACACGGTGTTATCTTCTGTTCGTTTTCCGAGGCTGTTAAAAATCACCCGGACTTAGTGCGTAAATATCTGGGTAGCGTAGTTCCCCAGGGTGACAACTTTTACGCCGCGTTGAATTCGGCGGTATTCACTGACGGCTCGTTTGTCTTTATTCCCAAAGGGGTACGTTGCCCCATGGAATTATCGACCTACTTCCGTATCAACGCCAAAGACTCCGGCCAGTTCGAACGTACACTGATTATTGCCGAAGAGGGTGCATCGGTCAGTTATCTGGAAGGCTGTACGGCTCCTATGCGCGATGAAAACCAGTTGCATGCGGCGGTGGTCGAATTAGTGGCGCTCGACGACGCGCGTATCAAATATTCCACTGTGCAAAACTGGTATCCCGGCGACAAGGACGGTAAGGGTGGTATCTACAATTTCGTGACCAAGCGTGGCGATTGTCGCGGCGCGCGCTCACACATCGCCTGGACTCAGGTTGAAACCGGCTCGGCCATTACCTGGAAGTATCCCAGCGTGATTCTGCGTGGTGACGATTCGGTAGGCGAGTTTTACTCGGTGGCGCTGGCAAATCACCGGCAGCAGGCCGACACAGGCACCAAGATGATTCATATGGGCCGCAATACCCGCAGCACCATTTTGTCCAAGGGGATTTCGGCGGGGTACGGCAGCAATGTGTTTCGCGGCCTGGTGCGCATGACGCCCAAAGCCGAAGGCGCGCGCAACTATACGCAGTGCGACTCGCTGCTAATCGGTAAAACCTGTGCGGCGCATACGTTTCCCACCATCG
>JBDTLC010000115.1:0-23055 GCA_039935015.1 Paralcaligenes sp. | reverse complement strand
ATTAGGTCGCACCCAGCCCTAAAAGAGCGAGAATTCTGGATTCAAGAGGCAAAAGTCAAATCGGGCATCAATCGATCTACGTGCGGCTGCTTGTGCTGTCGGGCCTGCGCAAGGTCGTATTCAGTTTGTAGCGCAGTCCAAAACCGGGCTGTACTGATCCCTGCCATTTCCAAGCGAATAGCCAAATCCGGGCTTATGCCAGCTTTGCCATTGATTACGCGAGAAAGCGCAGTCCTGGACATGCCCAGCTTCTGGGCCGCTTCGCTAACCGACAACGCTAACGGTTCAATGACTTGATCTCGTAACGTGTTTCCGGGATGGGGGTGGTTCAATGTGCTCATATCCTTCTCTCAGTGATAGTCCTGATAATCGACTATATCTACATCGTGTCCTTCAAAAACAAAGGTGACGCGCCAATTTCCATTAACCGCAATCGACCAATGCCCTTTGAGATTGCCCTGTAATGGGTGCAACCCGAAGCCAGGAAGATTCAACTCCACAACTACAGACGCTACATCCAAAGCTCGCAAAATTTGCCCTAGCCTTTTTGCGTGACTCGGTTGAATCCCTTGCATTGGTCCGGTTTTGAAGAATTGCTCAAGCCCTTTATGGCTGAATCTTTTAATCATGACGCAGTGTAGCGCGACACGGCACACGACGCAATGTTCAGACGCAGCACATAGGAATGACTTACGCGGAAAGGCGCTAAGCCCAGTAAATTCCGGCTGTGCGGCACCGCTTATCTGCAGGGCGTATACGGTATTGATCACGCTGCACGGTCGAGGACAATGTTGGAAAACAGCCATTCGTTACAAAATAAATAATAGAACAATTCTATATTTCGAGTAATATCGAACTATGGAAACTAAAAATGCGATTACAGCGCTTGCCGCTCTTGCTCAAGAATCCCGCCTGGGTATTTTTAGGGCGCTTGTGCAAGCCGGTCCAGAAGGATTGTCTGCCGGGAAAATCGCTACGTTGCTCGATGTGCCTTCATCTTCGTTATCTTTTCATCTGAAGGAATTGGCACATGCCGATCTGGTCAACAGTCGCCAGGCCGGACGGTTTGTTATCTACTCGGCCAGCTTCGACACGATGAACAGGCTACTGGCCTACTTAACTGAAAACTGCTGCGGCGGCGATGCCTGCTCGCCCGTCGTCTCTTGTTCACCCACCATGGAGAATCAATCATGAAACGCTTTCATGTTCACATCAGCGTGGCCGATTTGTCGGCCAGCATTCGGTTTTACTCAGCGTTGTTTGCTGCCGACCCGACTGTTACCAAGTCGGATTATGCCAAGTGGATGCTGGATGATCCTCGCGTGAATTTCGCAATTTCACAACGGACTACTGAAAGCACAGATACCGGCGTCGATCATCTTGGCATTCAGGTTGAAACCGAAGGCGAGTTGGTCGAAATGCAGACTCGTCTTGCCAAAGCCGACTTACCGATCGAAGCGCAGATCGGCACTTCGTGCTGTTACGCCAAATCTGATAAGTACTGGAGTGTCGATCCGCAAGGCATCGCCTGGGAGTCCTACCAGACTCTTGCTGCCATACCCACCTACGGGCAGTCACATAAAGAGGTAACCGCGGACGCTAGTCCCTGCTGTACCCCTGATACGGCTATCCCCGGCCCTGAAAAAACAGCGACTGCTTGCGGCGGCTCTGGAAAGTCAGGCTGCTGCTAAATACACTGGCCTGCCCAAGCGATACGAGACATCAGGGCTGCAGCCCTGAAAGTCTGGTTTAATAGTGGCTCCCGCGGGTCGAATATCTATCTCATTTAGACTCAACTCGTGGATCGGACAGCAACACTTGAGGCGGAGGGAGCGGTGCCAGAGATGCTCATGCAGGCCGGCCAAGGCGAAGGGAAGTAGTCATGCATGAAATTACCTGCCCGCACTGCGGGAAAGCATTCAAGATTGACGAGAGCGGGTACGCGAACATCTTGAAGCAGGTTCGCGACAGCGAGTTCGAGCAGCAGTTACACGAGCGGCTTGAGTTGGCCGAGCGGGATAAGTGCAACGCCGTCGAGCTTGCCCAGGCAAAGGCCACTGGCGAGTTACAGCAGACTGCCGCGGCCAAGGACGCCGAGATCCAGGAACTCAAGGCCCGGATCGATGCCGCGGAGGTCGCGCGTAAGCTTGCAGTCGCCGAGGCCTTAAGCGCTGTGGAAAAAGAGCGTGACGTGCTCGCTAACGAACTTGAGCAGGCGAAGAACAACAAACAAGCCGCTTCCCATCTAGCCGAGGTCATGCTCGCCAATGAGCTGCAGAAAGCCGCGTCTTCGAAGGACGCGGAAATCCAGGGCCTGAATTCCACGCTCGACACCGTCCGGGTCGCTCAGAAGCTCGCGATTACCGAGGCCGTCAGTGTGGTCGAGAAAGAGCGCGACGAACTGAAGAGCTGCCTCGAGCGAGCGGAGCTGGAAAAGCGGCTCGCCGAGAAATCGCTCAAGGACAAGTACGAGACGCAGATCAAGGATCGCGAGGACACGATTGAGCGCCTGCGGGACATGAAAGCTCGTTTGTCGACCAAGATGGTTGGCGAGACGCTCGAGCAGCACTGCGAGAACGAGTTCAACCGAATTCGAGCGACTGCGTTCGCGCGAGCTTATTTTGAGAAGGACAACGACGCGCGGACCGGCAGCAAGGGCGATTACATCTTTCGCGACTCCGATGAGGCTGGCACAGAGATCGTCTCGATCATGTTTGAAATGAAGAACGAGAATGATCACACCGCGACGAAGAACAAGAACGAAGACTTCCTGAAGGAGCTCGACAAGGATCGCATCGAAAAGGGGTGCGAGTATGCGGTGCTAGTCTCTCTGCTTGAGCCCGATAGTGAGCTCTACAACATCGGGATCGTCGACGTATTCCACCGCTATCCGAAGATGTACATTGTCCGACCGCAGTTCTTCATTCCAATCATTACGCTCTTGCGCAATGCGGCGATGAACTCGCTCAAGTACAAGTCGGAGCTGGCGGTCGTCAAGGCGCAGAACATCGACATTACGGATTTTGAAACCCATCTCGATACGTTCAAGACCGCATTCTCGAAGAACTACGACCTCGCCTCCAGGCGCTTCCAAACGGCAATCGAAGAGATCGACAAGTCGATCGACCACCTGCAAAAGACGAAGGAGGCCCTGCTCGGCACCGATCGAAACCTTCGCCTTGCAAACGACAAGGCGCAGGACGTGACGATCAAGAAGCTGACTTGGGGCAACCCGACGATGGCGGCCAAGTTCGCCGAACTAAAGGATCATGGCTCTTCCGATACGTAATGAGTCTGGCCATCGGTGCCAAAGCCCGTCTTGGACGCCCAGGACTCAACGTGGTGGATCAAGGCGCTGCCCCGTAATTTGTGCGAGCTGCACAAGCTGCTTGCCAAAACTTTTTCCTTCGAACAGGTCAATGAATGCCTGCGGTGCGTTTTCTAGCCCCTCGACGATGTTTTCGCGGTAGTGCAGCCTGCCATCCCTGATCAGTTGACCTAGCCGAGCGACGGCTTCATCGTTACGAGCCGCATAGTCGTACACGACGAAGCCCTGCATCAATGCGCTTTTCTGGATTAGCAGTTCGGGTGAAAACCTTCCGCTTTCGGTGGGGTTGTTGTATTGTGAGGTCTGCCCGCAGATGATGATGCGCGCATGGTGATTGATCAGCGACAGTGCGGCCTGGGTGACACCGCCTCCAACGTTGTCGAAGTACACATCGATTCCGTCTGGGCACGCGTCGCTCAGCGCGGCGTGCAGGTCATGGGTAGTACGGTAGTCGATGACCGCGTCGAGTCGGAGCTCGTTGTGCAAATAATTCACCTTCTCGAGACTGCCCGCGATGCCGACTACGCGACAGCTTTCCAGCTTTGCCAGTTGCACCGCCGTCATGCCGACCGCACCCGAAGCGCCGGAGACGACCACGGTCTCGCCCGCACGTGGCTTGCCGATCTCCTTAAGCCCGAAGTAGGCGCAGAATCCCGGGACACCGATCACACCCAAGTATGTTGACAGTGGCGCGATGTTGGGATCCACCTTCTTTGCTTTGCTACCGTCGGAGATGGAGTAATGTTGCCAGGGGAGGCGTTCGTAGACGAAATCTCCTGCAGTGAAATCCGTATGGCGCGAGACAATGACGCGGCCAACAGAGCGGCCGGTGAGTGGCTGGCCCACCTTGAAGCCTGGTGAATACGATTTAGGTTCTTCCATCATGCCGCGCATGCCGGGGTCCACCGACAAGTACAGCGTCTGGATTAACATCTCGCCGTCAGCAGGTTTGGGGATCTCCGCGTGTACCAGCTCGAAATCCGCGCGCTGGGGTTTGCCCTGCGGTCGCTTGGCGAGTGTGACGACTTGATTGCGGTTGTGTGCCATTCGAAATCTACTCCTGCCGATTCATCGTCCTTGGTTTTCGGAACCAGTGTACTGGCTTTAAGCTTTCGTGAAGCACGAAAGCTGATTCCGGTATAAGCAACTTGCACATAGCGAATCTTGCATGCCACACTACGTCGCTCTAACGGTTCTATCGCACAAAATCGACCACAGTGTCACGTAAACTCCTGTACTGCGGGTCGCTCACAGGTGGGTAAAGCTCGTTTTCAATACATCGCAATTTCAGCGAAGGCAAAAGGAGACAAAGATGAAACAACAGGTCTGGAAGAGGGTGGGTGTAGCCTGCCTGGTGCTGGGGTTTTCGGGCGCCGCGGTGGCCGCCCAAGAGGTGGATGCGATTGTGAAGAAGCTGCAAAGCACGCACGAGATCACAATGGGGTTTCGCGAGACGATTGAACCGACGTCCTTTCTAAACGCCCAGCAAAAGCCCGATGGCTATGCGGTGGACATGTGCAAGCAAATCATCGCTGAGGCACAAAAAGAGCTGAAGCTCCCCACGCTGACGATCAAGTACGTACCGATTAACATCCAGAACCGCCAGGCGTTGGTAGCCAACGGCACGGTCGACATCGCCTGTGGTGGCGCGGTCAACACCTTCGCGCGCAGCAAACAGGTCGACTTCTCGCCCGTGTCATACGTGGCGGCCAATCAGCTGCTGGTGCTAAAGAAGACGGGCATCGCGCGCTTAGAAGATCTCAATGGCAAAGTGGTGGCTATCCCCACGGGTGGGAACACCGAGCCCGAATTCAACGAGCTCGCCAAAAAGATGAAGCTCAATGCTCGTGTCCTGCACGTGGACACGCACGCCGCAGCTCTGATTGCGATCGAGAGTGGGCGAGCCGATGCCTACTTCTGTGACAACAGTGCCTTCTTCAGTATGGTCAAACAGTCCAAGAACCCATCGGCCCTGGCCATCGTGGGCCCCGAGTACGGCTACGCTCCTCAGGGTTTCATGATTCCGAAGAATAATCCCACGTTTCGCTGGATCGTAGACCACGCTATGGCTAAGATGTTCGAGTCGGGCGAGGCCGATAAACTCTTTAACAAGTGGTTTGGCCCCTACGGCGCCAAAGTGGGGCCCCGCCTGCACGCCGCCTGGGAAACCTTTTCCTACCCCGAATAATCGCCGTTCATGAATTACCATTGGGATTGGGGGATTTTGCTCCAAGACCCATATTGGGGCTGGCTCTGGAGCGGGCTGGGGCTCACCCTCCTCATGACCCTCCTCAGTTGGGCGATAGCGCTTGCCGTGGGCCTCACGGTGGGTGTAGCCCGAAGCGTACCGAGCCGCACTTTGAGGCTTTTGGGTAGCGTCTATGTGGAGGTGTTTCGCAACATCCCGGCGCTTGCCCAACTATTCTTCTGGTATTTCGTCTTTCCCGATATCGTGCCCAACGCCCTGGGCGTGTGGCTCAAACGCGATCTGCCCGATCCCGAATTCATGACCGCTGCGGTGGGGATTGGTCTCTTTATGGGCGCACGCGTCGCCGAGCAGGTGCGAGCTGGCATCGCCGCGGTGGCCATTCATCTTTTGCCCGCAGCCCTGGCCACGGGCTTGCGACCCTTGCAGGCGTATCGGCTGGTGCTCCTGCCTCTGGGTTTGCGGGCGATCGTCGGGCCCCTCACCTCGGAATTCCTCATCACCGTTAAGATGACCTCGATTAGCCTCACGATCGGCGTACTCGAACTTACTGGCCAAAGCCGTCACATCGAGAACTACACATTCCATGGACTGGAGACATTTACGGTGGCCACGGCCGCGTACCTGGTCATTGGCCTGGCGGTTACCGCGCTCATGCGTGCCATCAACCAGCGCGTGAACGCCACCCCTAAGCACGAGGCCGACCATGGGCTACTTTGACTGGGGGGTGATCGAACGTTCGTGGCCTTTTTTAGCGCAGGGCATGGCGCTCAGCTTCTTGCTTGTGATCGTGGCCACCGCGGGCGGTCTGCTGCTGGGTTTCGGGTTAGCTCTTATGCGCATGTCGCGTCGCACCTCGGTCTGCGCCGTGGCCACGAGCTACGTGACGGTGATGCGCTCGGTGCCATTGATCCTGGTGCTCTTCTGGTTTTACTTCCTGGTTCCGCTCGTCATTGGTCGCCCCGTGGGGTCTCTTGCCTCGGCGCTCACTGCGTTCGTTTTGTTTGAGGCCGCGTTTTATTGCGAGATTATCCGCGCGGGCATTGATAGCGTGCGGTCGGGGCAAACCGAGGCGGGCCTGGCTACCGGCATGCGCCGCTGGCAGACGCTACGCTTGATCGTCATGCCCCAGGCCTTTCGGGCGATGATCCCGTTGCTGCTCAATCAAATCATTATCGTTTTCCAGGACACGTCCCTGGTTTATGTGGTGGGCCTGCACGACTTTATGACCTCGGCCAGCGTCGTGGCCTCGCGCGATGGCCGGCCGACCGAGATCTACACCCTGGTGATCGTGGTGTACCTGGTGATTTGTTTTTCGCTCTCCAAAGCTGTGCAACTCTACAAAAGGGCTCCTGTCAGATGATTGTGCTCGACAATGTACACAAGTGCTATGGGCCTACCGCGGTGTTGCGCGCCTGCTCGGCCACCATTAATTTGGGCGAGGTCGTCGTGGTGTGCGGCCCCTCGGGCTCGGGCAAAAGCACGCTCATCAAGTGCATTAACGGCCTGGTGCCCTTTGAGCGAGGCACGATTACCGTGGATGGTGTGTCGGTGACCGACAAGCGCACCGATTTGCCCGCACTACGCGCGCAGATCGGCATGGTATTCCAGAACTTCGAGCTTTACCCGCACATGACGGCGCTGCAAAACGTGAGCCTTGCGCAGGTGCATGTTCTCAAGCGTTCCCGCGCCCAAGCCGATGCTCGCTCCGAGCAGTTGCTCGCCCGCGTGGGTTTGGCCACCAAGCTCTCGAGTCGCCCCGGCCAGCTCTCGGGCGGCCAGCAGCAGCGCGTCTCGATCGCCCGGGCCTTGGCCATGGACCCGAAAGCGATGCTCTTTGATGAGCCCACCTCGGCGCTCGACCCCGAGATGGTCAATGAGGTGCTCGAAGTGATGCAGGCGTTGGCGTTAGAGGGCATGACCATGATGGTGGTAACCCATGAGATGGGGTTCGCTCAACGCGTGGCCGAGCGAGTGCTCTTCATGGACGCCGGTGAAATCCTTGAAGACTCGCCCAAGGCCCAGTTCTTCGCCCAACCCGCCACCGAGCGCGCGCGCCAGTTTCTTACCAAAGTGCTTAGCCACTAGGCAGAATGCGGCATCGTTTTGTCATGCTGCGTCTTACATCGATGGCGGTAAGAGGCTGACCGTTTTCATCGGATTGAAAGGCATCAGGCGGGCCGCATCCAGGCTCGCCAATAGAGCCTGGACATACCTCGACATATGTTGGTCGTCGCGCCGCTTGCAAATTCTGAGCGGGCGCACGGCCCAGTCGTCACGCAAGGGTAGTATGCGTACACCGTCGCAGTTAAGTAGTTGCAGGACCGGGCGAGGCATCAAGCCAACACCAACTCCGGCCCGAATCAGCGACAGCATTGAGGCGAAGCTGGCCACTTGGATGCGAATATCAATATGACGCCCCAGCGCCGTCGCCTTGTTGACGATGAACGCATAGATGGCCGAGCCGCCCTGCAGGCAGACGAAAGGCCGGTCCAGACAGTCTGCGAAGCTTGTCGACTCGCCCGACGTCAGGCTGTCGGTTTCAGGCACTACTGCCATCAACTCATTTTGCCGGTAGGGCAAGAATTCCAGTTCAGGATGTTCGCCATCCCATGTGACGATGCCGATATCCGCCTGTCCGGTTGCCACCGCCGCCAGAGTTTCGTGACTAAGGCGTTCGGCCATGACAATTCGTACTTCCGGGTAGTCGTGCAGAAACGCTTGCATATCATTGGGCAAGTACGACTCTATGGCCGTACTGCTGGCGAACAGGGTGACGTGGGCCTTGATCCCTAGTGCATACGGCGCGAGATCGGCATGCATTTGTTCTAGCTCGGCCAGGCACCGTCGGCTGTGCTCGAGCATGACCTGCCCTGCGCGTGTCAGTACTACACCACGCGCCTCTCGCTTGAACAATTGTGCGCCCAGCGATTCCTCAAGTTGCTTCATGCGCAGGCTGGCCGACGAGGGTGCCAGAAAGCATGCAGCCCCGCCACGCGAAATATTTCCGGCGTCGGCTATTGCGATGAAGAGTTTCAGATCGATGAGGTCGTAACGCATAACACTTTGTTTAAGACGAAAGCTACTTTCTATATAACCCGCTTGTTCCGCTTTTTAATATATGAAAGACTGCTGCACTATTAGCTACGTTAATCGGTTTGTCAAATACAAATCGCCGCCTGAGAATAATTGCCGGGAAGCCTTTGCATTCAAAGATAAAAATATATTTTCTGCACGGCTCCCGTTCCCCTCAACATAACACGCACAAGCTCAATGACAATACCGTTACTTTCTGAACACGCCGGTCTGGCCGCCCTGGAGCAACGTCTGGCACAGGATCTCGCCTGGCTGGATCTGCCGTCCAAGCCGTGGGTGCCGCAAGGTTCGGTAGACGGTCAGGAACTACTGGATGTGGTCATTATTGGCGGTGGCATGGCGGGCATGGCAACCGCCGTGGCATTGCAGCATATGGGCGTTCGAGCCCGTATTTTCGATAGCGCCGTTAGAGGGTTCGAGGGCCCCTGGGCCACGACGGCCCGCATGGAAACACTTCGCTCTCCCAAACAACTGACCGGACCGGCATTAGGCTTGCCCGCGCTAACATTTCGTGCCTGGTTCGAAGCGCAATATGGCCAGCAGGCATGGGACGCATTGGATAAAATCCCGCGCTTGCAATGGATGGCTTATTTGCACTGGTATCGAAAGGTAATGAAACTGGATATCCAGAACGAGCATTACGTTAAAAACATAATTCCTCATGCCCACCATGTTGCTCTTCAGATCCAGACTGCGTCGGGCGAAACTCGCGTCTATGCGCGTCGCGTAGTGTTAGCCACTGGGCGGGCAGGGCTTGGTGGGGCTTACATACCGGGCTTCGTCCAAAATATTAGACGCGAGCTCTGGGCTCATTCGTCAGATGCTGCCGACTATTCTGCCTTGCGCGGCCGGCGAGTCGGTGTGGTGGGCGCCGGCGCATCGGCCATGGACAGCGCAGGCACGGCTTTGGAAAATGGTGCAGCAAGGGTAGATTTACTGATTCGCCGTGCTGATCTTCCACGGGTAAACAAGGGCAAAGGTGCATCAAATGCCGGCTTTACATGCGGCTATCTGGGTTTGCCCGATGCATGGAAATGGCGCCTGCGACATTACATTAACGAACAGCAAGTGCCCCCACCACAAGCCAGCGTGCGACGAGTTTCGCAACATGCCAACGCCTATTTCAATTTTGGTTCGCCTGTTCTGAACGTCATCGAAAAGGACGGCCATCTGCAGATTGAAACACCGAAGAAAAATTTCGAACTGGATTTTTTGATTCTCGCTACCGGCTTTTTTGTCGATTGGCACGCACGCCCTGAATATGCCACGATTGCTCACCATGTGCGCGTGTGGGCAGACCGCTATCAACCCGGCGCGGGGCAAGAGGACAGAGAACTTGAAGGCGCGCCCGACCTGGGAGTTAATTTTGAGTTTCAGGAGAAACCCGGCAATCCCTTGCCTGGCCTGTCGCGGGTTCATTGTTTTTGCTACCCGGCAACGCTTACTCACGGCACGGTCTCGGGCGATATTCCAGCTATCAGCGATGGCGCGGAACGGGTGTCCAAAGGCATCGCCCGTTTATTGTTCATAGAAAACATCGACCAGCATTTTAGTGACCTTCAAGCTTTTGACGAGCCCGAAATTGTGGGCGATGAATGGACTGCAGCAGCCTGAACGACGCGGCGCCAAATAGCGTGAAGCTCGCACAAAGGCAACTATCTGCAGGTGTAGAGGCACCCTATATTTTATTTTTTGAGGAGACCATGTTTGGAAAGCCTGAATAATTCCCCGGCCGGCCCCAGCGCTCTCACGCCGAGTGTTGCGCACTACGACGTGATTGACGCAGTAGTAGGCCTAGTGCCCGGTGATGCGTTATTTGCCATACGCCACACGCGCCAGAAAATATCTGACGCAACTCAAAGCAGCTATGATTTGTTTTTCGATCCCGCAGGCCAGAGCTTGGCCATTCGCGACCGGCTGCTGGTGGCGTGGTATGCCTGCTTGCTGTCTGGGGCCATGGGCTTGGCGCAGCACTACCAGGCCGCACTGACCCCTCATGATGGCGACCTTGCCATAGCCGCGGCCGTCGCTGCTGACCAGATCGATGATCTGGCGCCGTCTAGCCTGAAGGCGATGTTGGTATTCACGCGTAAATTGATACTTAAGCCGGTAGAAGGCGATCAGGCGCAAATTAATCAACTACAGGCTGCAGGCATGGCCGCTGCCGACATAGTTACGCTGGCCCAGCTAATAGCCTTTCTGTCATATCAGATACGCGTAACGGCTGGCTTGCAGGCCATGAAAGCCTTGGAGTCGCAATGAGCACAGTTATCAAAAGCAATGGCTTTACCAACGAAACATTGGACTGGAAAGCATGGCTGGACGTTGTGGATTGCGCATCGGCCACCGCCGAACAGCTCGAGGTACTGGGGCTTAGCAACCCCAAGGCCAAGACGTCCGATTATTATCTGTTGTTGGTGCACCAGCCTGCCATTTTAAGGCAGCGTTCTGAAGCCTATAACGCCATCATGTATGCGCCAGGCGGCTTGCCACGAGCAGAGCGCGAGTTGGGCGCGCTGACCGTGTCGCGGATCAACGGCTGCGTATATTGCGCTTCAGTCCATGCGCAGCGATTCGAGCAGTTGGCCAAACGGGCCGACATCGTAGCTCAAGTGTTCGATGCGCCACGTACCGCCGGTATGAACGATCGTGAAAAAGCCATTGTGCATTTTTCCATACGTCTGACCGAGTCGGCCGAAAACATTGGCGCGGACGATATTCGGGCGCTTAAAGAGGCAGGGCTTGAGACAACCGAGATTCTGGATCTACTGCATGTTACATCCATCTTTGCCTGGGCCAACCGGCTTATGATGAATTTAGGCGAGCCTGTGTATTCGTAATAATGGTGGGGGTCGACGGTTCAACCCCCACCCGACTCTATTTAGCCATTGCAAGATTTCAGGTCGATCTGTCGACCGTGTTTGAAGCATGTCTTTACGGCTTGCCCATCTTTGTAGCTTAATGCCAGACCATCGTTCAAGCCTGCCTTATCTTGTGTTTCGACGGACATCAGATCCGTGCCGGCATAAAAGGTTTTTTCGACGCGGTGGTTAGCAACAGGGCGTTTCAAGAAATACATGGGGTTCGGCCCGCCTGCCATGACGATCGTAGCGGTGGAAGGACGATGATGGTGATATTGCACCGCCGTGCTTCTGATATTGACCGTGTCCGAAGGCATGGCGGGTTTCTGGTTGGCTGCCTGATTGTTTGATGCCTGATCACCGCTTACGGACTTCTTCAGTTCAAGCAAATGCACCGGATGGCCGCCCTCTATGCGCATAGTCACTTTTGCCACTTCGTGCGATGTTTTCTGATACGTTGGGCCCCAGGCTTTACGTGTGCCCTCGTAAATAAATTCGACGTTGCCATCGAGCTTGCCATTTTTGCATGTGGCCGACACCGGATGGAAAACTACATTTTCATAAGAATACCCGAACTTCGGGCTGGCGGTGGTCGCTGTGGATGTCGATTCTTTATGCGGCCGTTTGACTGTCTTTTGCAGGTCTGCCGAATCGATGATGTCTGTCCACTGACGTAGTTGTCTCTGAGAAACATCGCAAGGCCATGACTTCATGGCGGGATCGAACTTGAAGTAGTCACCGGTGGAAGCGGCATATTGCTTATATCCCGCATCGGCCTCTTTCAGCAAAGTGGACGAAACAGTCGACTTGACTGCTGGAAGAGTGGGGGTTTCGGCCTGCGCCCAAGACGGGCTGCCGACATAGAAAAGCATGGAAAGGAGCGCTACGTTGATTTTAGAAACTGGCTGTACGATTTTCATATTGTCTTTCCTATTGTTTATATTTGGATGGTTTTTACAGCAGATTTTGCAGTAGAAAATATTAACGTAAGTCGTACCGTTTTGATACGAAAGTCAAGGAGCTGTCGATGCGCCTACCTTCGCCTGGACGGCGCCGCTCGCTTCTGCGATTATCCCAGTCCCAGCACACACGTGGCAAGAGCTTGCGGCGCGCGGCTTGCGCTACTGTCGCGTCGTCGCAATTGTGATTTACAGTGACACGTTTTAGAATGTTGCGTCACTATAATAAAAATAGTTCGCGTTTATGCCTTTTACTTCGTATCGCAAGCTGGGCGCATGGCTGGGGCTTTTAGCCATCTGGCTCGGCTTGGTCATGCCTGTCGTATCGCAGAGCGTACAAAGGCCTCGCGGTTCGGCGCTGAATCTTTCGTTTTGTGTAGCTGGAGCCAACGAGGAACCGGATTCTCGCCCCTTTGCGCCTACGCAAAATCAGTACCCCTCCCATGTTTTGAAGGCTTGCGGCTATTGCGGTTTCTTTGCCACGCACATGCCTGTGCCTCAGACAGTGACTCTGCCGGCGGATGTCGTCAACGAGCATCGGTTGGCGGCACCGGTCTTGTTTACCGCCCCTGATCTACCTCTGGCCTATCCGCCAGCCTTTGCGCGCGCCCCTCCTCGTCTGTCTTCCTAACTTACGGGCTTCGCCCATCACTGACACGACTGACTTGGCCTGTCGCTACTTGGCACAGGCCGGATTCAGCTGGTCGCGCCAACGGCCGACAACAATTTGCTTAGAGTGTATATCCCATGCCTACGCCACTTTTTGTACGCGGCGCTGTGTTCCAGCGCCGTCCATTGTCTTCTATGTTTCGAATACTATGGCCCTTGATCATCTTTGGTGCCGTGCACACATGCGCCGATGCGGCGTCTGACCATTCAACTGACGCTGGCGATAGCGACAGTACTTCGGTGAGAACCGCCGGCGGTAAGACAAAGCCCGCTGATGCCCAGAGCTTGCCCTCCATTGAAGTGACCGGCACTCGCTCATTTGCCGAAAAAAACCAGCTGCCACAAACGACAGAAAGCGTGACGGCCAGTCAA
The DNA here is from genome assembly GCA_039935015.1 of Paralcaligenes sp. Taxonomy (GTDB): domain Bacteria; phylum Pseudomonadota; class Gammaproteobacteria; order Burkholderiales; family Burkholderiaceae_B; genus Paralcaligenes. Next base: position 9,564 of record JBDTLC010000115.1, on the reverse strand, counting down.
ATGGCCCAGACGATTAATGTCATGGGTGCTGAGGACGCCTTGAAGTATCTGCCCGACGTGCTGGTGCGCAAGCGTTACATCGGCGATACTCAGGCGCCGATGGCTACCCGTACTACGGGCATTAACGCGAGTGCGCGTAGCCTGGTCTACGCCGATGGCGTCCTGTTGTCGGCGCTAATCAACAACAATAACCAGAATGGTTCACCGCAGTGGTTCATGGTTACGCCGCAGGAGATCCAGCGTATTGATGTGATGTATGGCCCGTTCGCCGCTCAATATCCGGGGAATTCCTACGGTGCGGTAACTGAAATCACCACGCGTATGCCAACGCGTTTCGAAGGAAGCGTCGATGTCATAGGCAGCATTCAGAATTTCAGCAAATACGGCACTTCCAACGACGGCGAATCGGCGCAGCAATATAGCGCAACGCTGGGTGACCGCATCGGCAAGTTGTCGTGGTGGCTAAGCGCCAAGCACCTGGATAGCTTCAGTCAGCCCATTAGTTTCGCTACGACCAGCCAGTCGAAGACTCTGGCCGGCTCGGGTTTGCCCGTTATTAATGGCGCGTACGCGGATAACAATCGAACTGGTAGCGCCATTAATGTGATCGGAGCCGGCAACTTTATTCATACGATTCAAGACAACGCCAGCTTCAAATTGGCGTATGACTTTACGCCTACCTTGAAGGCGACCTACTCGTTGGGGTATTGGCAAAACAACTCGAAGGCGCATTCCGAGACCTACCTGAGCTCAGCGACCGGAGCACCGTATTACGGCGCCAGCGGTGGCAACGTGAATATGGGTGGCTTCGCATATAGCGCAAGCAGTCTTGCAAGCCAATTCTCCAGCAATAATCTTCAGCAACAACACCTGATGCAGAGCCTAAATATAGGTACGCATACGCAGGGCCGCTTCGATTGGGATTTTATCGTCGGCAATATGTACTACCTTCAAGATCTTAGCCGCCTGTCTACCGGGCTCTATCCGGCTGCGCTCAACGGCGGCCCGGGGCGAACCACGGATATGCGTGGAACGGGATGGACTACGCTGGACTTGAAGGGCACTTGGCGACCACAAGGTGTTGCGGGCGCCCACATTGTTAGTTTTGGTACGCATTACGACCAGTTCAAATTGGTTAGCCCCACTTTCAATACGACGGATTGGGCCTCAGGAGGGGCCGGATCACTATTTGGCGATTCGGAAGGCACCACGCAGACCTCGGCGTTTTGGCTGCAGGATGTGTGGCGCGTCGCGCCCGCACTCACCGCTACGCTGGGTGGCCGATACGAAATGTGGCGAGCGCAAAATGGCTACAATTTTTCTATCGGCAGCAACGGCGTCGGGGTGCCGATCAACCAGCCTGGCGTCGACAAAGTCGGGTTCTCGCCCAAAGCTTCGCTTCGGTGGGATGTCAACAACAACTGGTCGGTGACGGGCTCCTTCGGCAAGGCGCTACGCTTCCCGACAGTCGGCGAACTATATCAAAGCGTGCAGACCGGCACGACCTTCATGCAGGCCAATCCATTCCTGAAACCGGAAAGTGTGTTGTCGAGCGAGCTGGCCATTGAACGAGATACCGATCAGAGCAAGCTGCGGCTATCGATATTTAATGAGTACGTGTCCGACGCGCTGATCTCGCAGACATCCACCATCCAGGGTTTTGCTACACCGGTTTCCTATACGCAGAACGTGGGGAAGACGAGGGCAACCGGGGTTGAACTGGCCGGGCAACTGGACAATGCGTTCATCAAGGGTCTGTCGCTAACGGGTAACGTCACGTATGTGAATGCCCGGATTCTCTCGGACGACAGCTATGTTTCGGCCTCGTCTGGCGACACTCCAGTCGGCAAGCAGACGCCCTACGTGCCCACCTGGCGCGCTACCCTGGCCGCGACGTATCGGCCGAACGATAAATGGGCATTCACCGCAGCCGCCCGTTACAGCAGTCGGGTATTTGCAACGGTGGACAACAGCGATACGAATTCGGCCACTTACACTGGCTTCCAGAGTTTTCTGGTCATGGATGCGCGGATACATTACCAGTTTGACAAGCACTGGGCAGGCGCAATTGGAGTGGATAACCTGACCAATCGCTCCTACTACCTGTACCACCCGTTTCCTGAACGTACGATTTATGCCGAAATGAAATACGTTTTTTGATCGAGCGCCACGTTGTGTGGTGGGCGGCATTGATTGCCGCCTGATGGGTATTGGGCATCAAGGCACTTTGGCGCGCCATGCCTCAGTTCCAAATTTTTCCCTAATCAAGACCTCAGACGCTGCCAATTCGGACGAAGACAGGGCCCCGTCGCGCAAGCCGTGGCGGCGCCGGAAAACGCTTATCATTCGCTCGATGATCGCTTCGCGCGGTAAACCGGTCTGGCTACGCAGCGGGTCGACTCGTTTGGCGGCAGATGTGATGCCTTTGTCCGATAGCTTTTCGCGCCCGATGCGCAGTATTTGCAGCATTTTCGTGGTGTCGATGTCGTACGCCATCGTGACGTGGTGCAGCACCGCGCCGCCGCGGCGTGCTTGTGCCGCACCGCCGATTTTTCCAGCCGCGGAAGTGATGTCGTTCAATGGTTGGTACCAAGCTTTGATGCCGACATCGTCGAGCGCTTCCAGCACCCAGGCATCCATAAACGCGTAGGCCTCGCGAAAGTTCATGCCGGCAACTAGCGACAGCGGAGCGTAGATGGAATAGGTAATAGTGTTGCCCGGCTCGATGAACATCGCGCCGCCGCCGCTGATTCGACGTACGACCTCGATCTTGTACTTTTGTGCGGCTTCGGTGTCGACTTCGTTTTTTAACGACTGGAAGATGCCGATCACAACAGCAGGGCTGGCCCATTCCCATACCCGTAACGTGGGTGCCCGTCGTCCAGCAGCCACCTCGTCCAGTAACACCTGATCCAGCGCCATGTGCTGCAACGGCATTTGCGGCGCGGTGTGGATCAGTTGCCAATCGTGTTCGTTCCAGTTGCTGCGCTTCAATTCGTGGTTCATGCCAAAGCCCTTTGCACGACGATGGCAATTCCAGCAGCAGTAATGCCGAACATCTCGACGTCGGCGCCAACCGCCGATTGCACGGCCTGCTCCAATTGATCCACTGTTGCGTCTTGCTGCAAGCCATTCAACGCGGCGTCAATGGCTTCCAGGGTTTCAGGTGGCTCCAGAAAAAAATCTCCCGACAGTCGTACACCATGCAGACAACCTTCTACGACCTGCAAGTCAACCACGACCAGTTTGCCCTGCGGGATTTTGTATTCACCGTGGCGCATCTCTGCGTCAGCACGTTTATTGCATTGATCCATTGCCGGTTCCTCTTTTTAGTCGCGCATTAGCGAGCGTCGCGCAAACATCAGGCACATTGCGGCGAAACAGATCAAGCCTATCCATGTCGAAGCGCCCGCAAAATCAGCCCCAACCAAAGCCAGCGGGCGGTCACTGCCGCCCGAGCTGACCGAAACGACAATCGTCATGGCCAGGATGACTCCGATCAGGCTCTCGCCCACAATCAGCCCCGATGCAAACAGCGTGCCCTTTCGGTCGGCATGCGCAAGCAGAGGTTCAGCGTCGGTATGCTCTCTGTTCGCGTACTGGTGAATGCGCCGCTTTACATACCAGGAAATAACTGCGCCTACGAATAGTGCCAGGACGATAGAAGGTGGCAGGTATAAACCCATTGCCACGGCCAGTGACGGCAGGCGATAACGTACGGTACAGCGAGTCAGAATAACATCGATAACAATGACCGCTACGCCCCCGGCAATTCCCATCATTATGTATGTCCAGTCGAGCGTATGAGCAAATAGACCATTGACTATGGTGATCATCAAGGTTGCCTGCGGGGCGCTTAGCGCTTGCGAAACGTTCATGTCTGAACGCGGCATGGCCCCGATAAAGCCATAGGCCTGGTACAGAAGATCCAGCACGGGAGGAATAGCGATGGCGCCCACCACACAACCAATAATCAGAGCCACCTGCTGGCGCCACGGGGTGGCGTGAACCAGCCAGCCCGTTTTCAGATCTTGCAGGTTATCGTTTGAAATCGCCGCAATGGCCACGACTACCGAGGTGCAGAATATGGTCAGCGCCGTAAAGAACTCGATATTGGCCGGGTCATTCAACAGGCCCTGCGATTGACCGATTCCAATAAAGATCATGGCAATGGCCATGATGGAAACGATGGCGATGCCAGAAATGGGACTGGCCGAAGAGCCGACCAGGCCCGCCATATAACCGCAGGCGGCCGCCACCATGAAACCCAGAGTGCAGGAAACCAGGGCGCTTACCACGACTAACGTCCATGCCAGGCCTGCGGACACATGAGAGGTCGCAATAAATGAATAGAACGTGCCGGCCAGCAGCAGCACCATGAGCAGGGTGGTTCGCACCAACGCTTTAGGGGATAAATCGGTGTCGACGTGCTCCAGGCTGGTGGAGCCTGATCCGCCTTTCAGTACCGACAGTGAAATTTTCATTCCCTCATACATGGGTTTCAGGAGCGTCAGCAGCGTCCAGATCGCCGCAATGGCAATCATGCCGGCTCCGATTAGCCGTACTTTGGTTACCCAGATCATCATGGCGAAATCGGCGGCTGAGCTGCCCGAGGGCATCGGCGTAATGGCCGTCAGCCAGGGCACCGCAATGCCCCAGGACAGCAGCACGCCAATAAGCATGGCGATGCCGCTGATGATGCCTACAAGATAGCCGGCGCCAACCAGCGCAAAGGAAAATCCCATCGGTATCTGGAAAATAGCTCGCCCTGTGACCAGCCAATAGCTGGCGCTGTCGGCAGCCAGTTTGAAGCCATTGGTCAGAAGGCTGAAGATGCCCGAAAATGCAGCGCCTGCAAGGATATCAAGCAGGCCGTTGCCAGATTTTGCCCGAATGCGTTCGGCGCCGGGTTGTTCAATGGCCGCGTCAGGGCGCTGGTTGCCAGCTCGAAGGATTTCGGCCGCCGCGACGCCTTCGGGATAGGGCAGATCGCTTTTTACCACCAAGGCGTGGCGCAAAGGCACGGTAAAAATAACCCCTAATATCCCTCCGGTGGCACAAATCATGGCGGTTTGAAACAGGGGGAATCCCTGCCAGTATCCGAGCATGAGCAAGGCCGGTAATACAAAAATGATCGCTGAGAGCGCTCCGGCCGCTGAGGCCTGCGTCTGGACGATGTTGTTCTCCAGGATATTGGAACCTTTGAAGTAGCGTAACAGTGCCATGGAAATGACGGCGGCAGGAATCGATGACGCAAAGGTCAGGCCTACCTTCAGCCCCAGGTAAACGTTGGAGGCGGTAAAAACCAGAGTGATGGCCGCGCCGAGCACGACGCCGCGGAGGGTAAGTTCTTTCAGGGGAGACTGGGCAGGTGGCATATGAGCAGGTTGCAGGTGGTCAGGCGCACAGTGCGGCGACGCATTGCGGGCGCGCGGGCGCCACGCAAACGTGATTGTTCTACAGCCGTTGACGGTATTGTAGGACAGGCTGGCGTCAGGAAATCTGGAATCAGTTCGATTGCAGCAAAAAGAAATCGTGGCGACGCGTGTTCAAAGATTGACAATTAGCAATTCAGGATTATAGTAGCTATATGTATAACTACTAATGCGATGGCAGCCTACATCATGCAAGCGTTGCAGGAACTTGGATTCACCGAATACGAAGCTCGGGCCTATACGGCGCTGATCGACGCCGGTGAACTCAGCGGTTACGAATTGGCTAAAGAATCGGGAATTCCCCGGGCCAACGTCTACGCTGTCCTGGACAAATTGTTGCAACGCGGGGCTGCGCAGCGCCTTCAGCACTCCGGCGGCCAACGCTATGCGGCTATATCGCCAGACCAGCTACTGCGCGGGATTGAAACCAGCCAGAAGCGGGCGCTGCTCGCGGCAGGCCAAGCCTTGGCGCAACGGTCTGGTCGCAGTGAGCCGGTAGCCGTATTCAACTTGCGCGATGGCGAGCTGTTGGCCAAGGCGCAACAACTGATTGATGCTTGCGAAAACACCTTACTTATCGCGATTCAGCCGCAAGAGGCCTCACTATTGGCCGAACCCTTACGGATGGCACGCGAGCGTGGGGTCGCCATTATCACTTTGTGCCTGCAAGCCTGTGAACACGAGTGCGGCGGCTGCCAGGGCGAGATTCATCGTTATCAACTTGCACCCGTCGATGGTATGCGTTGGCTGGTGCTGGTCGCGGACGGGGGCACGACGCTAATTGGTCAGCTTGGCGCTACAGCTATTGATGGGATGGTGACAGAACATCGTTTGGTCAGGGAGCTGGCCGCTGCCTATATTCTTCAAAGTCTGGCGCTGGCCGCACTGGGCGGCGATTTGGCTGCGCGAGGCGACGGGCAATTATCTGAGGAGGTGCAGCATTTATTGAAGCAACTATATCCGTGTGGTATCCCCACTTGTATTCAGAGCGTGGACGGCGCCGCGTCATTGTGACGTGGTGGCGGACAAGCATGTATTTATTAAAGAAAAGGTAATTATTATGAAGATGACAAAAATATCTGCCGCATTGGCCGTCAGTTTAGGCATGTTGCTTAGTGGCGCCGCCTTGGCTGCCGATGCACCGCATACAATGAACTGGTTTGGCGGCCCGACCTACAACGGCGCGCCGGCGCTAGCAGTTACTGCAGCGTTGGTCGAAGCAGGAGGTGGCGCGCAACATTTCAGTTTCTCGACCGCGCTGGTGTCAATGCTGGGTGAAAAGACGGTCAACGCCGAAGTTGCCAAGCTCACCAAGCAATATGGTCAGCAAAAGGTGACGGACTTTGTCAATGGCATGACGTTCGACGTTAATACCGGGCTAAAACGGGCCACCGAGGCCGGCGTAAAATTACCGGCTGCGCCCGCAGACTTGAAGGGCGCCAAGTTGGCCGCTACGCTAGTTACCGCAGGCACCACGCCAGACGGCACATTCTGGTCGGGCTATCTGTTTGACAAGGCATTGTCACACCCCATTCACAACCAGGTGATGGCCGATGTTGATGTCAAGTTCGGCCACGCAAGTGATGAAAATACTCACCTCATCCTTAACCAGGCAATGTACGACGTAGCTCAGGCGCTAGGCCATAAAAACGTCAAGTTGGCCTCGCTTCACTAATAGGCTGTGGCAGCAAAGCGCAGGCCGATGATCTCGTCCTGCGCTTTTGCGCCGATGGCACTGCGATTGCGACGCTGGACTTAAAACAATGACGCTGCAAAGATTAAAAGAGTCATAACCGTGCAGCTCAGCGAACCACCCGTAGATCTTATTAATAGCCCCTCCCACATAGCGCGTCGCGAACGATTGCTCTGGCTGTTGGCGGCGATCACATTCTTTATTTTTTTCCAGGCGTATATGATTGCGCCGCTCATCCCTAGACTGGCCACCGCATTTAACGTCACGGTTCAGACTATGGGCTTGGCGGTGCCGGCCTATCTGATCGCGTATGGCACGGCCACGCTGTTTTACGGGCCGTTGTCGGATCGGCGGGGCCGGCGCCCGATCATCATCACATGTCTCGCGGCTTTTATCCTGCTTACGGCGCTCACCGGCTTGAGCCGTTCATTCACGCAGCTGACCATGCTTCGATTGATTACTGGCCTCGGAGCGGGCGGTGTCGTGCCACTTGCGCTGACGCTCATCGGCGATCTTTTTCCCTATCAGGAACGTGGCCGACCGATCGGTTGGCTCTTTGGTGCGATGGCGGGCGGTATGGCTGGCGGCTCGGCGATGGGCGTAATGATGGAGCCCTTCGTTTCCTGGCAAGGCCTTTTTTTTGGTGTGGCCGCTTTATCGATGGTCACGTTTCTCTTCCTTCTGCGGTACCGCTCTATGTTGGGCGGCCGCAACAGTTCGGCAAAGCCATCGCCGCGCGTGATCATAGCGGGGTATTGGACATTACTGGGCACGGTGCGCGGACGCCGGACCTACGGCTATGTATTCGTGAATGCCGTTTTCCATTCGGGCGTGTTTACGTGGCTTGGGGTTTATTTTTCTCGTCGCTATGGCGTTGGCGAAATTGGGATTGGCCTGGCTTTGCTGGGCTACGGGGTGCCGGGTTTCCTCTTTGGTCCCGCCATCGGTCGTCTTGCGGACCGGTTCGGACGAAGTCATCTGATCCCAATGGGGTTGATCCTCGCAGGCGCGAGCGCCGCCGCGTTGACGCTCGATATCCCGATTGCCGCCGCGCCTGTGCTGGTGACGCTGTTGTCGCTTGGCTATGACCTGACCCAGCCCTTGCTGGCCGGAATCGTGACCGATTTGGGGCCGCAACGCGGGCAAGCTGTGGGGCTTATGGCATTTATCTTGTTCCTGGGCTTTGGTGTGGGCAGTTTGATCTTCGGCGCAATGTTACCGCTTGGCATCGCGACCGACCTGATCATTTTTGGAGCATGTGCTGTCCTGGCGGGCGCTTTGGCTTTCGTACAGTTTCGCGCCGAAACGCGTAAATGAAATTACGTTGCAGCCGGCGGCTACGCGTCGCCTGGCTCTCGATTATTTACCTCGCAAAAGAGCGATTTGACGCCGATCACGTTTGGTCGGGCGCCCTGCAGTCATTTCGCGGGAAGGTTCGGGGGCAAGGCGCTTAGTTTCCGCCGCACGTTCGCGTGCGGCTACGCTTTCGGGCGTTTCATCGTAGAGCAGGCGAGCCACGGAGGCTGGGCCTCGTACACTGCTTACTGCACATACGCGGACGTGGATAAGCGTATCTTCTTTGCGAACGCAGACGAAATCATTCATTGCAATTTCACGCGAAGACTTGGCGATCTGATCATTCACCAGCACGCGACCCTTCCCGACTTCCTGCGCCGCCAGGCTGCGGGTTTTATAAAAGCGTGCCGCCCAAAGCCATTTGTCGAGTCGAATCTTGTCTATCACGCGAATCCCGCTGGTCGGCACTTATTGGCTTAACGAGCTTGTGCTGCGCGTTTCCACCAATCAGCGATGCATGGGCGGCTGCTTTGCTGTGCCACGTAGCGCTGGATTTTTTCGGGCGTCGGATCGCCGTTGGCTACCAATCGGTTCAGCGTAACCGACATGTCTACGTCGGCAATTGACCATTGTCCAAAAAGCGGACCGCCTTGAGCATCGATTAGCGCGTCGGCAATGGTTAACAATTTCTGCGCTGCATGCTGAGCCTGATTTGATAAAGGTTTGGGGTTTTTTGCGGCATAAATAACCGTGGTGGGACGTTCGTCGCGCAGCGCGCCCAGGTCGCTGCGCAGCCACGCCTGAATTTGCCGGGCACGCGCCCTTAGCCTGGCATTTTCGGGAAAGGCAGATGGGTAGGCAGGGCGCGGATAGGCTTCTTCCAGATATTCAATAATGGCGGAGGACTCTGACAATGAAAAGTCGCCGTCCACCAAGGTTGGGACGCGTGAGGTCAGCGAGATTTGCGCGTAGTCTTTTGAGAATTGTTCGCCGCTGTCCAGATCGACGGTTTTCAGGTCGAAGGGCATGCCCTTTTCAACAAGCGTGGCGTAAACCGACAAGACGTATGGGCTGGAGAATTTACTGTTGGTGTATAGAGCAAGACTATTCATGAGGTTTTCCGGTGGTGGCGATATTCTG
>JBDTLC010000114.1:0-37978 GCA_039935015.1 Paralcaligenes sp. | reverse complement strand
CGACAGTCCAATTAAAAATATGGCCGGGCTGGTCGATTGGGCCCGTGCGCACCCCGGCGAATTCAATATAGGCGTTTCTGCCACCGACAACTTGGCGCATTTCGTAGGCCTTTTGCTGGCCGACAAGATCGGAGTCAAGGCGAAAATTGTCGGTTACCAAAGTTCGGCTTTGCCCATGGCCGGTCTGATCGATCATTCAGTTCCGGTTGCGGTAGATACGCTGGACGTAGAGATGGCGCAGCAAGTGGGTAAAAAAATTCGAATTCTCGCCACTTCGGGTTCGCAGCGTGAGCCGCAGCTTTCCTCTGTGCCCACCTTTACGCAGGCTGGTGTAAAGGTCGAGGCTTCCGGATGGAATGCCTTCTTTGCTCCGGCCGGCATGTCCGACGCTAAAGTCAAAATGCTTGGAAACGCCCTCATGGAGGTCGTGTCTACGCCCAGTATACAAAAGGCCTTGCAAGAAAATGGATTGACTCCTGTTGTAGCCAATGCCGCCCAGACAGAGCAATTAATTGACGCGTTTCGTCAGCAATGGCAGCCCGTAATCAAGGCATCGGGCTATGTTGTCGAAAAATAGGCTTTGTAGAGGCTGTTCTGGTTGCTGGGGATTTTGACAGCCACAAGGGCTGCCGCTACATGATTCGCGGGCGGGTGTTTGTAGCGCGGCACCCCTTGTGGGTGCCATTCAACGCAAAAACAACAACCTCATGCCACCCACGACATGGGGTTGTGTCGTATGGCCACACCGACGATATAAAAAAAGACGGCAATGGCGATCAACGCTGCTGCGCCGCGCGTTCCGGCCGTTTTCCCTCGTTTGATGGCGATGGTGCCTATACCAATATATAAAACCAGAGCCACAAGTTTGGCAATTATCCAGGGCTGAAGCCCGCCCAGCATGAAAGTCAGTATGACTCCGCAGCCTAGCAGTACGGTATCGACCACATGGGGAAGAATTTTGACGAGGCGGCGTGCGAGGAGGCCCGAGCTGGTGACCGACCAATAGGCACGTACGACAAAGAAAATAATGCTCAAGACAGCCGCACTCATGTGCAGTTGTTTGATGACGAAATAGTTCATGTTTGATCTCTTAGTGCAATTCCCATGCGCCGCCACCCTTGAGGGTAAGCTGTCGCCGATGATATGCGGTCAAGGTGCTGCGATGCCCGACGCTTAACAAAATGGTGCCTGGCAACTGCTCGCAGACAAGACGATACATGGATTCTTCCAGGCCTTCATCTAGAGCCGAGGTGGCCTCGTCGAGGAAAGCCGCGTCGGGCGCGGCCAGGATCAGGCGCCCAAAGGCGAGGCGTTGCTGCTCGCCCAGCGAAAGAATCCGGCCCCAGTCGGCGACTTCGTCAAGGCGCTCGGCTAAATGGCCTAGCTGCACTTGCCTAAGTACGTTCTGGGCGCGATCGTCGGGTGGGTTGATGCGTTTGGGTTCAACCAGCAAACTGCCAGGGCCAAACACGTTATCGAGGTCTTTGGTGGCGCCTTTCGATTCGCTTGCAAGTGTGTTTTGCCCGACTGCGCTGCTGGTGCTTGCAATAGCCCGTTCTATGTCAGGCAGTTGGTTGGGATAGTACAAGGCTTCACGCAGGCTACCTAACGGCAGATACGGTTTTTGCGACAAAAATAATACGTCGTGCTCGGGTCGAATAATATCGCCTTCACAATATGGCCATAGGCCGGCTATCGAACGCAGCAACGTGGTCTTGCCCGATCCGGAGGGCCCGCGAATCAAAAGGGGTTCGCCGGGCAGGACTTCGAGCGACAGGCGATCGAGCAGAATTTTGTTGTCGGGTGTGCGAACAGTCAGGTGGTCCAGAGCCACCCGCTTCCCCTCGGCGTGTGCATTGGGCTTAGGCAGCATGTATGAGTTGTGGATGGCTGTGGTGAAACCCGTGAGGCGATCAAGGGTTGCACGGTACGCGGCGAAGCTGTCGTAGGCATTACGGAAGAACGACAGATTGTCTTGAAGGCGGCCAAAGGCTTGTGCGGTCTGCATTAAATCGCCCAGGCTGATCTTCTTGGTGAAGAAACGCTGCGCCTGGATAATAAACGGGAATACCACGGCGGTCTGCGTGACCGAAAAATTGAAGCCCAGAAATTTAAGTGACCGATACACGATCGCCCAGGCATTCGCAATAATTTGTGCAAAACGGCCTCGCAGCAACGCACCTTCGACTTTTTCCCCTGCATAAAATGCCACGCTTTCGGCGTATTCACGCAAGCGCACCAAGGCGTAGCGGTAATCGGCGTTGAAGCGCTCGCTTAAAAAGCTCAGGCTGATCAACGGGCGGCCAATCCTGATGGCGAAGACCGTGGCGATCAGCACGTAGACAAACACCAGAAATACCATGCCGCGCGGTATATCCAGGCCGAGGATGGCCAGCGTGCCAGACAGATTCCACAGAATCAGGGTGAAGGCAAAGGTCGACACCAGGGCGTTGACCACGCCCATCGACAAAGTGAGGGATGTGGTGACGAAGGTGGTAACGTCTTGCTGTATACGCTGGTCGGGGTTGTCGATCGGGCGTTCCAGATACTGCGAACGATAGTAAGCCTGGTGGCCGATCCAGCGGCTAAGCATTTGTTCATTAAGCCATACGCGCCAGTGAATGGAGAAGGCTTGTTGTACGTAAAAATCGATCAGTGAGCGGATTACGTGCAAGGTGGCCAGCACGGCAAACAACCACATGGCAAACCAGAACTGCGCTTCATCGAGCTTTTGCAGCGCCGTGTACATCGTGTTGTACCAGTTCGAGAACAGAACGTCGAGCCGTACGGCGCACAAGGTTAAAAGCAGGATAAGCGCCAATGCGGTTAGTGGGCGCCAACTGCGTTTCAGAGAGAAATAGGCGCCTGCCAGATTCCAGAATTGCCGGCCCCATAGGGTGAACCGAGTTAAGCCCCATATCGTCAAGGCCGACAGCACCACAGTAATGGCGTAGGCCTCCGCCACCCAGATGGTGCTATCGAGTACCTCGTGATTCCAATTCATTCATGCTCCGTGCGAGGGTGGGTGGGATAACGTAGCAACCTATTAAAGACCGGCGCGCGTCAAGTAGGTTCCCCTAAACCTGCGCGGATATTAACGTGTATGGCCGGGAAATGTTGTGTGAACAGAGTGCTGTGCTCTTTTGGAAGGCGTCGCGTGGGGCGATATAATGGGTTCACTTAAATCGGGCGGCGTAGAGTTCAATCGTCGAAAGAATGTGCCGGTGGCGATGCGAAATAGATTAACGACATGGCCCCTGCTGTCGCTGCGCACAGGCAAGCCGAAGGTTTTCGGGCCACGGGGCGAACCGAGCGCTATAGATAAGCAGGCGTTGTCCGAGCCGGTGTTTCTGGGTTATGCAGGCTTTAGTTCAGACCAGCAGGGCGATCCGCGTCATCATGGCGGCCCCGAAAAGGCCGTGCATCATTATGCTGCCGAGCACTATGCGCTGTGGGCGTTCGAACTGTCAGATTCTCCTGGCGTGCAGAACCTTGTTATTGGCGGCTTTGGCGAAAATATTTCGACCTATGGTCTGACAGAAGAGTCCGTGTCGGCGGGCGACATCTTCAGGCTCGGACATGCCCTTATACAGGTCAGTCAGCCGCGTCAGCCCTGCTGGAAACTAAATGTCCGTTTCAATGTTTCGCAAATGGCCTTGCGTGTGCAAACCAGTGGGCGTACGGGCTGGTATTACCGGGTGCTTGAGCCCGGCTGGGTGGCTCCTGACAGCTGCCTGGATCGAGTGGAACGTCCGTACCCGGCGTGGACTTTAAGCCGTGTCCAGAATGTGTTGTATCGTGATCGTTTGAATACGGACGAGTTACGTGGGCTCGCAGCGGTGAGCACGCTGACCGAAAAGATGCACCAGTTGGTACAAAAACGCCTGGATGTACGCCAGGTCGAGGCCTGGGAAAGCCGCCTGGACGGCGTCAGATCTTCGTCGGCACGGTGATGCAACCCAGTCTGATCCGGTGTCATTTCGGGCGTCGGCAGACGCGACGGTTTGTACGGATCGCCGGCTGCATAGATAATATGTAGGTTGTTCCGTCGATGCCTAGGGGCGGGACCCCTTTTTTCCAACTATTCATTTAAGAGATTTCGCATGCCATACGTTACGATCAGCGCCACTCAGGGCCTTTCTTCCGATCAGAAAAAACAGTTGCTTGAACGCTCCAGTAAGGCGGTAGTCGACAGCATCGGCGCGCCACCAGCCAGCGTGCGCGTCATGCTGCACGAATTGCCTCGTGAGCATTTTCTGGATGCGGGCCAGTTCGGCGTGGCCACGGTGATGTATCAGGTCGAGTTCATTGTGGGGCGTACCGAAGAGCTCAAGTCGGCCCTGATTGCCGCTTTAAGCAAAACCGCAAATCAGATCACGGGTATTTCAGAACATGACATACGAGTTCGATTGATCGATTTTCCTAAAGAAAATATGGGTATGGCCGGGGGCATCAGCGCTAAGGCAATGGGGCGCTAAAAGGTGTTTCCCGAGGCGGATGCCGTGGTGCGTTTTTGGCGCGAGGCGGGCTCCACGCGCTGGTTCACGAAAGACACAGGCTTCGATCAGAGGTTTCGCGACGCCTTTTTCGACCTGCATTTCTCTGCGGCCCGGCGCGAGCACGATCACTGGCAAAGCGACCCTTGTGCCACGCTGGCCTTGATCCTCTTGTTGGACCAGTTTCCGCGCAATGCTTTTCGCGGTTCGGCGCACATGTACGCCACCGACTCTTTGGCGCGGTTTTACGCGCGAGCCGCGATGGCTTCGAATACCATCGCGGCTATCGAGGATGGGCTCAAGTCATTTATATGTCTGCCCTTCATGCACTCGGAAAGTGTTGACGACCAGCGCTATGCGCTTGAACTTTATCGGCGTTATAGCCCTGACGACATGAAGTTTGCGCAAGAGCATTGTGAAATTATTCGCCGGTTCGGACGTTTTCCACACAGAAATGCCGAGCTCGGGCGTAGCACCACAAGCGAAGAGCAAGTATTTCTGGACGCGGGGGGATTCGCAGGGTAGAACTGGCAAGGCGGGTGTAGCCCTCATGTCGCCGGGAAGGAGAAACGCGTTCCATGCTTCATCACAAATCAGCGCCAGCCCCCAACGCTTCTGTGCTTGCGCCAGGCGCCCCTTCGGCGATTGTTTTAGCGGCGGGCCGCTCGCAACGTTTTGGACGCGACAAGCGGCTCGAACTTATCGGCGCCACGCCTATGTTCTTACTCACGGCGCTTAAGGTGAAAGCCGTTATTGCCGACACACTGGTGGTACTTGGCCCAAACGATACGATTCACCAACAGTTCTTGCGTGATCGCGGCCTGGGCTACGCCGTATGCCCGGATGCGGGCCTGGGTATGGGACATAGTCTGGCCTATGGTGTGGCTCAAAGACCCGAAGCTTCAGGGTGGTTTATTATGCCCGCCGATATGCCGTTCATACGGGAAGAGACCTTGCTGGCCCTCGCCCGGGTCTCATGCGCACATACTTTGGCTGCACCGGTTTGCCGCGGACGCCGCGGCCATCCGGTTTGGTTTGGGCGCCATTATTATCCGTCTTTGTGTGCGCTGGCTGGGGATCAGGGCGCACGCGCCCTTCTTAAGGACGCGTCCGTTACGCTGCATCAGGTTCCGGTTGACGACACGGGCTGTTTGCTGGATATCGACACGCCGCAAGACCTGCCCGATATTAAATGACCGCCGGCGATATGCGCCTGCGTGTGAGCGCTGCCAGTGCGAACGTGAAGGCCAGTGTGGGCAGGGCTGACCCCATGTCTGGTGCCCACTGGGCAAGCACATGATAGAGCGCGATTCCCAGAACCCACAAGCAGGCGGCTACGCTATCAATTTTTGAGGTTTGCGCCAGAGTGGCCGTATATCCAAAACCCAGTCGTCCCAGTATTACTCCGTAGAGCGGTACGAATACCGAGCTTAGTATCAATAAGAAAGGCTCCAGTCCGTGCATGGGTAATACCATCGCCAGCAAGGTGCTGGCGATGGCCAGCAATAAGCCCCAGCGGCGGATGCTCCAGTTCGGTTTCAGACTATGCGCGCACACCGACCCCGAATACACGTCGCCGTAGGCGTTGTCGAGCTCGTCGATTAAAATCAGGCCTAGTGCAATCAGGCCACCTTGCGCCAACAGCAAGGCGCTGACCAGATCGGTATTGGGATTGGCGACGCTCACCACCACCACGCCCAGCGCGTAGCACCAGATGTTGGCAACCGTATAGCCCAACCAGGTTCCGCTTAGTGCACCGCGGCCGCTACGACCGTGGCGGGCATAGTCGGCCACCAGCGGCAGCCATGAGACCGGCATCGCGATCACCAGATCGAGCGCAGAAAACACGCCCATGCTGCCATCGCCCTGGCGATTCCAGATGGCGTTGAACCCCGTTGTTTGCAATTGGTTTGCAAATTGCCAGGTCAGCCAGATTAAAGACAGTACGACCAAAGGCAGCCCATAACGGCTGACGAAACGACGCACCAGCGTAATCATGGAGCCCGCCAGCAGAGCAGTCAGCACACATCCCCAGAACAGAGTGGTCAATATCACGCCCGCGCTTTTGTCCAGATGCAGCCCGAACGCCTGATCACCAATGGCGATCGTGCCTTCACGCATGATCACCAGTTCGAAAGTAGTCCAGCCCAGCAATTGCACGATATTCAGGAAAACCGGAAGGCGTGCGAAATAGCGACCGTAGGTGTTGTGAATCAACCCTGCACTGGACAAACCGCTATCGCAACCCACTTTGGCGACCCACGCGAGTAAGCCCGAGCCGATGATTGAACCGGCAATTATGGCAAAGAGGGCTTCCTTCGTGCCCGCCGCCGGCACCAGATAGGCTCCGACCTGCATGACTAGCAGCCCTACCCCCAGACTGAACCAGAGTGAGGCGTGATCCATCCAGCCGAAAACGCGCGAAGAGGCGGAAATGGGCGTCAAGGCCTCATTTTGCGCGAGCGTGCCGGAAGGGTTTTGAGGAGGGCTTGTAGAGGAGGAGGGGGTGGCAGGGCCAGTGGAAGCGTTTGTTATAGGGTGTGTCATGGTGTGAATGGTGTAGAGGCCGCACGATCTCGTGAATGAAGCAGCGGCCGCACGATCTCGGAAATAAGGTAGCGGCAGCCCTTGTGGCTGCCAAACCTGTTTGGTAACAAAATAGTACCTATCAACACCGCCCCAGTGAATCTAACGCCTGAACATGCGGACGAAGGTCGTATCTTTAACCACGAAATGATGCCACAAGGCAGCCAGAACATGCAGAATAACCAGATAGAGCATAACGTTACCCAGGAACTCGTGGGTGCTCTTTACAAGGGTTTTGACGGCAGTGTCCGCACTCACGAAGGTGGGAAGCGTAATGCCGAAGAAGTCCACCGCATGGTTGCTGGATTGCCACGTCAGGACGCCTAAAATGGGCAGCATCACCATTAGCGCGTACAACAAATAGTGCGTCAGATTGGCAAGGGCCTTGATGAAGCGGCTTGGCGTCGGATCGATGGCAGGTTCGCTATTGGCTGAACGCCACAAGATTCGAGGCACGATCAGCCACAATACAAAGAGGCCGGCCTGGATATGCGCGTACTGCATCAGCGCGCGGCTGTCGCTGTTTTTGGGGAAGTACGGCTTTATTTCAATGAAGATCAGTGCCGCAATAACGAAGAGGGCGCAAAAACCGTGAAAATATCGGCTCGGGGTCCCATATTTGTTGTGTGAGTTAAAAATCATAGTGTGGGTCGAGAGCCGTGAGGGGGCGTGTGAAACAGACGCAAGATGGTATATGTGTTTAAGCGAGGAAATTATAGGAGGTCTGCGCTGCAGATTCATTAATTAATTATTTCACCACGTTTCATGTGCGTTGCCCAGGATCGGTTTTGTGTCCTTTAGCTTAGCCAGAGATATCGGATCGGGTTGTCGACGCAGGCGCCGTAGCCGCATTCCAGCAGGGTCGAGCCCAAATTAGCCAAGGCCAGTAAAAAAAATAGCCACATGACTTGTCGTGCATAAGGCCCGGGGCTGCGCGAAAACGTGGATTGGAAGTTACTGCGGTCCAGGCAAAGCATTAGGCCGCAGTAGGCAATGAGCGCTATGAACATCAACAGCGCCCAAGTGTAAAAGTGCAAGCCTAAAAACGGTGCGCCGTAGCCCGCGTCGCCGGGCATGATATGCAGCGCCATTTGGCAGGCCGCGACGAACGCTCCAGCTAACGCTGACAGAATGATAAGCCCGTAGTGGAGGTTTGCCGGACCGTACCGAACGTTAAGCAGCAGCCCGATTCCGGCCAAGATGAAGGCGACGCGTTGCAGCAAACATAATGGACAGGGTATTTCGTTATAGATCAGTTGCCAGGCAAACGCGAAGCCCAGCACGCCACATATCGCCAGAAGAGCAAAGGTATTAATTACGCGCGAGGTGTAAAAGGGGTCGGTATGAAAATGAGTGGGCATTGCGCGCGAGCTTTAAAACGACAGGCCGAGTGGGGCGGCCATGTAAAACCGGCACCACGCCAGGAAGATGGCCAAAGTAAGCGCCCAAAACCATACGCAGGCGCGGCGCTGGCCGCGTATTCCCAACCAGATTGAGATTGTTCCAGTTAAAAACGGCAATATCATAATCATGACCACACTTTGAATTTTCTTGTTACAACGCCTTGCGCTTTCTCAGGACGATGCCTTAGTCTATCCATAAATAACGCAATGTAACAGAAACAAGTGCTGGCGTGTGCATAGCGCCTGGCGCGGGAAGCGTCCGACCTGACACCTGCAAGGAATATGGATGCATATCAGTTGCGCTACGGCTGCGTACGATTTAATATGCATTACATTATAATATTAGCAACATTACGTTAGCTTATTTATTGGATAACTATGATTGCCCTGCTCGAGGCGCAACGCGCGGGTCTGTTGCGGCGGCCGTTCTGGCTCTCCAATATTGTGGCTGGTGTGATCGTTGGCGTAGTGGCCCTGCCGCTTGCCATGGCATTTGCGATTGCATCGGGGGTCAACCCCGAGATGGGCTTGTACACATCGATTGTGGCAGGTTTGGCCGTTTCGATCTTCGGTGGCAGCCGCATTCAGATTGCCGGGCCGACGGGTGCTTTTATTGCCATATTGGCCGCTATCACCGCCAAGCACGGTGTTGACGGTTTGCAAATTGCGACCTTGATGGCCGGCATCATATTGTTCTGCTTTGGCCTGGCCCGGATGGGAGCCGTTATCAAATTCATCCCGGCTCCAGTGATCTCTGGCTTTACGGCAGGCATTGGCGTCATTATCTGGGTGGGCCAATGGAAAGATTTCTTTGGCTTGCCGAAGATAGCAGGTGAACATTTTCATGAAAAGCTGTGGGCGCTTTTTCATGTGTTGCCGCAAATGGATATGGCCACCACCGGTTTGGCCCTGCTGTCCTTGTTGCTGGTGATCTTCACCTCTAAAGTGCCTGGGCTCAAACGTGTTCCTGGGCCTTTGGCTGCTTTGGTTGTAGTAACGATTTTGCAGGCGGTTTTTGCATTCAAAAGCGTCGCTACCATCGGCAGCACTTTCGGAGAAATTTCGCGTAGCCTGCCGACGTTTCAATTGCCCCATATAACGCTGTCGCGGATTGTCGAGCTTACCGGTCCCGCCTTTGCCATCGCCATGCTGGGCGCTATCGAGTCTTTGTTGTCGGCGGTGGTGTCCGATAGTATGGCCGGCACGCGCCACAATTCAAATCAGGAACTGATCGGGCAGGGCATCGCCAATGTGTTGGCGCCGCTCTTTGGAGGGTTCGCCGCGACCGGCGCCATTGCCCGCACGGCGACGAACATTCGTAATGGTGGCACGAGTCCTTTGTCGGGCATTGTGCATAGCCTCACTTTGGTGGCCATTATCTTGTTTCTGGCACCCTATGCGTCTACCGTACCGCTGGCGACGTTGGCCGCCATTTTGTTTGTCGTGGCCTGGAACATGAGCGAAGCCCGGCACTTCGTCAGGATGGTTCGGCGCGCGCCGCGCGCCGATGTGCTGATTTTGCTGGTTACTTTTTTCCTTACCGTTTTTGTCGACCTGGTGGTGGCCGTTAATATTGGCGTGGTTTTGGCCATGCTGCATTTTCTGCGGCGTATGGCGGTCAGCGTGGTGGTGCATGAAGAGTCTGAGCACGAATTGCACAAAGAACTGGCGAATACAGGTTTTACCGGATTGCCGTCAGGGGTGCATGTTTATGCAGTCGAAGGACCTATCTTTTTTGGCGCTGTCGAAGCATTTGAACAAGCGCTCGATCGTGCACATGCCGACCTGCGTGTGTTGATTATCCGCTTGCGTCGGGTGCCGTTTATTGATGCGACCGGTTTGGAGATGCTTGAAACGGTCTTGCGTGATTGGCGCCAGAAGGAGGTGCAGATTATCTTGACAGAGGCCAATCCGCGGGTAATGCGCAAGCTTGGCAAGATGGGTTTGATCGATAAACTTGGCCGCGATTGCGTGGTCGAAACACTGAGTGAGGCCATGAAGGTATGCGCAACCATTCGCAAACAATAGCGGCTATTTGGCCGGGCGCGCTTTAACCTTGGGGTTGGACGTGCCTACGCTGTTGCCGTAAGCGACCCCGTGTTGAGTAAGATAGTTGCGGATCAATTGCCGGACGACTTGCGATGGGGTAATGTCTTGTGCCGCACACAAGCCTTCAAAGGCTTTCTTTTTGTGCGGATCGATCAAGATGGTGAGGCGGGCAGTCTTCTTTTCCATGAGCGCTTACGGTATCTACAATGATAACCAAATTATAATGCAAGAACCGGAATAAAAACTAGAGCTTGCGCCACGCGGTATCGGACCGCAGGCGCCCAGGTATCTGTAGCGGCACCCCTTGTGGGTGCCATCGCAGTATCCCGACGCACGCGTGCGTAAAGAATTGGCCTAATCGAGGGCACTTATTTGTTCGGCGATGGAGTCCGCCAGGCTTTGCATAAAGTAAGTGGGTGTCATAGTCGCAGGCCCCGGCAGGCAGTCGTATAGAGAAGTAATGCGTGCTGCGTTGTATCGCTTGTCGCTGCCCAGCTCCTGTTCTAATTGGTTGGTACGGTCGACCAGAGCCTGAATATTCACGGCGGTCAGCAGCAGAGCATGCACCAGCACAATTTGGGTGGTTGCATGCTCCAGCTTGACGCGCCGCCATAACTGCGCCGTGCCGGCCACCTTTTTTGGCGAATCTTCTGGGCCGTACGCCAAGTTGTAGCGGCCATCGCAGAACGACCCTTCTACGGTCTGGGCGCGCGTGGTAATGCGCCAGGGCTTCAGGGCATTCTGGATCACGTAGCAAATCAACTGGTAGGCGGCATCCGAATGCTGTAGCGGCGGGCCGTCAATGGCATAGGCCAGGCTAAGGTTTAGTATGCCCGGGCCTTGAGGTACCACGCCGCCGCCCGATAGCCTGACCGTGATCGGCCAGTCTTGTTCTGCGAATTTGTCGCAGACTGCAGCGAACTGCTCATGGCGCCGGTAGGTGCGCGGCACCACCAGGCCTTGAGGTGCCGTCCATATGCTCGCGACGGGACCCTCTTGCGCCGCGGTGGCGAGTAGCGATTCGTCAAATCGAGGATCCCGGATTTCGCCTGACAGCGGTGTAAGCAGCTTGAAACGCATATTGGCTTTGGCTTGCCTTATTGCGCCGGCATCCGGTTGGGTGCGAATTCTTCGTCGCTCATGAACAGGTAACGTATGGCGTCAATCAGGCTGATGATGACGACCAGTGGCGTGAATAGATAAAAAATAATCAGGTAAACAATGCCCCAGCCGACTTGGCCAAGGTAAAAGCGATGGCCGCCCAGCCAGCCCAGGAAAATAGCCAGCACAATAGCAATTTTGCGAGGGCTGGTAGGGTGGTTAAGCTCGGCACCCTTGTTCTTGATAATCCACAGGCTAATAGGTACAGTTAGCAGCAGCGCGATAATCACCTTGCCCATGTGAGCACGTACGTAGTTGGCCACCACGTAATACACATCTGAAAAATTGTGGATGACCAAGCCTGTCAGATAAGAAACCCAGGCGAGGAATTCATGTGCAATCGTTTCGCCAAAAGTGAGGGCGATCAATATAATAATAAAAACGACACAGGCCAGAACGATTTTTTGCAGCATGGTTATACAGCACCTCGTGTGACAGTAACAGGCGTAGTGTAATGGCTATTGTTTCCTGTGTTGCGGGATCAGGTATGGCTCAGTTTGTGCTCGACCACTCTTGAACTCCAGGATAACAAGGTGGCTATGACCAGATAAACCACAAACATGAAGACGTAGACTTCGTAGAGCTGTCCAGAATGCTGCGGGTTGGACAGGAGGATCTGCCCGGCCCGCACAAATTCGGTCAGTCCGATAATAAAGAGCAGCGGCACATTATTGAAAATATCAAGCACATTGCCCACCAGACCCGGTAGCACCGAACGTAATGCTTGAGGCAGGACGATGTAATACGTGGCTGAGAACGTGTTCAGACCCAGCGAGCGTGCGGCGTAGACCTGACCTTCGGGCACGCCCTGCAGGCCACCGCGGACGTATTCCGCGACATACGCGGCATAGAAAAGCGTGAACCCGACTGCGCCGCGAATCAGGTCATTGATTCGTAAATCGCCTGGCAGGATCAGAGGAACAACCATCCAGGCCCAATATAATATGGAGATTAAAGGCAGCGACCGAATCAACTCGATGTAGACCACGCAGGTGATCCGTATTCCGGGCAGGCGGCTGCTGCGGCCCAAAGCCAGTAGTACGCCCAGCGGAAAACTGAAAACGGTGGCGACCAGGGTTATGAGTATCCCGAGAAGCAGGCCGCCTGCTGCTTGCCCGCTGCCAGGGATCAGAATGTTCCACATGACAATGGTCGTAAGGATCCAGCCAAGGCTAAGTAGGGCACTCTTTGCCGCGAGGCGCTGGATTATCAGCCAGCCGCAGCCGGCTGCAATGAAAAGCCCGACTGTCAGGGCTTCGGACAGATGGTTCGTGGCCCACATCAGTGTGGCGATCAGGGCCAGTATGACAAGCCCAATGATCACGCGCTTCAGGTTTTTTGCCTGTGACATGCTGCCTATGCTTAATCCCACCATCAGCGAAAAAACCGAAGCGGCGGCCCAGGCTCGCCATACGTCGGTAATGGGCAGAGATCCAGCCATTAAAAAGCGCATGCTATCGCCTATGACTGTCCAGTCTGCGACCGTGAGCGCCCATTTAAGAAATGAATAAGCGACCGCCGTCGCGATACCGATAGTGATCAGCGATAGCAGGCCGTCGAAGATATTCGGGAATAATCGACGTTTCCACTTGGCCGATAACGCGGCTAGCATCAGCGGGCTCCCGTGGCGAGCAGGCGCCGATTATATATATTCATGACCAGGCTGATCAGCCAGTTGATCAATAAGTAGGCGAGCATCACAATCAGTATGCCTTCCATGCTGCGCCCGGTTTGATTGGCAATAGTGCCGTAGACGTTGAATAGATCTGAAAAGCCAATGGCTATGGCCAAAGAGGTGTTCTTGGCCAAGGTCAGGTATTGGTTGACCAACGGAGGAACCAGAATACGAAAAGCCTGTGGCAAGATGATGCTGACCATGGCTTGTCTACGGGTCAGTCCAAGGGCATAGGCGGCCATCCACTGGCCTTGGGACACCGCTTGAACAGATCCTCTGGCAATTTCCGCAATGAATGCCGATGTATAGACGACCAGCGCCAATAGTATGGCGGCAAATTCGGGGCTGAAGCTCAGGCCGCCATTGGCCCTGAAGCGCGAGGCAACTGGAATATCGGGATGCAGCGGTGTGCCAAGCAGCGCGATGGCGGCGATCCAGCCAATTGCGACAAGGCTTGCGCCGATTGCAAAGTTTCGGCCTCGTGACTTTCGCGTAGCGATTAAGGAAACGTAAAGTACAGCGATGCTGGCCAGCACGGCCCACCAAAAATAGGGCCAGGCGCCGGTAACAATGACGCTGGGCGTGTAGATTCCTTGTCTACTGGCGATGACGCCGTACCAGTTTGATGCAGCGCTCAGGGCGGGCAACTGCAAGACCACGGCGAAATACCAGAAGAACAGTTGTATGAGTAGCGGCGTATTGCGTATGAGATCGACAAAGAGCAGGGAAGCGCGGTTGATCGTCCAGTTAAGTGACACACGGCCAGCGCCGACCAGCAAACCCAGCAGAGTGCTGAGCACTATGCCCATCACAGCTACTTTAATCGTGTTGTACAGCCCTAATATCAGCGCCTGCAGGTTCGTGTCGCTGGATGTAAAGTCTCTCAGGCTCAGGCCGTGTGACCAGTCTAGGGTGACACCCTCGCTCAGGTGCAGGCCGGAGGTCTGGTTTAAAAAATCGAAGTTGATGGGAATGTTGTGTGCGGCTAGGCCGTAATAGATGCTGCTGCTCAGCCCACCCACTACAGCCACCGCTCCGCCCACCACTGCGATCTGCAGAATGTGGTCGAGCCAAGAATATCGGGGCTTGCTGCCTGTTGAATTCATCTCCAAACCCTGTCTGCTGCTTAGTAGGAGTATTGGCTTGGGCGAGCCGGTAGCCTGGCCCGCCCAAGCCCTTGGAGGTTAGCGGAATGGGGGCGAGTACATAAGGCCGCCACGAGTCCACAGGTCGTTCAGGCTGCCCTTTCGGACAATACTGTAAGGTGTGCTGGGGCCAATATTGCGGTCGTATATCTCTCCGTAATTGCCGGTAGCGGCGATGACTTTCTGGACGAAGTCAGGGGCCAGCCCAAGGTTTTTCCCTACGTCGCCTTCAAGGCCCAGAAACCGGTGCACGTCGGGATTCGGGTCTTTGGCCATTTCTGTCACGTTCTTGGAGGTAATACCAAACTCTTCGGCCTGAGTCAGCGCGTATACGATCCAGGTAAGCGCTGTTTGCCATTTTTGATCATCCTGGCGCACAAAGCCCGCCAAGGGCTCTTTGGAGATGGTTTCGGGAAGAATATCGAAATCGTCAGGCTTCGGAGCATTGCCCTTCCAACCGACCAGGGCCGATTTGTCGGTAGTCATGGCATTGCAGCGACCCGTGTTCAGCGCGGCAAAAAGCTTATCCAGGTCTTGATAGGTAATGACCTGTGTGGTTGATTTCCATTTATGACCCTTGATGTAATCGGCCCACACGGCCTCGGTCGTGGAACCCTGCGTAGTGCAGATTGTGCCGCCATTGAGGTCGTCGATATGGGCTATCTTGTCGGCTTTTTTTACTAGAACACCCGCACCATCGTAGAAATTGACTGGCAGGAATGAGGCACCGACCACTGAGGCGCGTGTAGCCGTTACCGTAGTGTGGAAAAACACCACATCGACCTCGCCATTTTGCAGTGCGTTAAAACGATTTTTGTCGGTGAGTGCAATCATTTTCACTTTGTTGCCGTCGCCCAGCACGCCGGCCGCTATAGCATGACAGTAATCGACGTCAAACCCTTCGAGTTTACCGGTCTTGGGGTTTAAATAGCCAAATCCGGGTTTGGTGTTGTCGCTGCCGCATATCAGTTCTCCTCGCTTGATGACGGTATCAAGTTTAGAGGTTTGTGCGTACACATTTGCGCCGACGAACCCGGTCAGCAACAAGGCGCCCCCGATGCCTTTACTAAGAAGTTTTCCGTTCATATTGTCTCCTCTCTCTTGTGCCTTCCCTGCTTGGTGCGGGGAAAATTTTGTATTTACACCGGCGCTCTACTCGAGGCTTTCCAGGTAAACGCGTTTTAAGTTCTGATGAAGTGCAGCTCCGTGAAATTATGACGATATTCGCTTACTTGCTTCGCCAAGGCGGGTAAATCATTATTATTTACCTTTAATCCTTGCGCCACAAGGTGGCCTAGCTGTGCCATGTCGTCGGCCTGCATGCCAAAGCGCACGATCTCGGGTGTGCCCAGGCGCAAACCATTGACGTCGCCTTCGACATCGGCAATGGGCAGGCCTATGCCGCAGGTCAGGATGTTGGCCCGGCGCAGTTTCTTGGCGGCCGTCTGTCCGCCACCGTAAGCGGCCGCCTCGATGGCGAACTGATGCGAGGTTGTGAAACCCCGGTCGGCGGCGAAAACCGGGATATCGTTTTCGTACAGGGCGGCGGCCAAGGCCTTGGCGGTTTTGGCCATCATGTCGGCGTATGACTGACCATATACCTTCCAGTCCAAGAGAGTCAAGGCCAAAGCGGCCGCTCTGGAGGCGTCGAAGTTGGCGGTCAGGCCTGGGTAGGCAATGGCCTCAATTTTCTTGGCGAGATCGGCGTCGTTGGTGACAATCAGGCCTCCGGCGTGCCCGCCCAGACTTTTATAGGTGCTCATGGTCATCAGATGGGCACCCTCTTGAAGTGGTTGCTGCCATGCTTTGCCGGCGATCATGCCCGACATGTGCGCTGCATCGAACATCACGATGGCGCCTACTTCGTCCGCAATCTGACGTATTTCCTTGATGGGATGCCTGAACAGATTCAGGCTGCCACCGATAGTGATCAGCTTGGGTCGAAGTCGGTGTGCGTCGGTCCGTAGCCGGTCAACATCGACCGTATAGCCTGTTGCATCCACGGGCGCGCTATGAACCTGCAATCCGTACAGGCCGGCTGCTCCTGCATGATGGTGCGTGACGTGGCCGCCTATCGAGGGTGGCGGAACAATGATGGTGTCGCCCGGGTGGGCGGTCGCCATGAATGCGTACAGGTTTGCCAAGGCGCCCGACCCCACTCGGATCTCTGCATATCGGGCGTTGAACACTTCCGCCGCCAACTCGGCCGCGTATACTTCGATCTCTTCGATCGCTTCCAGGCCCATTTCGTATTTGTCGCCGGGGTAGCCGAGCGAAGCACGCGAACTCAGGCCCTGCGCTTGTACGGCTTCCACCTTGGGATTGACGACGTTTGTGGCCGGGTTCAAGTTGAAACATTCCTGCTCATGAATGACCCGGTTTTTCTTGATGAGCGCGCCAATGTGGCGGTCGATTTCGTCGACGGGCGTGTTAGAGGCCTGATGGGCGATGGATTGTATGAATTTTTCCGCTTTTTCAGGAACCCAGTTCCGGCTTGCCAGCATGGTCATGTTCATTCTCGTCGTAATTTGTTCGCCGCGGACTCATCTGATTTCCAAATCAGTCGCGCGATGCTGGCGCGTGAGGGTGCGGCATAATCAGGCTCTATCGTGGGGTTTGAAAATGATCTGCGCAAATGATTTCTTATTGGAGCAAGGCCTAGATTATCTAGGTCTGAAGACATTGCAGCAGAGATTCTTGCACTACAGCCAGTGGGGACCCGTCGGGCAATAGCAGGCACAGTTCATCGGGAGCCGGCATGCGCCTATCGAAAGGGGCGACGAGCTGCCCGGATTCCAGCGCGTGGTTCACCAAGGTACTTCGTCCAATAAGGACGCCTGCGCCATCAATAGCCGATTGCAAAGCAAGGCTGTAGATTGAAAATACCGGCCCTTTGGCGGCGTCGACGGCGATAAACCCAGCGAAATCGAGCCAGGACTGCCAGTGGTGACGCCATGTCACATCGTGCAGCAGCGGCAGTGAGCGCAGATCCAGAGTGCCTTTGAATAGGTTCGCTTTTTTCAGTAGCGTCGGCGAGCACACTGGCAGTAGTTCGTCTGGTGCCAGCGATATGATGGTGGGGCCCATGGCCTTTTTGTCCATATAAAAAAAAGCCATGTCGAAGTTATCGCGCTGGAAGTTGGGCGGATGTTCGAGCGCTGTCACGGAAATAACGTATTCGGGAAGGAGAGCGGACAGACGCGGCAACCTGGGCGATAACCACAAAAGGGCAATAGAGGGCAAGGCAGCAATCGTGATCTCCTTGGGCTTGCCCAGACGTCGCAGTTGGGCCACTGCGTCGCTGAGCTGATCGAAGGCCTTGCTTAGGATAGGCAAGGCCAGGTGTGCCTCTTTAGTGAGTTTGATGCCTTGCGCCGAGCGTTGAAATAAGGGACAACCGATCCAGTCTTCAAGCAGCTTGACCTGTTGCGCGATAGCACCTGCCGTGACGTTCAGTTCGTCGGCTGCCCGCGAAAAACTCTGGTATCGGGCAGCTGCTTCAAATGCGCGTAGCGCGTTCAATGATGGCGATTTCGTGCGCGAAAATGGTTTGGACATGAGCGCTTGCCTGTAAATGGGGGAGATACTACGCAGCCGTCTTGCCCAGTCGCCACAGCGACGTGACTTCGGCCTGGCGCGCCAAGTGCAAGGCGTCGGTTTCGTCGGACGCTTTCGGATGCCTCGGCCGAGCGTCGTGTCTGGCCAGGATGTGCAGACCAGCGCGCTCGATGGCCTCTAGCAGAAATGCGCGGCTGCGCAAGCCCAGATGCTCGGCCAGATCGGACAGTATCAGCCAACCTTCACCACCATCGCGCAGATGTGCGGCCAAACCATTGAGAAATCCCAGCAACATGCGGCTATCCGGATCGTAGATGGAGTGTTCCAGGGGCAGCGTGGGGCGCGCCGGCAACCAGGGTGGATTACAAACAATAAGCGGGCTTTGTCCTGCCGGGAAAAGGTCGGTGTCCTGAAGTTCAATCTGCGATTCCAGATCCAGGAGCTGGAAATTTTCACGGGCGCAGGCTAGGGCGCGCGAATCGTTTTCGGTGGCAATTGTCTTTCTAACGCCGCGCTGTGCCAGCACCGCGGCCAGTACGCCGCTGCCGGTACCAATATCGAACGCCAGGTCGGTCGCCGGCAAAGGGGTTTGTGCAACCAGGTCGATATATTCGCCTCTGATCGGCGAGAAAACGCCGTAATGAACATGTATGTTTTGCGATAGCCCGGCCACGGCAATGCCTTTTTTGCGCCACTCGTAGGAACCGATGATTCCATGCAGGGCGCGTAGCGAAAGCAGCAGCGGTTCGTGCATCTGGCCCAGTGCGGCCTGACAGGCCGCCTGCACGTCGGGGGCCCGGTGCAGCGCGATGCGAAAATCGCCATCCAGCTCAATGAGCAGGCTGTTCAAGAGGCGGGCGCGTTGGGATTGCGCCAGACGGTACAGGCCGAAGGCTTCGGATGGCAGTGTGTCTTTTTTTTGCCTTCTTCTTTTGTCCACACGCCGGGTCAGGGCCTGCAACAGTTGTCTGGCGTTCTGGAAGTCGCCACGCCACAGCATGGCCGTGCCGGCATTGGCCAGAAGAAAGGCGGCGTCGGCAGTAAGGGTGTCATCAACGGGGCTGATGCGTTTGGGTGGTGCGCTGTGGTTTTCAGCGCACCACAAGGCATGTCTGGGTTGCTCGTTTTCCTCCCAGGTGGCGTGTGCTGAGACGGAGGGGTGAGCAGGATCAGACATAAGA
The DNA here is from genome assembly GCA_039935015.1 of Paralcaligenes sp. Lineage (GTDB taxonomy): Bacteria > Pseudomonadota > Gammaproteobacteria > Burkholderiales > Burkholderiaceae_B > Paralcaligenes. The sequence continues at coordinate 18,724 of JBDTLC010000114.1, read as the reverse complement.
GGTACCGAATAAGAAGCGCGAGCGTTCGAGCCTGGGGGGTGGCTGGTACGCCATTGTAGCGGGACGGCGGGCGGCTATGGGGTGGCTCCAGGCAAGCACATAAGCCTGCACGCTTTGCTCCATTTACAGCTTTTCAACGTGCGCCAGCAGAATTTCGATGAAGTGGCGTGTCAACAGGGATGGAGCAGTGTGAACAGGCAGGGCCATTTGCACAGGGATGTCGATGGCCGGCCTGAGCTTTTTGATAAGAAGTTGGCCGGTAAAGGTATGAGCCACATAGGGGTTGACGATAGCGATGCCGTTGCCGGCCGCAACCAGTGCACATAGGGTGATCGACGAGGTGGTCTCGATAACGGAGTCATCCCAGTTTTTGCCCTTGGCCAGCATCGCCTTGATTTGTATGGTGGTTTCTTCGCTGTCGCTTAAAGAAAGTAAACGATCGATTTTCAACAAATTTAGATCGATGACGTCGGCGTCTTTCAAAGGATGATCGAGCGGCAGAACGCAGACGGCACTGGACGTTTTAATGACCTTGGGTTGAAAATCTTTTTGATCCAGCGTCCCGGTGGTCAGGGCCACATCGCAGAGGTCCTGATGCAGAAACTCAACCAGTTGCGGAGTGCCCGATGTTTGAAGGTTGATGTAGGTGTTGGGGAATTTATGTAGAAATTGCCTGATGACGGGTGGGAGCAACCCGCTTCCTAGTGTTGGAGTGCAGGCAATTCTCAGCGCCCCGGTGCCGGACTTGCGCAGGATGGAGACGACTGATTCGATTTTCGCCAAGCCGTCAAAATGCTTTTGTATGGTTTTATAGAGCAGCGTGCCTTCGCCCGTCGGTCGCAGGCGCCCCCGATGCAATTCGAATAGCTTTAATTCCGATGCGCTTTGTAGTTCCGCAATCCGGCGGCTGATGGAAGATTGCGTGGTGTTGAGCATCAGCGCGGCGCGCGTGGTAGTACCCGTCTGTATAACGGCCTTGAATGCTTCGATTTGCTGAAAATTTAGAGATCTGGCCATGTTTTGTCGTATATGGATGAAAGCATTGACGATTCCATACTCTATATCAAATTTGCATAGAATACGCATAAAAAAGAATTTGTTTGCATGGCTGCAGCGGCGTAATCTCCTGCGGATCATGACCCATAACTCTCTCGCTAGTAAAGCCGTCCCCTGTCGTCGCATCGGAACTGGCTCTTTGCATCATTTCTTTGGCTATTACAACAAAAGTAATTGGGATGCCGGCGACCGTTATCTGCTGGCTAACCAAGTGCCGATGATGGATGCGGATCTGACCCCCGATCTTGTGGCCGAAGTGGGCTTTTTTGATTTGCACGATCACGACACTTATTACAGCCTGGGCCGTACTACGGCCTGGAATTGGCAGATGGGTTGTCAATTGCAATGGCTTGATGGCATGTCTGGACGGCAATTCATATACAACATCCGGACGGCCGATAAAGATTCAATTTATCCCGGGTTTGGTTCGTGCATCTATAACGTCGACACCCAAGAGCAACGGCAACTGCCTCTACCGATTTACGTCGTGGCCCCTAATAGCCGTTATGCTTTGTGCGTGGACTATAGCCGCCTTTATATTACGCATGAAACCATAGGCTATGCCCGGAGCGAGCCGCCACGCGCCATGCCCCTCGCGCCGGACGACGACGGCATTCATTATATGGATCTGGCCAGTGGCGAGTCACGCCTGCTGCTCAGCTACAAAGATTTGCGCGAATTCCACCCGCGTTCGTCGATGACTCGGGCGATCCACTGGGTCAGTCATATTGAAATCAATCCTGCCTCGTCACGGATTCTGTTGTTGCATCGCTGGACCGAGCGAGTCAAAGACGAAACCTGTTTTTTGCATCGTTTGATCACGCTCAAGCCGGATGGCACAGACTTGCGCTTGCTGGAGTGCTCGGATCATCCCCTGCCGCAACTGGCCGCTGATTTCGACCCGTCCGCAGTGGGTACCTTCGATTACGAGAAGTCCGAATACCAGATATCGCATCCGCTATGGATGGACGATAGCCATATTATCGTCTGGGGACCTCATAATGGCGAGATTCACTATCATCTTTATACGGATCGGGAGAACGGCGAAGTTCGCGTCATAGGCCGCGATGTCCTAACCGAAAATGGCCACATGACCTTCTCCCCAACGGACAAGCGCTGGCTGTTAAGCGATACCTATCCAGATTCTGCGACAAATCAGCGGATTCTGTTTCTGTTCGATGTGGAAAGCGGCCTGCGCTACGACTTGGGCAGCTTTTATACCGACCCCGGCCTTCGAAAGGAAAACCGCTGCGATCTGCATCCGCGCTGGAGTCGCGATGGCAATCTGGTGTGCATCGATTCTGTGCACGAATCGCAGCGCCAAATGTATCTCCTCGATGTTTCACACATTGTGGGGGTGGCCAGAGCTGGGGCTGTCGTTGAGGAAGCGCGTATTTAATTCATCAGTTTTAGAGCGGGCAGTTGCCGGCTATCGTTTACAGATGACGTAGTTTGAACCATGCAAAGGAGCAGCAATCATGAAACGCAGAATCGGGACATTATGTAAAAATGTTTTGTTTGGCCAGTGCATAGCGGCGCTGGTCCTGACGATGGGGGCCGGTTCGGTCTTTGCCGCCGATGGTGGTTTGTCGGGAACCATGAAGAAAATCAAGGACGATGGTGTGGTGGTGATGGGATTTCGCGACGCCTCGATTCCATTTTCATATTATGACGTGAATCAAAAGCCTATCGGCTATTCGATCGACATTTCCAATTTGATCATTGCCGAGATCAAAAAGAAATTGAATATGCCTGATTTGAAAGTTCGGCAAATTCCCATTACCTCGCAGAACAGAATTTCCCTGTTGCAAAATGGCACCTTCGATTTCGAATGCACAACCACTACGAACAATGCTTCGCGCGCCAAGCAGGTTGACTTCACCAATAGCATTTTCGAAATAGGCACCCGCTTGCTGGTGCGCAAAGATTCCGGCATCAAAGATTTCTCTGACCTGAAAGGCAAGACAGTGGTGGTTGGGGCAGGTACGACGTCTGAGAAAATCATACGCAGCATGAATGTCGAGAAGAACATGGGCATGAGCATTACAAGTGCCAAGGATCACAGCGAATCGTTTTTGACCTTGTCGACGGGCCGCGCGAAAGCCATGATGATGGACGACGCCTTATTGGCAGGCGAACGGGCCAAGACCAAGAACCCGTCGGATTATGTAATTACCGGCACACCGCAGTCTTACGAAGCATATGGTTGCATGGTTCGCAAGAACGATGAAGAGCTGAAGTCTTTGATGAATGCCGTGATTGCTCACGTTGAAACCTCGGGCGAGGCAGAAAAGATCTATAACAAGTGGTTTATGAATCCTATCCCACCCAAGAATCTGAATCTCGACTTTCCTTTGTCGGATACGATGAAAAAATTGTTCGAACATCCCAACGACAAGCCCGTATCTTGAATACAGAGGGTGTCTTGATTGTCTAGGTTTTTTTGACACCCACGAGGGGCCCCGCCACAAAGCCTAGATGGCCACGGCCCCTACAAAGGCGGGTATGTCAATGATGTAGCGGCACCCCTCGTGGGTGCCAAAAATAGGCGGCCCGGGCGTTGGTCGTCGCGTGTGTCGGGGTGTTGATGGACTACAAATGGAATTGGGCGGTCTTGTTGCAGCCGGTAGCAACAGGCGAGCCTTCGACCTATTTGGGTTGGCTGATCACGGGCTTTTTGAACACGGCGGCGTTGACAGCCGCGGCCTGGGTTCTAGCCTTGGTCGTCGGCTCTGTATTCGGCGTCATGCGAACCTTGCCCAACACCTATTTGCGGGCGGGCGGCACTATCTACGTGTCGATTTTCAGAAACATTCCTTTGATCGTGCAGTTTTTCATCTGGTATTTCGTTGTCCCCGAGCTTTTGCCAAAAGGCATGGGTGACTGGTTGAAGGACCTTCCTCCTTACACGCAATTTTTTGTGGTCTCGGTGTTCTCTCTGGGTATCTACACGGGCTCACGCATATGCGAACAGTTGCGAGCAGGGATCAATTCCCTGCCGCGCGGGCAGCGCAGCGCGGGACTGGCAATGGGGTTCACCTTGTTGCAGACCTATCGCTATATCCTGCTGCCAGTGACGTATCGCACGATTATCCCTCCGTTGACGTCCGAATTTCTGATCATTTCCAAAAATTCCGCTGTGGCATCCACCATCGGCCTTCTGGAACTTACGGGCCAGGCTCGTCAGCTCGTCGACTATACCGCTCAACCTTATGAGTCATTCATTTGCGTAACGCTTGGCTATGTGTTGCTGAATTTTCTGATTATCCGCCTGATGGGCTGGATACGTAATCGTACGAAAGTGCCAGGTTTCTTGGGGAATTGATGTGTTTAACATAGACTGGAACATCATTTTCCAATCGCGCGCGTTGCTTTTTACGGGCATGTGGGTGACTTTGAAAATTACGATAGTGGCCATTGTGTGCGGGCTTGTCTGGGGTACAGTTCTGGCGGTGTTCAGTATCACCAAGAACCGGTTCCTGGCGATTTTTGCGCAATCGTACGTATCACTATTCAGATCAATCCCACTGATTATGCTGCTGCTGTGGTTTTTCTTGATTGTGCCGCAGGTTTTGAAGGTGATCTTTGATCTGTCACCCACCGTGGACATACGTCTGATCTCGGCCATGGTGGCGTACTCTTTGCTGGAGGCGGCATTTTTCTGCGAAATTATGCGCGCAGGCATACAGAGCTTGCCAGTGGGCCAGTTTCTTGCGGCCAAGGCCGTGGGGATGACGCCTTTGCAATCGATGCGCTATGTCATTTTGCCTCAGGCATTCAAGGCGATGCTGCCGATAGTCCTGACTCAATGCATTGTGATATTTCAGGACACTTCACTCGTTTATGTGATTGCTCTGGGCGACTTTTTTCGGCGTGCGACCAGCATTGGTGAGCGTGATGGAACCATTGTGCAGATGCTGATATTTGCCGGTGTGGTGTATTGGGTTATTTGTTCCCTGCTAACCGTAGTTGTTAAATTGTTTGAGCAAAGAACAGCGCACGATTAGGCGCCTGGGCAATGTCTATGTTCAGGTGGCAGCCACAAGGGCCGCCACTACAACAATTTTGGCTGCGCGGACGACATCCGGAAATTATGCGGTGCACGCCTGCCGCACGGCATGTTCCCAGCGATCCATCCGGGCCTGTGCATGGGCGGCATCAAGTTGCGGGGTGAAGCGCCGTTCAACCCGCCAAAGGTCGGCGAGCTCTTTTTGGTTCTGATAAACGCCGCAGGTCAGGCCCGCCAGATACGCGGCGCCCAGCGCTGTCGTTTCGATTATGGTTGGCCGTACCACCGGAATCCCCAGCAGATCAGCCTGGAATTGCATCAACATATTATTGACGCACGCTCCGCCGTCCACCCGTACCTCTGTCAGCGGCGCAGCGCCTGCGGCCACCGCATCGCGGCTCATGGCCTGCAACAGGGCTGTACTTTGAAAGGCAATGCTTTCCAGCGCGGCACGCGCAATATGGGCGATCGTAGAGCCGCGAGTCAACCCGGTGATGGTGCCACGTGCATTGGGCTGCCAGTAGGGCGCCCCCAGGCCTGTAAAGGCGGGCACCAGCACCACACCGCCCGAGTCGGGCACACTGTGCGCCAATTGTTCAACTTCACGACTTTGCTCGAACGCATGCAAGCCGTCGCGTAGCCACTGTACGACGGCCCCCCCCACGAATACGCTGCCTTCAATGGCAAATTCCGGCTTCGACGTGATTTGGGCTGCGCTCGTCGTAATCAGACCATTTTGCGATACCTGAAACTTATCTCCTGTATGCATAAGAGTGAAGCACCCCGTGCCATACGTGTTTTTGGCCATCCCTTCGCTAAAGCACGCTTGCCCGAACAGTGCGCTTTGCTGGTCGCCGGCAACGCCGCAGATAGGAATTGCCTGACCCAGAAAATCAGCGTGGCAGGCGCCATATTCGGCCCCCGAGGGCAAGACTCGCGGCATCAGGCTGGGTTCTATGTCGAGGGCGTGTAAGAGTTCATCTTCCCATTGATTGTTGTGTACGTTAAACAGCATGGTGCGCGAAGCGTTGCTGACATCGGTTGCATGCACCTGGCCGCGCGTCAATTGCCAAATGAGCCAGGAGTCGATCGTGCCAAAGGCCAGTTCGCCCTTGTGTGCCAGAGCACGCGCCGTTGGTACCCGGTCCAGAATCCATTTGAGCTTGGTGCCCGAGAAATACGCATCAATGCGCAAACCCGTTTTCTGCAGTATGGTTGGCTCCAGTCCTTTAGCGCGCAATTCGGCGCAGGCCGGCTCGGTGCGGTGATCCTGCCAGACGATGGCGTTATAGATGGGCTGGCCCGTTTTGCGATTCCATACAACGGTTGTTTCCCGCTGGTTGGTTATTCCGATGGCACGAATATCGCCAGCGTCAAGATTGGCCTGGGCGAGCGCTTCTTGAGCTGTGCGCAGTTGCGTCTGCCATATCTCCAGCGGGTCGTGCTCGACCCATCCCGGTTCCGGATAAATCTGGGCAAGCTCCTTTTGGGCCATAGCAACGATTTTTCCGCTTGTGTCGAAAACGATGCTGCGCGAGCTGGAGGTGCCTTGATCAAGGGCGAGCAGATAGGTCATTTATGTACACCAATAGTTTTAACCCTGTTTTTAGCACACTAAGGGTTGCGGTCTTGCACTAAAATCCCGCTTTCCAGACTTCTGTGACTTTTATAATGATGGCGACTGCACTTCCTACCGATCGTACCCACTTATTGGCGGCGCTGGCTCAGGCTCGTGAATATGATCTGGCGATCATCGGTGGCGGAGCGACCGGCCTGGGGGTAGCCCTTGATGCCGCCTTGCGCGGTTTGTCGGTCGTGTTGGTCGAGTCGCACGATTTTGCCAAAGGCACTTCGTCGCGGGCCACCAAGCTGGTGCACGGCGGGGTGCGTTACTTGGCGCAAGGCAATATCGCGCTGGTGCGAGAGGCTTTGCACGAGCGCACTACACTCTTGCATAACGCGCCGCATCTGGCGCGACCACTTGCCTTCGTCATGCCCAGCTACAAGCATTGGGAAACCCCGTTTTATGGCATAGGGCTGAAGATTTATGACGCTCTGGCTGGCAAGGCGGGCCTGGGACCAACACAGTTTCTCAGCGCGGCGCAAACCGAACAGTGTCTGCCTGGTGTCAACATGCAGGGGCTCAAGAGCGGCGTCAAATATTGGGACGGCCAGTTTGATGATGCCCGGCTGGCGCTGGCGTTGGCTCGCACCGCGGCGACGTGCGGCGCCTTGCTGGTGAATTACTGTGCTGTGACCGATTTGATTCACGAGCAGGGCCGCGTAGTGGGTGTGCGCTGCCAAGATGAGGAATTTGGCACGGAATATACCTTGCGGGCTAAATGCGTTGTCAATGCGACGGGCGTTTGGGTCGACGAAATCCGTCAAAAAGATGGCGCGGCACTGCACCGGACTGTTAAGCCCATGGTGGCGCCCAGCCAGGGTGTGCATTTGGTGGTAGACGGCGATTTTTTGCCTGGTGACCATGCGATGCTGGTTCCCAAGACGCAAGACGGGCGTGTGTTGTTTGCGGTGCCATGGTTGGGCAAAGTTATTTTGGGTACCACCGATACGCCGCGCCACGACCTGGCACGTGAACCCGACGCCTATGCCCGCGAGGTCGAATTCATTCTGGGAGAGTCGGCAAAATACCTGAAACGCGCACCTTCGCGCGCCGATGTGAAAAGTATTTGGGTGGGTTTGCGGCCTTTAGTCCGTCCGCCCGATGATGAAGATGGCGGCAATACCAAAAAAATAAGCCGGGAGCACACTGTGCTGGCCAGCCCCAGCGGCCTTATCACGGTGACCGGTGGTAAATGGACCACTTATCGGGCCATGGCCGAAGACGTACTGAGCAAATGTGTCGAGGCGTCACTGTTGTCCAGTTTGCCGCGCAGCCGGACAGCCGATTACAAGCTTGTCGGAGCGGGTGAGGGAAGCTTGCGCGCCAGCATTACGGCGGCGCCCGGCTTGGACTCGTATGGTTGCGAGGCCGATTATGTGCAGAGCCTTGAGGGCCACCATCAGGAAATAACGCCCGGACTGACCGAAGCTATGGTGCGCTTCGCGGTGCGCTACGAATATGCGCGTTGTGTCGAAGACGTGTTGGCTCGCCGCTTTCGGTTGTTGTTTCTGGATGCTCGCCTCGCGGCCCAGGTAGCCCCTCGTGTGGCGGAAATCGTGCAAGAAGAAACGGGCCTCGATCCGAGGCTGGAGCTTTTTCTGCAGTTGGCCAAGCATTATTCCAGCTTGCCGTCTTAATTGGCTGGCGCACATTATTCGCACCAAGAGTTGACCCGTTTGTTAAGCGGGTTTTTCTCTGATGCAAAGACCGTAGATCAAAGCTTGCGTGTACTGAACCCTTTATGGAATGCCCGAATCTGGACGTCGTGTTGCGTACTCGCGACACGCAAATAGACTCTTTTTCGTCACAATAATTAACGCAGATTTACGAGCGGCAGTTTCAAAAAAGCGGGTGTTTGTCCAGCGATTGATTAGCCGTTTACCATTTTCTTAATTCAATTTGTTTCGTCGTGGTATTTTTTACTCAAAATGTAAATTAATAACAATTTATTGATATATCTGCCTGAAAGGATGAAAATATCGATCTTAGATGATCATTTATTTACAAATGGACAAATGGATGTTCCATATTGCTTCTGTCATTGTTATTAGATGTTAATAAAAAGTGTTTGTATTACAGCCATTTAACAGGTGGGAGTATTTGGATACGAAATCCATATTTCAATATATTTCACGTATGTGTATTTCTGGCGGATTGCGTTTAGATCCTTTTTTTACTGGATATGGGCGATTGCCTGGTTTAGAGGAAGTGTTATGTCTGCAGCTGAAAGTACGTCACTGAGTGATATTCGTGAAGTCAATTTGTCCTATCTGATACTCGCTCAACGCTTATTGCGCGATAACTACGCCGCCGGCATGTTTCGTCTGGGGTTCAATGAAGGCGTCGCCGACATCGTTTTGCGTTTAGCGCCTTCGCAATTGGTCAAACTGGCTGGTTCCAGCTCTTTGATCTGCGGTTTCCGCTTGCGTGACCATGATTTGTTATCGATCCTGACCCCCGATGTGCTGGGCGGTGTCTTGCAGCAGGCGCATTCCACTATATTGCTCTCGCAGCGCCCGATGGATTCAGAACTAGCATCTGCCTAGTTCCAGGATATTTTTATGTCAGCAAAAAGTGTTGCCAAAGACGCCGAAGAAATACTTCTCGCGACCGATATGATTGAACTCGGTGCGCGCCTGCAGGTGCTACAGTCCGAAACCTCTTTAAGTTACGACCGTTTGGCCAGGCTCTATCGGGAGATACGAGGATGTTCGCCCCCTAAGGGCATGCTGCCATTTTCTGTTGATTGGTTTATGACATGGCTGCCTAATATCCATTCCAGCCTGTTTTACGGCGTGTATAAGTTTCTTCGTACGCAGACGCCCGTCAATAAAGCGCGTGCCTTGATTGAAGCATATCGCCTGTATCTTGAGCAGACCATCACCAATTCACGCAATGCGGGCGACGACCCTGTGCTCAGTTTTACACGAGCCTGGATGCTGGTTCGTTTTTTCGACAGCGGCATGTTGCAGCAATCTGGCTGCGTGGCCTGCTCGGGGGAGTTCGTGGCGCATGCGCACGATCCGCACCACGACTTTATCTGTGCTATTTGTCGGCCGCCGCCGCGTGCAGGAAAAACGCGGGCTAGACAATCGGCCGCGTTAGGTGCCTAGATACGCCGCCGAGGAAGGTTTCCAGGAATTTGATTTAGGGTGAAAAATCCCCTCTGACAATCGCTTTTGAATGCCCGAAAAGAGTGATCATTATCGTTGCATCGTTTTTAGCAAGGGCATTTTGTGTTTATCGCTTTTGGGTTTCTGGTTGTCCTGGGGTCCGTATTCGGCAGTTATGCGGCCTTGGGCGGGCATTTCGGTGCTTTATTTCAACCTTTCGAATTTGTGTTAATTGCCGGTGCGGCGCTAGGAGCCTATATCTCCGCAAATAGCGGCAAGTCGGTCAAGTTACTGCTCAACGCCTTGCCTGGCGTGTTGCGGGCATCGCCCTACAGCAAATCGGTCTATATGGAGCTGATGGCATTGCTCTATGTCATTTTGAACAAGGCCAGACGCGACGGCCTGATGTCGATCGAATCGGATATCGAAGATCCCAAAGCGAGCGCCTTGTTCGGCGAATACCCGCGCATCTTGCGCGATGCCAAGCTGGTCGAGTTTATTACCGATTACCTGCGGATCATGATCAGTGGCAACATGAGTGCGTTCGAAATTGAAACGCTTATGGATCAAGAACTCGAAACGTATCAACACGAACGCGATATTCCCTCTCATTCCCTGCGAGATGTGGCTGACGGCTTACCGGCATTCGGGATTGTGGCGGCGGTGCTTGGGGTCATCAAAGCCTTGGCGTCGGTGGATCAGCCACCGGCCATTTTGGCCAATTTGATTTCCGAAGCTATGGTGGGAACCTTTCTGGGTATTTTGCTGGCCTATGGCTTTGTGGCACCGCTGGCCGCTTCGGTTGGGCGGCGCACGGTCGAGGCAGTCAAGGTTCGGGAATGCATCAAGGTGACGCTGCTGGCGAACATGAATGGATATCCTCCTCCGTTGGCGGTGGAGTTTGGGCGCAAGGTGTTGTACTCATCGGCCCGGCCATCGTTTGCCGAACTCGAAGATCATGTAAGGCAAACTAAATCGAGTGCAAGCAAGAAGGTTGATGGGCCGGCTGCATGAGCGAGTCTAGTTCGGATCGTGTCGTTATCCGGCGTAAGCGCTCCTCGTCCGGTGGCTCGCATGGGGGCAGTTGGAAGATTGCGTACGCGGATTTCGTGACCGCAATGATGTCTTTCTTTCTGGTTATGTGGCTGATTTCGATCGTGCCCAGGAAAGATCTCAAGGCTATCGCTGATTATTTCCGTATGCCGCTCATCACCGCCGTAACCGGGGGCACCAAAGTGGAGTCGGGGAAGAGCGTCATACCAGCGGGCTCGCCCAGCATTATCCCCAATAAAAACCCGCTGCCACCTAAGCACGACCGTGCTGATAATGAGTCCAAAACCGACCGGCAAGATACGCGTCGGCTCGAGGATATGAAGGGTCAGCTCGACAATCTGATCAAGACGGACCCTATTTTGAAGGAGTTCCGACCGCAACTATTGCTGGATATGACGCCCGATGGTCTGCGCATTCAGATTATCGACCGGCAAAACCGCCCTATGTTTGCGACGGGCAGTGCTCGGGTTCAGCCGTATATGAGCATGATTCTGCGTGAGCTGGGGTCGCCACTTAATGAATTGCCCAATAAGATCAGTATTTCAGGCCATACCGATGCGCAGCCCTACGCCGCGGGTGATCGCGCGTACAGCAATTGGGAGCTTTCGGCCGATCGCGCCAATGCGGCGCGGCGAGAGCTGATCGCCGGCGGGATGGAGGAGGAAAAGGTCAAACGAGTCCTCGGCCTGTCTTCTTCAGTTAGCCTGATTAAAGATGATCCCGATGCTGCCGTTAACCGACGTATCAGCATTGTTGTGCTGAATCGCCGTGCCGAACGTCGTATTGATGAGCAGAATGAGGCGGGTGAGTCGACCGTGAAATTGAAGCAGGCGCTGGAGTCAAGCCTGCTGCTCGACCCCGTTGTGCCCTCAGGCGTGGCCGGAATAATCCCTGCGGCAGGAGAACCTGCATTACGCCAGCCGGCAGAGGGCGCTCGTTAACGGGAGTAGTCATGAGTGGTGCGGGTGTCGATCTGAGTCAGTTCTTCGAAACATTTTTCGATGAAGCCGAAGAGCTACTGATCGAAATGGAGCGATTGCTGCTGGAGCTGGATATCGACAATCCCGATGTGGATCAGCTCAACGGGATTTTTCGCGCGGCACACTCCATTAAAGGCGGGGCCGGCACCTTTGGTTGTTTTGGTTATTTGGCCGACACCACCCATCTGCTCGAGAATTTGCTGGACTTTTTACGTCGCGGCGAAATGTCGTTGCGCAAAGATATGATAGACCTCTTTCTGGATGCCAAAGATGTGTTGGCTGATCAGATTGTGGCGTATCGCAACGAGCAAGAGCCGGATGTGCTGGCCTGTGAGCGCATAGGCACTCAATTGCGGCAGCTAGCTCAGGAACAGTCTTTAGCCAGAGCCCCTGCTGTCCCGGCGGCGCCCTCGGTCCAAAGCATCGCAGAATTACCGCCTGCCGCTGTCAGCGCACCGATTTTGCAGATGCACATAGATTTGCGCCAGCGTGGTTCCGCCCATGTCGACGCGCTGCTGGCCGAAATGGCGATTCTGGGCGAAGTCCTGTGCCACGAGTTCAGTGACAACGTGCTGACCCTGAGCCTGCAAACTACCTGTTCGGCCGCCGACATCGAGGCGGTGTGCTGTTTTATCGTAAACGCCGATCAGGTTCAAATTGTGACGAAATCGCTTGACCTAGGTGCGGATGCCAGTGCTGCCGCCATTGGCGAGATGGCGCCGGTTGATGGGGTGTCTGCCGCTAGCCAGACGCAGGTTCAGGAAGGCCCGAAGCGGGCAGCATCGGGCACGACGTCTGGACAGGCGCGTGACGCCGCGGCGCAACTCCGCTCGGCTTCGCATAAAGCAGGCAAAGAGTCGGGCACGATTCGAGTTGGGGTCGAAAAGGTCGACCAGATCATAAACCTGGTGGGTGAACTAGTCATCACACAGGCTATGCTGGTGCAAACGGCGTCTACGCTTGACCCGGTCATGCACGATCGTTTGCTTAATGGCATTGAGCAGCTTGAACGCAATGCCCGGGGCTTGCAGGAAGCCGTGATGTCGGTACGCATGATGCCGATGGATTACGTATTTAGTCGTTTTCCCAGGCTCGTGCGCGAGGCTGCGTCCCGGTTGGGAAAGCAGATCAACTTACAGACTCACGGCCACGCGACGGAACTCGACAAGAGTCTGATCGAGCGAATTATCGATCCACTGACCCATTTGGTGCGTAACAGTCTTGACCATGGCATAGAGACGCCTGAAATCCGCATCGCCGGCAATAAAAATCCGATAGGCCAGATCACCTTGTCTGCGCAGCACAGTGGCGGGCAAATTATCATCGCAGTGTCTGATGACGGCCGCGGTCTGGATCGCGAGCGTATCCTTAAAAAGGCTACGCAGCAGGGTATCGAGGTGAGCGACGACGCCACTGATGAGGAAGTCTGGCAGCTAATTTTTGTTCCAGGATTTTCAACGGCTGAGCAGGTGACCGATATTTCCGGACGCGGTGTGGGAATGGACGTGGTACGGCGCAATATTCAGGACATGGGCGGACGTATTCAATTGTCATCGACCCCTAATCAGGGCACAACGACACGGATCATATTGCCCCTGACTTTGGCCATCCTTGACGGCATGTCGGTGCGCGTAGGCGCCGAAACCTTTATTTTGCCGCTGAGCAACGTGATGGAGTCGATGCAGCCTGCCGCCGACCAGATACGCAGCATTTCCGAAGATGAGCACGTCCTGTACGTGCGCGGCGAGTATCTTCCGTTGGTCGCTCTGCATAAGGTATTTTCGGTAAAAAATGCTCAAACCGAGATCTCAAAGTCGATCGCTGTGGTTCTGCAAGCCGAAAACGTGCGCTTTGCGTTGCTGGTTGATCATCTGATTGGGCAACATCAGGTGGTGGTTAAAAACCTTGAGTCCAATTATCGAAAAATACCGGGCGTATCGGCCGCCACGATTTTGGGCGACGGCCGTGTCGCCCTGATTGTCGACGTGTTTGCGCTGCTACGCGTCACGTGTGAACTGGCTGCCTAAGCGAGCAATGGGGTTATCGGAGAGCATGATGGTTAACAAGTTTGAGTTCAATTCAGACCGAGTCGATGACACTGGGCGGGAATTTCTGATTTTTACCCTGGCGGCTCAGGAGTACGGCATCGACATCTTAAAAGTGCAGGAAATCCGCGGCTACGACAGCCAGAACGTGACGCGGATCGCCAATGTCCCGGACTTTATAAAGGGGGTCACCAATCTGCGCGGCATCATCGTGCCGATTGTCGACATGCGGATCAAGTTCAATCTTGAACATGTCGAATACAACCACCAGACGGTGGCGGTGATATTGAACTTGGGCTCACGAGTGGTCGGTGTCGTGGTCGATGGCGTATCCGATGTGCTTGTGCTGCAACCTGCGCAAATTAGTGCAGCGCCGCAGTTTGGCACGGCCTTTTCTACCGAGTACCTGACTGGTATCGGCACGCTTGGTGAACGGATGTTGATCCTGGTGGATATTGAAAGGCTCATGACCAGCGAAGAAATGTCGCTCGTCGAACAGGCGGCCGTTTGAACAGGTGCGGAAATCCTGCATAGCTATCGGGATAGATCGGACTGATTTTTACAAGGATATAAGTCCATGCGCGGAATATCGAAGTTGTCCCATATGAAAGTTCGCACCAGCCTGACTCTGGTGCTTGTCTTCTTTTTGCTGATGTTGATTGCAGTCGCTGGGCTGGGCGCTTTTTCGCTGTACGCCAACAACCAGTCTGTGGCGCGGATGGCTCAGGCTCAGCGGGCTCGACTCGTAGTGGGCGATGCCTTCGAGCATTACAAGAATGTGCAATCTTTGCTAAGCCACGCGGTAGCCAGTTATTACATTAACAAGAACAACCAGAAAACGGCTGACGTGTCTGCCGCGGACAGCAGTGCTGGCGCTACAGTCGGCCCCTTGGGCGACGAGGCGAGCGGATATATCAATCAGGCGCGCAAGGAGGCCAGACAGTCCCAGGCGGCTTTTAATAACTTTAAGGCTCTGACTAAAGGGATGGATGACACGGAGGGGTGGTATCACAGAACGATAGGCGCCTACGACGACATGACAAAAAACGGCATCAAACCGCTGATAGGTTTGCTTGACCAGGGCAAGGTGAAGGAATACGAAACCCTTCTTTCGACCACGGCTTCCTATATGAACGATGACTTGACGCTGGCCATGAATAATCTTACCTCGTCGCTGGAGGACAAGAGCGATGTTTCTTACGCGCATGAAACCAAGCTCTCTGCATGGGCGAGTCAGGCGATGGCTGCGGCGCTGGCTGTGGCTATCCTGATTGCGATCCTGGCCTATGTATTTCTGGGACGCATGGTGTTGCGACCCTTGCGCTTGGCAGCGGGCCATTTTGACCGGATAGCGAGCGGAGATCTGACGCAGCGGATAGAGGTGCAGACGCGTAACGAGATTGGGGTGTTGTACGAGTCGCTAAAGCGCATGCAGGAGAGCCTGACGTGCGCAGTGACGACGGTGCGCTCGGGGGTCGAGGAGATCACGCTGGGTTCGCGTGAGATCTTCATGGGCAATACGGATTTGAGTAGCCGCACGGAACAGCAGGCGGCATCGTTGCAGGAGACGGCGGCGAGCATGGAGGAGTTGGCGAGCACGGTGAGACAAAATACGGAGCATGCACAGCAGGCTGATAAGTTGGCGCAAGAGGCGTCGAAAGTGGCGCAGCGCCAGGCTCAGGCAGTAAGCGACTTGGCCGGGACGATGGAGGAAATTTCCTCCAGCTCGAGCGAGATAGCGGAGATCGTGACGGTGATTGACACGATTGCGTTTCAGACGAACATCCTTGCCTTGAATGCCGCGGTGGAAGCGGCGCGGGCGGGCGAACAAGGTCGGGGGTTTGCAGTGGTGGCGGGCGAGGTGCGCTCTCTTGCGCAGCGCAGTGCGCAGGCCGGGCGCGAGATCAAGGTACTGATCGAGGAATCGTTGGAGAAAGTGAGGGTGGGGGCCACACAGATCAAGGAGGCAGGCCAGATCATGCAGGAGATGGTTGGGTCGGTGCTAGGGGTGACAACCATCATGCGAGAAATTTCATCGGCCTCGCGCGAGCAGTCAGAGGGGATAGGACAGGTAAATCAGGCAGTCACGCAGATGGATGGGGTGGTACAACAAAATGCCGCATTGGTGCAGGAGGCAGCGGCGGCGGCTGGGTCGTTGCAGCAGCAGGCTGCGCGGTTAAGCGAGGCGGTGTCGGTGTTCAAGCTGAGTACGGCAGAGGTGATCGGCGCACAGGCCTCGCGCGAGCTGATCCCTGTAGTCTCGGCGCCCGCCCTGGAACGCGGCTTTGCGAGCCTGGCTCGCCAGTATTGAACCATGTCATTGCTCGCCCCTCGCGCTCCTTTCACGGCTGAGGCAATGGCTCAAGCCAGTGAGCATGACTTTGATAGAGTGGCTCGCCTGTTGCGTGCCCGTGCCGGCATTGTGCTTGGTGAGCACAAGCGTGAAATGGCGGATCGCGTCCTTGGTCTGCGGGCCAAGTGTCTGGGCAAGAATTTTGTTGATGAATACCTTGACCTGCTCGAGATGCACGACGATTCGCCCGAGTGGGATTGTTTTGTAAATGCCTTCACTATTAATCACACGGCTTTTTTTCGCGAAGCCCATCATTTCGATACCTTGGCCAAGTGGGCGCGTGGCCGCAAACAGCCTTTATCGGTCTGGTGCTGCGCGGCATCGACGGGCGAGGAGGCGTACTCGATTGCCATGACCTTGCAAGACGCGTGGCCCCAAGGCGGGCCCAAGGTGTCGATATGGGCCAGCGACATCGATACGCAAGCGATTGAGCGGGCCGAGCAGGGCGTCTACTCTTTGGAGCAGGCCAAGGCGATTCCGGAGGCGCAGTTGAAGAAGTATTTTTATCGTGGCACGGGCTCGCAGACAGGCATGGTTCGTGTCAAGCCGGCGCTACGCGATATGGTGCAGTTTGGCGTTTTCAATCTGATGTCGCGCGCTTGGCCGACCAGCATGAAATTAGACGTTATTTTCTGTCGCAACGTCATGATCTATTTTGACAAAGAATTCCAGGCACAGATTCTGGAGCGCATGGCTACGGTACTCATGCCGGGTGGCTTGCTGTGTGTGGGGCATTCGGAAAACTTTACTTATTTGACCAACGCTTTTCGTTTACAGGGCCAAACAGTGTATGTCAGAGTACGCGGCGACAACCATTCTTGACGTGTGGGTTAATTATTTTGGGTGAAAGGCCCTGAAACAATGAAAAAGATTCGTGTGTTGTGTGTCGATGATTCTGCATTGGTGCGTGGGCTGATGACTGAAATCATTAACAGCCATGTCGATATGGAGGTGGTGGCGGTCGCGCCAGACCCTCTGGTCGCGCGCGAGTTGATCAAACAGCATAACCCCGATGTCTTGACTCTGGATGTGGAAATGCCGCGCATGGATGGGCTGGACTTTCTCGAGCGCCTGATGCGTTTGCGGCCGATGCCCGTGATAATGATCTCGTCATTGACCGAACGCAATTCAGAGGCGACGCTACGCGCCCTGGAATTGGGTGCGGTCGACATCATAACCAAACCCAGGCACGGTCTGCACGACGGTTTGGTTGGATACTCCGATTTCATTGCTGACAAAATTCGCGCTGCTGCGATGTCTCGCCCGCGCACGGTCCATTCGGCGGCCCGGGCCCCCAGGCGCCTGACGCATCGGCCTTCCTCAACCGAAAAGTTGGTGCTGATCGGTGCTTCTACGGGTGGCACGGAAGCCATACGCCAGGTGCTGGAACCTTTGCCAGCCAATAGCCCGGCCATACTGATTACTCAGCACATGCCTGCCGGATTTACCCGTTCGTTTGTGCAACGCCTGAACAATCTTTGCACCGTTCAGGTGCATGAAGCGGAGCAGGGCCAGCGAGTGTTGCCAGGCCACGTCTATCTGGCCCCCGGTGGTGTGGCGCACATGAAGCTTGCGCGATCGGGGGTTCATTACACCGTTGATCTGAACTATGGCGAGCCGGTCAACCGGCATCGGCCATCGGTCGACGTACTTTTCCGTTCGGCCGCGGCGGTGGCGGGGAAGAATGCGGTGGGCGTCCTCTTGACTGGTATGGGTAAAGATGGTGCACAAGGTTTGTTGGCGATGCGCAAGGCCGGGGCATTGACCTTTGCCCAAGACGAGGCGAGCTGTGTCGTGTTTGGCATGCCGCGCGAGGCCTTGCTTATTGGCGCTGCGGCCGAGGCGGTGTCTTTGCTCGACATGAGCGGACGTATTCTAGTCAGCTGTGGCTCGTAGGGCGATAGGGTCTGATTGGGTTCGATAACTCTGGGCTGATTATTATTTTGGAGAGTAACACGTGGTACAGAAAGCCGTGAAAATACTAGTGGTTGACGACTTCCCCACTATGCGTCGCATCATCAAGAATCTGCTTAAAGACTTGGGCTACGAAAATGTCGATGAGGCGGAGAATGGGGCTATGGGCCTTGAAAAGCTGCGTAACGGTGCGTTCGATCTGGTGGTTTCCGATTGGAATATGCCGGTTATGGACGGCTTGACCATGCTTACGCAGATTCGAGCTGATGCGGGTCTGGCCAAAGTTCCGGTACTGATGGTGACGGCCGAAGCCAAGAAAGATAACATTATCGCGGCGGCCCACGCCGGGGCCAACGGCTACGTCGTCAAGCCATTTACGGCGGCTACGCTGGAAGATAAGATTAACAAGATTTTCGAAAAAGCCCGAGCCTGAGGAAAAGTAATGAATGTTTCTGAAAGTTCCGAGCACGTTGCAGCCGAGCCCCTAGACCTTATTCACCGCATTGCACAACTGACCCGAGTGCTGCGCGAGGGCATGCGGGAACTGGGCCTGGATCAGGCCATAAAGGATGCGGCC
>JBDTLC010000113.1:0-15029 GCA_039935015.1 Paralcaligenes sp. | reverse complement strand
CCAAGTCGGTCGCGTTGCCCAGAAACAGGCTAAGCCAGCTTAAATCGGCAATATCGGCGTGAAGCTTCACGGTCTTGGGGGCGTTCGGATCGAAGCTTAATTGACCGTTGGCCAGAGTCTTCAGCGTCGTCGTACCAGTGGCGGTGATACGTCCGCGTTTGGCAGTCTGGATATTCAGATCGGCGCTTATGCGGCTTGACGCAGCACCCGCCCGGCTGGCGCTTACCCCCAATGTCAATGCCTGCAGGCCTAGCATAAAGCCTGGATCTCCCGGAACAAAGATATCACCCGACAAGCGCTTGATTTGGGCATGGCCACTAAGGGTGCCAGCAAACTTCACGTTCCAGTCCGCTCCAAACACGACCTCTTGCGATCTGTTGCCACGCTTGACGTGGGTGTTGACGCCGCCGCGATCCGGTTTTTGCTGTGGAGCGCCGCCCCAGATCTGTTGTAGCGCGTCAATGTCGCTGCGCGAGAGGGCGAGATGAGCGATAACGCCTTGCGTTTCCCAGCGCCCCGGCGAGCCGCGCGAGCCTTGGTGCTGGATCGAAAAGCTTTTCTTCGAAGGCAACTCGAGTGCAACCGTGGCCACCCCCACCTGCCATTGCCAGGCCGGCGCCACTGCGTCGGGGGCGAAAGAAATGGTCACAGGGCTTTGCAAGCGTGCACTAATTCCGTCTGTGCTGGCCTGCAGAAGATCAACCTTGCCGCGCCAATCAGCGGGGCCATTATTCGAAGATCCCCAGGATCCGGTAGCCACAATGTGGGCCTGAATCGGAGATTGAGTGGAAGCTGCCGGTTGATTTTTGGCTGGAGGTTGGGTTGGAGCTACCGCTGAACCTTTGCTTTGGGATTGGACCAGAGGACGACCGGCTTTGACGCGGGTCATGGGTACATTTTTGTAGCGGCAGCCCTTGTGGCTGCCATTTTTACCGGCCTTGGCGCACAACACCGTATCTGCGGATTTGCTGCGTGCTGGCGCGTTCGTTGCGGCACCCACAAGGGGTGCGGCTACGGATTTAACGGTCGACGCAGGCTTGGGTGCCGATACAGATTTGCTGCGCTCGTGGACACGCGCGGGCGTATAGCTCCACTTCGCATCGACGCTGTGTTTGGCCAGGGAGCCGCCTACTTCACCTTGCAACGTCGTTGCGCCCGTGAGTTTAGGCCAAAACGCCGCCAGCTCAGGCGCGGTCAAGTCAATCTTCAGACGGCTGGCGTCCCGACCTAATGAACCTTGCGCGCGCAGCCGGTTCCGCCCCAGGCGCACATCCATGTCCATCTCGTCGATCATCAAGAATTTCCACAGATCAGAGGCGGCCGGCGCTGCGACGGATGTTGCCACAGCCGGCGTCGCCGACGCTACCGCTGCATTCGTAATCCGGGCCTTGATTGCGCCCGACAAGGCCTGCTTGTTCCAACGTGATGCCGGGTCGAACTGAACATCCAGGTCGGCCGAAACCAGATCGTGCTGATTGCGCAAACGGGTATCAAACGTTATTGTCGACGTCAGCAGGGCAGGCGGAATGGCAGCACCCAAAATTTCACCGAGGTTCAATCGGGTGCTGGCCAGCGACCCCTGTATGCGATCCTCCACATCTTGGCCCGTGGTCTGGCGGCTCCATTGCAGCTGCGCCTGCAGTGCCGAGCCATCAGGCAGATGCAGACCCAGCATCGCGTCATGCAAGGGAAACCCGGCACGCGGCGTCAGATTGGCATGGCCATCGAGCGTCAGACCCTGGCCATGCGCGGCCAGCACCACCTTCAGCGCATCCAGCGACCCGTCGACAGTAGTCTGCACATCTACCACGCAAGCCTCGGCCGTCGCGTTTTCCTTGTCGCCCTCTGGAATCGTCGGAATAAAATGGCGTGCACACAAGATCGAATCGGACGGCAGCCCTCGCGCGTGCAGGGTGAAGCGTCCTTGCATGGGCCAAGGGTCGGCCAGATCCAGCAGCTTTAATTCGCCATCCAGATCCAGATTCATGGATTCGTATCCGATGCCAACATGATGCACCGCTATTTGCGCCCCCTTACCGGCCATCGAAAGCGAAGCGACCACGTCCTTCACCGACATGACAGCAGGCTGGCCATCGAACTGCAGCTTCAACGTACCCAGCGCAAATCGATCCAGCACAACGCCAACCGGCAATGGCGGAAGCTTAAACGGCGCCGCATCGGGCACAGGCGGCGTTTGATGCACGTCTAGCTCCAACTGATCGGCTACCAACAAGCGTATGTGCAAGCGGCGATCCAGAAATTCGCCCCACGCGACATGTAGCTGCAAGCCTTCTGCCTTGATGGCCACTTCAGGCAAGGCAAGATTCAAATGCCCTATGCGCACCCCGCCCCAGATCGATCCTTCGACATCCTCCACCTGGCCATCAAGCTGCGTGACCGCCGTCTGAACCACCCAACGAGTGCCCGCATCGGTCGCGACGCACCAATACACAAAGCCGCAAGCAACCGCCATCAATAGCACAGCCGCCGGGCCAAGCCCGATGAACAAACGCCGAAGCCATCGCAACAACGCGCTCAAAACGCAATACCCAGGGAAAAATGTATACGCAATTTACGGTCACGCTGGCCATAGGCCAGATCGGCGTAAAACGGGCCTGCTGGCGTGCGCAGCACCGCCCCTACACCATAGCCTACCGCGGGCTTCATCTGGCCAAACGAGGCCGCCGCGTCGCCGGCGTCCACAAATACGTCCATCCCGTAACGTTCGTTGAAGTAATGTATGTACTCGATACTGGCTACGGCCAACGCTGGCGCGCCGACAATCGCAGCCCCTTGCGCGATACCAATGCTCTGATAGCGGTAGCCTCGAATGGTATTGGCGCCTCCGGTGCGGTAGCCAAAGTCTTCGGGCAGGCGCGTTGTATGCGACCAGACCTTGCCCACTTGGGCTCGCACGGTCAGAACGTCGCGCCGGCCGACCGGCCACCATTTCTGAGCCCGTATGCTGGATCGATAGAATGGTTCGCCGCGATCCAGAGTAACCCCGGTGCCCAACCCCACGGCGATCAGGTTACCTTCGCGCGGATCAGACTTATTATCTACGTCGCGGCGCAACCAGTCCCACGTTCCGACCATGGTGGGAACTTCATACTTCCCGAAATCGGCGATTTTGGTTTTATCGTAAGCGGCCAACAGCGCCCATTGAGTTTCGTACTGTACGCGGCTGCCGTCACCGGCATCGCGCTGCAGCTTGCGTTTCCACCCCAGACCGACACGGCTCGTATCCAGCCCTTCGAGATCAGAATGACTGTAAAGCACCCCCACGCTATCCTGATAGCCGCTCGCCGTAGGCGCAAAGTGCACATCGTAAAACGCCCGTTGGCGATTCTTGTCGACTCCGGCACCCGTTTCTATCCACACAGGCTGCCCAAACACCACATTTTGGCGATACAAGATTTCAGCTCTCACGCCGTTATCGCTATCTACCCCCAGCGACGTAGAGAGCCGCCGCGCGGGCGCTTCGGACACGCGTATCCGCAAGGGCAACTCGACCTCGCCATTGGGCAAAACGGTACGGTTGGCCGGATTGCTATCAAGCGTAACGAACGCACCCCGAAAAAAACCGGTGGACTCCAGGGCCTGCTGCCAATTATCCAACTGAGCCTGGTCGTAGGGTTGGCCAGGTTCGTAATGCACATAACGATCGATCAATTCCTGCGGCACACGCTTTAAACCCGTGGTCTTCATCGTGCCCAGGCGCACGCGCGGCCCACTATCCACATCCATGTGCAAGTCGGCGCGGGCTGAATCGGCATCAATTCTGGCCTGTGAGCTGAGTACGTGTGCCAGAAAGAAATCTTTGCTGGTCACATTATCCATGAGCGCGGCCTTGGCCTGATGCCAATCTTCATTGACAAAGGGCTGGCCGGCCTTGAGCTCCCAATGATTCTTGATCAGGGTAATCCGCGGCGCGAATTCGGGCGTGGCAATCTGCCCCTTGAATGCAAGATCGACCGATTCGACCTTGGTGCGCTCGTTGGGCTCGATAGTGATGTCCCAGGTTTCGCCACCCACGTCTTGGCCGACATCCAGCGTTACCTTGGGCGAAAAATACCCCTGAGTTTGAAGCGCCGATATGGTGGCGTCGCGCGCTCGACGCCGTAAACGCGATAACTCGCTTGCATCCTGATCGGTCGCCAGGCGGGTGATCACACCGACCGAGCTGGTAATCGACTGCAGGGCCGCAGGGCCCACCCCTCCGGGGTCGATGACCACTTCGGGCGCTGCAGCCCAGGCATCATAGCCCAGGCCCAGAGCCATCAACAGGCAGGCGGCGCCCGCACGCATCACAGCCATTAATGCCTGACAACGGGGGGTGCCTGGCCCGCTGTGTCGCGCGGCAGATCAGCCACGATCGCGGCCACCTTATGGGCAATATCCAGGTACAAGGCCGCGTATTTGCCGCCAGGGTCGGCCACCACAGTGGGCGTGCCCGACTCGGTCTGCGTGCGAATATCCATGACCAGAGGCAGTGCGCCCAGCCATGGCAAATTGAATTCGGCCGCCATGTCTTTGCCTCCGTCCTGGCCAAAAATCGCCTCGGCATGCCCACAGTTAGAGCAAATATGTACCGACATGTTTTCGATCACTCCCAGCACCGGTACATTGACTTTCTGGAACATGCGCAAGGCCCTGCGCGCATCGGCCAACGCCAGATCCTGAGGAGTCGTCACGATGACGGCACCCGTCAGCGGTACTTTCTGCGCCATGGTCAGGGCGATATCACCCGTTCCAGGGGGCATATCGACAATCAGATAATCAAGATTGTCCCAATTGGTCTGGCGTAGCAACTGCTCAAGCGCCTGCGTCACCATCGGGCCGCGCCATATGGCCGGCGAGTCGGGATCTATCAGAAAACCGATAGAATTGGCCTGCAGCCCGTGCCCGATCAGCGGCTCCATGGTTTTGCCGTCCTGGCTTTTGGGGCGGTCGGACAGGCCCAGCATTATCGGGACGCTAGGGCCGTAGATATCGGCGTCGAGCAAACCCACGCGGGCACCCTGCGCCGATAGCGCCAAAGCCAGGTTGACAGATAGCGTGCTCTTGCCCACGCCGCCCTTGCCAGAGGCCACGGCAATAATATTGCGCACCGACGGCAAGGGCTTCAAGCCTTGTTGCACCGCATGGGTTGCCACGACGGCCCGGGTAATACGCAGGTCTTTCAAATTCAAGCCCTGCGGCGCCAGCGCAGTTTCGATGCGTTTACGCAATTCCGTCTGCCGATTGTGCAAACCCTGGCCAAGGGCTAAAGTAAGACTTAACTCAGACTCTTCGAGCACGATCGTGCTGTTTTTTGGCGTTAAACCCAGGGGGGTTCCAGTATTGGGGTCAATTACCTGCGCCAGGACTTCACGTATTTGTTCCAGATTCACACTCATCACATTCCAGACCTTTTTAGGGGATTACAATCTCTATACCCTAAAGAATAGCGGATTGGCGGGAATTTTTTCAGTGCAGCGCGGTCTATATACACAAGATGAATACATTTAATCAAATACTTCGCATCGCTTTCTTTCTAGTGCTGGCTATTTTCGGTGCAATGATGGCGTTCATTTTCATGGCGTCCACGGCTATAGCCGTGGCTGTCCTGTATGTGGTCGCCCTTGTGAAAGGGCGCCCTTTTGGGGCACGCGCTTACTGGACGCAGCGCCACCAGCCACGGGGCAACAAAAATACGTTTAAAAACAAAGACGTGGTCGACGTCGAAATGCGCGAAATCCCGTAAGGCGCAGCTTATTCTACCGTCTGCCTGAAGCCGCCGCAGCCCATGGCTGCCTCACAAAGTGCGCCACATTCTGGCCCATGGCGCTGCACGCCAGGGCACGAATGCCCTAAAATCGCCTTTCTTTCCCTTTTTGATACGCATCACACATGTCGCGCACGCTATTTGTTACTACTGCCCTGCCCTACGCCAACGGCTCGTTTCATATTGGTCACATCATGGAATACATCCAAGCCGATATTTGGGTTCGTTCGATGCGCATGGCCGGGCATACCGTGCACTTTGTCGGTGCCGACGACGCGCATGGCGCACCCATCATGCTCAAAGCCGAAAGCGAGGGCATCAGCCCGCAAGAGCTGGTGGCGCGTTATGCCAGCGAACGCCCTCAGTATCTGAACGGCTTCCATATTCGATTCGATCACTGGCACACCACCGATTCGACAGAAAACGTAGCGTTGTCGCAAGACATTTACCGCCGCCTGCGTGATGCGAACCTGATCTTTTCCCGTCCGGTCGAACAGTTTTACGATCCGGTTAAAGGCATGTTCTTGCCCGACCGATACATCAAGGGCGAATGCCCCAACTGCCACACCAAAGATCAGTACGGTGATTCCTGCGAATCTTGCGGCGCCGTGTATGCACCCACCGACCTGATCGACCCTTACTCCACACTGACTAATTCCCGACCCGTGCTCAAGTCGTCAGAGCATTTTTTCTTCAAGCTCTCCGACCCGCGCTGCGTCGAGTTTCTGCAAAGCTGGACGACAGGCAGCAATGCCAACGGGCAAAAACGCCTGCAAAGCGAAGTGCTCGCGAAAACTCGCGAATGGCTCGGCAGCGGCGAGCCTGACAGCCAGTCCAATCTGGCCGATTGGGATATCTCGCGCGATGCCCCCTACTTTGGCATTCCCATCCCAGACGCGCCAGGCAAGTTCTTTTACGTCTGGCTCGACGCTCCCGTGGGCTATCTGGCGTCCCTCCAGGCCTATTGCGCCAAACAGGGTCTAGACTTCGACGCACTGCTCGACCCGCAAGGCAATACCGAACAAGTACATTTCATCGGCAAAGACATCGTGTACTTCCACGCACTATTTTGGCCGGCGATGCTTAAATTTGCCGGGCGCAAAACGCCCGACGCACTGAACGTGCATGGTTTCATTACGGTTAGCGGCGAAAAAATGTCTAAAAGCCGTGGCACGGGGATTTCACCACTGCGTTACCTGGACCTCGGCATGGATGCACAATGGCTGCGCTACTACATTGCCGCCAAGCTTAACTCGCACGTCGAAGACCTGGACTTCAACCCCGAAGATTTTATCGCCCGCGTCAACAGCGACTTGATAGGCAAATACGTCAATATCGCCAGTCGCGCTGCCAACTTCATCAGCAAACATTTCGACGGGCAACTGGGCTACCAGGGCGACACGCAAGCGCTGCAAGGCGAACTGCGGCAAATGGCCCAGGGCGTGCAGGCTGACTTCGAGGCACGCGAATACGGCCGAGCCATACGCAGCATCATGGGCTATGCCGACCGAATCAATCAGGCCTTCGACACGGCCCAGCCCTGGGTTTTGGCCAAAGGCATTGCAGGAGCCGATGCCGCGCAAAAAGCGGCGCTGCAAGATGTCTGTTCCCGCGCATTGGCCGGGTTTAAAGCGTTGTCGGTGATGTTGAGCCCGGTGCTGCCTGTGCTGACGCAAACCGTTGCGCTAGAACTGTTTGCGGGCGCACGCGCCTTTCAATGGTCGGACGCCGACCAATTGCCCACCCACATTGCCCCATTCAAGCACCTGATGCAACGAGTTGATCCCAAAATGCTTGACGCCTTGTTCGAACCGCCCGAAGTCGCCGCCCCGCTGCCTGGCGGCAGCGCCATCGCCGAAACCATCGACATCAAAGATTTCGGAAAAATAGACCTACGCATTGCCAAAATCATCGATTGCCAAGTAGTCGAAGGCTCAGACAAATTGCTGCGCCTAAGCCTTGATGCAGGTGAAGGCCATTACCGACAGGTATTTTCGGGCATCAAGTCGGCGTATGCGCCGCAAGATCTGATCGGCCGCCTTACCGTGCTGGTGGCCAACCTGGCGCCGCGCAAAATGCGGTTCGGCATTTCCGAAGGCATGGTGCTCGCAGCTAGCCATGCTGACGACAAGGCCGACGCGGGCATCTATATTCTAGAGCCCTGGGCGGGCGCTTCACCCGGCATGCGCATCAATTAGGAATGGTCTGATATGGACACAGGCCTTGACTCAACGCGCCAGGTAGCGGGGTATCGCAGCACGCTAGTCAGCGTGGCCGTCAATATCGTCCTGACGATTATCCAGATGGTTGTAGGCGTGTTTGCGCATTCGCAAGCACTGATCGCCGACGGCATTCACTCGTTGTCGGATCTGGTGTCGGACGGGGTCGTTTTAATTGCCAACAAGCATAGTCAAAAAGCACCCGACGCCGAGCACCCCTACGGGCACCGGCGCTTTGAAACCGCCGCGTCGCTCAGCCTGGGCGCACTGCTGCTGGCGGTTGGCATAGGCATGCTGTGGACGGCGTTCAACAAACTGCAAGACCCTGCTCTTATCCCCCGGGTGCACAGCATCGCCTTGGCTGTCGCCGTGATTGCGCTGGTGTCCAAAGAACTGTTGTTTCACTACATGCTGCGGGTTGCGCAGCGCGTGCGCTCGTCCATGCTGGTCGCCAACGCCTGGCATGCGCGTTCGGATGCCGCCTCTTCGTTGGTGGTGGCCATCGGTATTATTGCCAATCTGGGCGGCTTCCCTCTGGCCGACCCACTGGCCGCCCTTATCGTCGGGCTGATGGTGGCCCGCATGGGTTGGAAATTCTTTTTCCATGCGTTCAACGATCTGATGGACCAAGCTGTGGACCTGAAAACCGAAGGCCGGATCCGTACCCACCTCGCGTCTACTCCGGGCGTACAAGGCATACACGGCCTGAAAACCCGCAAGATGGGCGATATGATCTGGGTTGAAGTCGACCTTGAAATGGATGCAACACTCACCATTGCACAGGGTCATGCGATCGCTGATGAGGCGCGCAAACGGGTCATGGACCACGAACCCGTGCTGGACGTCACGACGCATTTCGATCCGGTGCGAGTCGCCCGCGTCGATATCAGCAGCGGTGTCGAATAAAACGCGACATAGAACGCAGCACACAAAGCAAGTATTACAAGCGCTGAGGTGAATCTAACAGCGGTAGCGTTCTCAGCTCATACAGAGTTTCGCAAATCAGCCAACCGCACCTAGCGCAGGGGATTGCCCCACCCTGTCGAATGGAGCGGGTGAAGGGAATCGAACCCTCGTCTTAAGCTTGGGAAGCTCGCGTTCTACCATTGAACCACACCCGCCTTGCGCCGAAAATTTACGTGGCCAGCCTTCAGCCAGAAAATGCAGCGCTGGCATTATAACGCCTGTACGGGGCCCGCACGCAAACCAGCCGCAGTGACTACAATTGCGCCCATGAACACCACAGAATCTACCTTGAGTGGTCTATCGCCAGCCTCGACCAGCCCTGCGCCCGACGACGCGCTGGCGGCGCACCCTGGCCCCGCCCACATTCGCAGCTTTGTCCACCGCCGCAGCCACATTACGCCGGGGCAGAAAGAGGCGCTTGATAGCCTGCTGCCGCTGTGGGCCCTGCCCTACCGGCCTGTCGCGCTAGATTTTAAGCACGTCTTTGGGCGCGAAGCGGCAACCATCCTGGAAATTGGCTTTGGTATGGGCGAAACCACCGAGAAAATCGCCGCAACTCGATCGGGCGATAATTTTCTGGGAGTCGAAGTATTCAATGCGGGCGTGGGCGCGCTACTCAAGCGCATAGAAACTTCGGGTCTGCAAAACATACGTATCGTTCAGCACGACGCGGTCGAAGTCGTGCGCGACATGATCGCGCCCGATTCGCTGGCCGGCATTCATATCTACTTTCCCGACCCCTGGCCCAAATCGCGCCATCACAAGCGCCGCCTGATTCAACCACCTTTCATCGACCTGCTGGCAAGTCGTCTGAAGGCGGGTGGCTATATTCATTGCGCCACCGATTGGGAAAATTACGCCCAGCAAATGCTGGCCGTTCTGGGCGCCGAGCCGCGTCTGCAAAATAGTTGCGAAAGCTATGCGCCTCGCCCCGATTTCCGTCCCCAGACCAAGTTCGAAACACGCGGATTACGCCTGGGCCACGGTGTTTGGGATTTGATTTTCAACCGCAAGGAACAGCCCTGATGTATCCCGAAATCCAGCCCTATCAACACGGTTTTTTAAGCACAGCAGACGGCCACGAGATTTATTGGGAGCTATGCGGCAACCCTCAAGGCAAGCCGGCCGTTTTCTTGCACGGCGGCCCGGGCAGCGGGTGTGCTCCCGCCCATCGACGCCTGTTCAATCCTGAACGCTACAAGGTGCTGCTGTTCGATCAGCGCGGCTGCGGGCGGTCAACGCCACACTCCAGCCTCGAAAACAACACGACCTGGCATTTGGTGGCCGATATCGAACGCTTGCGCAGCGAGGTTCTGGAGGCGGAAAAAGTTCTGGTGTTTGGCGGTTCGTGGGGGTCGACGCTGGCGCTGGCCTACGCGCAAACACATCCGCAACACGTCAGCGAACTGATTCTGCGCGGGATCTTCGGTCTGCGCGAGTCGGAGGTGCACTGGTTCTATCAGGAAGGGGCCTCGTGGCTTTTTCCTGATTTATGGGAGCATTACCTGGCGCCTATCCCTGCGGACGAACGTGGGGACTTGGTCGCGGCCTACCACAAGCGCCTGACGGGCAGTGATCGCAGCGCACAGATAGAGGCCGCTCATGCATGGACTCAATGGGAAAGCCAAACGATCAGTTTGCTGCCCAAGGAATCACATAAGCAAGCCCACTCGGACGACGCCTCGGCGCTGGCGTTTGCGCGCATTGAAAACCATTATTTTGTGAACAAGGGGTTTATGGAGGAAGGGCAGTTATTGCGCAATGCGCATATTCTGCAGCATATCCCGGGCGTCATCATCCAGGGACGCTATGACGCTTGCACGCCGGCGCGTACGGCCTGGGATCTGCATAGGGCATGGCCGCAGGCTGAATTTCATCTGGTGCCCGATGCGGGTCACGCGTTTGATGAGCCGGGTATTTTGGCGAAGCTGCTGGAAGCGACGGATCGGTTTAGCCGATAGGAAGTTGTTGGCACCTTTTTGTAGCGGCACCCCTTGTGGGTGCCATTGCAGTTTTCCTCTACGGACGCTGGTATATAAACCGGCGCCGGTGTGTCAGGCAGGCCCGCTCACCTCGTCCGGCCCTGGCTGCGCCAGGGCTTCCTGTGTCAAGCACCTGGATTGGGGCGGGGCGCAAACTCACAAGATGACCGGTCCACTGGACCGGTCAAAGCGTCTTGTTCGAACAGTGCGCCCCTTGTATCCCCAATTCAGGTGCTTGACACAGCGGACTCGAGTTCGCTTGGCCTGCCTGACATACCGGCGCCTTGCGGTATGGCACGGCCCTGTGGAAGCAGCGCTTGTTGCAGCGGCACCCCTTGTGGGTGCCGCCGGCCATCAGCCATAAATTGTCCTAGCGCGGTTACCGCATGCCGCCAAAACCGCCTTTGCCCAGACCTTTCATGCCGCCCATGGCGCGCATCATTTTGGCCATGCCGCCTTTTTTCATTTGCTTCATCATGCCTTGCATTTGGTCGAATTGCGCCAATAGGCGATTGACTTCCTGCACGGGCACGCCGGCGCCGGCGGCGATGCGGCGTTTGCGTGTGGCTTTGAGCACTTCGGGCTTGCTGCGTTCGGCGGGCGTCATTGAATTCAAGATGCCTTCGCTGCGGCGCAATTGCTTTTCTGCTTGGCCGCCCTGCATTTGACTCGCGGCTTGCGCAAACTGCGCGGGTAATTTTTCCAGCAGAGACCCCATATCGCCCATTTTTTGACCTGCTGCAACTGGTCGCGAAAATCGTTCAGGTCGAAGCGATTGCCCGACTTGATTTTGGCCGCCAGCTTTTGTGCCTCGGCGATATCGACATTTTTATGCGCCTGTTCGACGAGCGACACGATGTCGCCCATGCCCAGCACCCGCTGCGCCATGCGCTCGGGATGAAAGGGCTCCAGGCCGTCGAGCTTTTCCGACACGCCCACGAACTTAAGTGGCTTGCCGGTTACCTGACGCACGGACAAGGCGGCGCCACCGCGCGCATCGCCGTCTAGTTTGGTTAGCACCACACCGGTGAGCGGCAGCGCATCGGCGAAGGCTTTG
Source organism: Paralcaligenes sp. (assembly GCA_039935015.1). GTDB lineage: Bacteria > Pseudomonadota > Gammaproteobacteria > Burkholderiales > Burkholderiaceae_B > Paralcaligenes. Next base: position 3,038 of record JBDTLC010000113.1, on the reverse strand, counting down.
GCCACGTTGACCGCGTCCTGGCCCTGCATGGCATCGACCACAAACAGGGTTTCTATGGGGTTCAGCAAGTCGTGCAAGGCGCGAATTTCGCGCATCATGGCTTCATCAATACCCAGACGCCCGGCGGTATCCACGATAAGTACTTCGTGGTGATGCAGCTTGGCGTAGTCCAGTGCAGCCCGCGCGATTTCTTCAGGCTTTTGCGATGGGTCAGATGACAGGAAATCGACCTGAGCCTGCCCGGCCACGGTTTTCAACTGTTCGATAGCCGCTGGGCGATACACGTCGACGCTTACAACCAGTACCTTTTTCTTGCCGGTTTTACGTCCGTTTTGAACGTGCCCGCCTTCGGCCAGCCATTTGGCGAGCTTGCCGGTCGTGGTGGTTTTCCCCGCCCCTTGCAGGCCTGCCATCAAGATAACGGCAGGCGGCTGCGTGGCAAGCGAGAGTTCACTTTCCTGGGCGCTTTGGTCGCCGCCCATCAGCGTCGTCAGCTCTTTATGCACCAGACCCACGAGCGCCTGGCCTGGATTCAGGCTGCCCACCACCTCTTGACCCAAGGCGTGTTCTTTGACGCGGGCCACGAATTCGCGCACCACGGGCAAGGCTACATCGGCCTCGAGCAGCGCCATGCGAACTTCGCGCAGCATTTCCTGCGTATTGGCTTCGGTAAGCCGGGCCTGGCCACGCATGGTTTTCACCACACGCGATAAACGTTGAGTTAGATTGTCGAGCATTACGATGGTTTCGCTTAAACTAGTTGATCACTGGGGATAAAGGTAAAATCACTGGGTTGGGCATTATGCCCTTGCCAGTCTAATCAGAATATCAGGGATTATGTCTGCAGGTATTGTATTTCACTCGCTCGCCGCACTGGCTTATGCGATTTTGGCCGTTTCACTCTGGCGCCCGCTTATACGCGGGGGCGCTCAGGCCTATGCAGGAAAAGTGGGCCGCATCTGCCTGCTAAGCGCCATTATCTTGCACGGCATTGGGCTGCAACAGTCCATATTACTGCCCCACAGCCTGCATCTGGGCTGGGCGCTGGGCCTGTCGGCCGCCATTTGGCTAGGCATGATCATTTTCTGGCTTGAAAGCCTGGTTTTACGCATCGACGGCCTGCTACTTATTTTACTTCCCGCGGTCACGGTCGTCGCCATCGTCGCGGCCTTATTTCCGCAAGGCCACGACGTGGCCCATGCCAACAACGACTGGCTGCGCGTGCATTTACTGATAGCCTTAACTGCCTATGGGCTGATCACCGTTGCGGCGCTGCAAGCCATGCTCATGGCCGCGCTAGACCGGCAGCTGCACCGGCCTGTCGAACAAGTGGCCAACCGTAATTTCATTAGTCGGGCGCTGGACTCCATGCCCCCCCTGCTGGTGCAAGAGCACCTGCTGTTTCGCCTGATCTGGATCGGTTTTTTCGTACTGACTTTGGCGGTGATCTCGGGCGCTATGGTGTCCATGGGGCTTACTGGCAAGCCCTTTCCACTTGATCACAAGACGGTTTTTACGCTGTTGTCGTGGTTAACGTTTGGCGGACTGCTGCTAGGCCGCTATGCCCGGGGCTGGCGCGGCCGCATAGCCTTACGCTGGACGCTGGTAGGGTTCGCTTTTTTACTGCTGGCCTATACCGGCAGCCGCTTTGTGCTCGACGTAATACTGCAACGAGGTTAATGTGGGAAAAGTTATATTCTGGGTCGTCGTCATTATTGGCGGCCTATTCATTGCCCGCATCCTGGCCCACCAAAGTGCGCAAGAACAGGCTGCCGCGCGCCAACCCAAGCAAAAGCCACGGCGCAATATGCCACCTATTCAGCACCCCGAATCTATGGTGCGTTGTGAACATTGCGGCATCCATTTGCCGCGTTCCGAAGCCGTACTGATCAGCGGCCAGACCTGGTGCAGCCAGGAACACGCCAAGCTAGGCAAGCGCGTGTGAGTGCGCTGGCACTCGACCGCCACGGCTGGCTGCAGCCCCAGCGCAAGGTCTGCTGCACAAGATCGCCCAACCAGGATGCCCGCCCGGCAGGCAGCCAACCCTACTTGCTGGTCATACACAACATCAGCCTGCCGCCCGGCGTATTCGGCGGCACTGAAGTGGCCGACCTGTTTCTGAACAGTCTGGATTACAGTTCCCACCCATGGCTCGAGCGCCTGCGCAATCTACGCGTATCGGCGCATTTCTTCGTGCGTCGCGACGGCGCCATTGTGCAGTTCGTTGCCACCGGCCAGCGCGCCTGGCACGCCGGGGTTTCAAGCTTTGAAGGCCGCGAGCGCTGCAACGATTTTTCGATAGGAATAGAGCTGGAAGGTACCGACACTGAAGCCTATACTGACGCGCAATACCAAACGCTGGCGGAGGTGACGGCAGCGTTACGTGTGCGCCATGCCCTGAAGGCCGTACGTGGGCATGAACATATTGCGCCCGGACGAAAGACCGATCCGGGCTCCAGTTTTGACTGGAGCCGGTACGGACGTGAGGCGAGATGGTTCAAACGGCAGTTGCCGCGGGTTTGAGGGGGTTGGTAGTTATTGGGTGGTGGCACCCACAAGGGGTGCCGCTACCCCTAACGCATTTCCACCACCCCCACCCATCAATCCTTCAACAACAGCCGATTCATACGCTTTACAAACTCGGCGGCATCGCTTAAATGCGCGCCTTCGGCCAACATTGCCTGATCTAACAGCAACTGCGCCCATTCGCCGAAATCCGCATCAGATGCCGCTTGTATGCGCGCAATCAAGGCATGCTCGGGGTTGATTTCAAGTATCGGTTTGACGTCAGGCGCGGTCTGCCCGGCCGATTGCAACATGCGTAGCAAATGCGGGCTAAGTTCGTTGGCATCTACCACCACGCACGCCGGAGAATCGACCAGACGCCCCGTAACGCGCACGTCTTTAACCTTTTCGGCCAGTGCCGCCTTCAAGCGCTCGACCAAAGGCTTGAACGTTTCAGCCACTTCAGTCTGATGCTTTTTCTCGTCTTCATCGGCCAGCTGGTCCAGATCAAGTCCGCCCTTGGCAATCGACAC